>NZ_AKIU01000035.1:0-243495 GCF_000282675.1 Pantoea sp. GM01 | reverse complement strand
GAGGACGGCGCAGGCGCGGATTGCTAAGGTCCGCGCCTTCGGACCTTAGCCCGGCCGCCGGCTTCACACATTCTGAAACTGCCATACGCTTAGCGGGCGGAACCCCTGCGGAGCCAGTGCGCTGCTTATCTGACGAGCATTACGCCATAAATGGCGACCCTACGTAGGGTGCACATTGAACGATGTGCAGCGGCTGGTTTTCTACACCTTCATCCAGCGACGTTCCAGTGCGGAAACCGCCACCGCTTCCAATACTTTCTGCACCTGCAAACCTTCGGCAAAGTCCGGCCACATGCGGTCACCGGCAGCGATGCCGTTAATCAAATCGCGGATCTCAACAGTTTTCTGATCGTTGAAGCCGATGCCGTGCCCGGCTGACACGCAGAAATTGGCGTAATCCGGATGCGCCGGACCGGTCAAAATGGTTTTGAAACCCTGGCGCCCTGCCGGTTCATCATGGATATACAGCTCCAGCTCGGCCATGCGTTCCTGGGTATAGCGCAGCGTGCCTTTGGTGCCGGTCACCACATAAGTCAGACCCATTTTGCTGCCGCAGGCGATGCGCGAGGTTTCAAACACGCCGTGCGCGCCATTTTTAAAACGCAGCAAGGCGCTAGCCTGATCTTCGTTTTCTACCGGCAGCAGGCGCGAAGTCTCCTTCGGATCCGGACGCTCCTTAATCACCGTCATCATATCGCCGCTGACTTCTTCAATATCGCCGACCAGATAATGCGCCATATTCACAATGTGCGCGGCCAGGTCGCCCAGCGCGCCTAATCCCGCCAGCGCTTTCTGGCAGTGCCAGTCGAGCGGGGTTTCCGGACGCGCCAGATAATCTTCGTTGTGCGTGCCATAAAAATGCACCACGTCGCCGATTTCGCCCCGAGCGATGATCTCACGCGCCAACTGGCTGGTGGGGTTTTTCATGTAGTTGAAGCCGACCAACGTTTTCACGCCGGCCAGCTGCGCGGCTTGCACCATCTCTTCGGCATCCGCTACCGACAGTGACAGCGGCTTCTCAGAGTAGACATGCTTGCCGTTGCGAATCGCTTCTAACGCCATCTCTTTGTGCAGGAAGTTAGGTGCGCAGATATCGACCACGTCGATGTTAGGATCGCGCACCAGCTCACGCCAGTCGCCGGTGGATCGCGCAAAGCCAAAGGTGGCTGCCTGTTTTGCCGCCAGCTCAGGATTCACTTCCGCCAGCATTTCACGCACGATTTCACCTTTCAGGGCAAAAACCGTGGGTGCCTGAGCGTAAGCAATTGCGTGACAACGACCAATATATCCACTGCCGATCATACCGATTCTGACTTTGTTCATGACTATTCCTGCATTCGGGTAACGAGTGATCTGGAATATATGTTTCGCTTTTCAGCGCGACAACGGCGAAATGAAATATCTGTGATCATACATGCGAGGTATCTGACAAAAACGACAAATCAGAATGTAATTTTGCATAGAGTTGGTGATCTTCATCACGAAAATGGCTGTAGAGCCGCTGGTTTAGCGACTTGAAACTCATGCACAGCAGGCAATTGACGCTTTATTCAGCAGTCAGTAAGAATTGTGAAAAAGAGTTTTGACAAGCAGAAGCCCGCTCGTTAATATGCGCCCCGTTCAAACGATTCCTCTGTAGTTCAGTCGGTAGAACGGCGGACTGTTAATCCGTATGTCACTGGTTCGAGTCCAGTCAGAGGAGCCAAATTTAAAAACCCGCTCAGGGAAACCTGAGCGGGTTTTGTCTTTTGTAGGGTCGCCATTGATGGTGACCTGATATCGCGGTTGTTATAAATGGCAACCCTCCAAACTAGTTCCTGAGCGCTGGAACAACTTACCTTCTGCAATCATCCCTTCATAATTCCCGCTCTGTGATTCTCTTCACAACTCTGTAACGCCGACTTGTATGGTAGTATTAGTGCGCGTATTTTTTCATCATTGCATTCCCGCTAAAGCCTGCTCAGCTTATCAAGAAGGCAGCAGGCAAGGAGTAGATGATGAAAAGTGTGGTGATTGAACAACCGGGTGAATTGGTGTTGGCAGAGCGTCCGCTGCCGCAGCCCGCTGCAGGTGAAGTCCGCGTGAAGGTGCAGTTTGCCAGCATCTGCGGTTCCGATGTGCATATCTGGCACGGTCACAATCCTTTCGCTAAATATCCGCGCGTGATTGGTCATGAATTTTTCGGCCTGATTGATGCGGTCGGCGATGACGTCGCCGCCAGCCGCATCGGTGAGCGCGTGGCGGTTGATCCGGTAGTCAGCTGCGGTCACTGCTATCCCTGCTCAATTGGTCGCCCCAACGTCTGCAAAGAGTTGCAGGTGATCGGCGTGCACCGCGACGGCGGCTTTAGCGAATATGCCGTGGCGCCGGCGAAAAATGCCTTCCGCCTGCCAAATAGTATTTCTGACAAGCTTGCCAGCATGGTTGAACCCTTCACCATCGCGGCCAACATCACCGCCTTTCTCAAACCACAGCCAAACGATGTGGCGCTGATTTACGGTGCCGGCCCGATGGGTCTTACCGCCATTCAGGTGCTGAAAGGTGTGTACGGCGTCGAGCAGGTGTTAGTGGTGGATCGCCTGCCAGAACGTTTGGCGCTGGCGCAGGAGAACGGAGCCGATCGCGTATTCAATAACAGCGAGATTCCCTTAGCCGCGCAGCTGGAAGGTGTACAACCCACGCTGATTATTGATGCCGCCTGCCACCCTGCCATTCTGGCTGAAGCCGCCGCCCTCGCCTCGCCAGCGGCGCGCATTGGCCTGCTGGGTTTCTCCGGCGAACCGTGCAGCATCACGCAGCAGAGTCTCACCAGCAAAGAGCTGTCGCTGTTCACCTCACGTCTCAACAGCAATCGCTTCCCGCAGGTGATTGAGTGGATGGAACAGGGGCAGATCCAGCCAGAGAAACTGGTGACGCACTATTTCCCGCTGGCGGAGGTGGAGCAAGCGATGACGCTGTTCGAAAAAGATCCCCGCACCTGCTGCAAAGTGATCCTACAAATGGGTTAAGTTAACCCACACACCAGGTGTCCCCATGCCGGTCACTTACCCGCCGGCATTATTACTATAAAAAAGACGATGACGGAGTTTCTATGTTTAAGAACCTGCGCTGGACCCTCGTACTGCTGTTGTTCCTGGTGTTTATGATCAACTATCTTGATCGTATCGCCCTCTCTTTGACTGTCCCTTTGGTGGAAAAAGACCTGATGATCAACGCCGAACAGTTCGGCATGATTTTCGGCAGCTTCTTCTTCGGTTACGCCCTGTTCAACTTTATTGGCGGTTTAGCGACCGATAAATTTGGCCCGACTATCGTGCTCGGTACCGCTGTCGGCATGTGGTCGCTGTTCTGTGGCCTGACCGCCATGGCGACCGGCTTCTGGTCAATGATGATTCTGCGCGTGCTGTTTGGCATGGCAGAAGGCCCGATTTCCGCCTCGGCGAACAAAGCCATCAACGGCTGGTTCCCGAAAAAACAGGCCGCCACGGCGATGGGCTTACTGAGCTCAGGTTCGCCGCTGGGCGGTGCTGTCGCCGGGCCGATTGTCGGCTATCTGGCGCTCTCATTCGGCTGGCGTCCAGCGTTTGTGGTGATCGCCGCAATTGGCTTCGTCTGGCTGGCGCTGTGGTTCTTCTTTGCGTCAGATAACCCAGCGAAAAGCAAACGCGTCTCCGCCGAAGAGCGCGCGTTAGTGGAAAAACTGAAAGCCGAAGAACCGGCCGACGTGATCGACCCGAGCGGCAACGCGCACGGTCTGGGCTTCTATCTGCGCCAGCCGATCATTCTGGTCACCGCCTTCGCCTTCTTCTGCTACAACTACATCCTGTTCTTCTTCCTCAGCTGGTTCCCGGCATATCTGGTGCAGGCGCATGGCCTCGATATCAAAGCGATGAGCATCACCACCATGATCCCGTGGATTGTCGGCTTCGTTGGCCTGGCGCTGGGCGGCTGGATCTCCGATAAAATTTTCAATATCACCGGTAAGCTGCTGCTTTCACGCAAAATTGTGCTGGTGGTTTCACTGACGGCAGCGGCGATTTGCGTGGCGCTGGCAGGTACGATAAAAGAGGTCAACTCGGCGGTGATCATGATGTCGATCTCCATCTTCTTCCTCTACATCACCGGCGCGATTTACTGGGCGATAGTGCAGGACGTAGTGCATAAAAGCCGTGTGGGTAGCATCAGCGGCTTTATCCATCTGATTGGTAGCCTGTCTGGCGTTATCGGCCCCGTCGTCACCGGTTTCATCGTGCAGCACTCCGGTAAGTTTGACAGTGCGTTCATCCTTGCAGGTGCAGTTGCTGGCGTCGGCGCGCTGCTGGTACTGCTGGTGATTCGTGAACCTAAGGCCAACAACAAACCGGTTTCTGTGTAATTCTCATGGGGCGCTGAGCGCCCCATTTGCTAAAAGGAATGACTATGTTAGAGCTTGATCGCCTCCCCGCTGATGTTCAACGTCCGGCTTACGATCGCACGCAACTCAAAACCCGCATGGTGCACATTGGCTTTGGTGCTTTTCATCGCGCACATCAGGCGCTGGCGACCGATAAGCTGGCCGCGCAGGGCAGCGACTGGGGCTACTGCGAGGTGAATCTCAACAGCGGCACGCTGATTCAGGCGCTGCGTCAACAGGATCTGCTCTACACGCTGACAGAAATGGCCGATGAGAGTTTACACACGCGCGTGATTGGCGTGGTGACGCAAGCCCTGCACGGCAAAGGCGACGGCATTGAGGCGGTCATTGAAGCGATGAGTCAGCCGGATGTGGCGATAGTCTCAATGACGGTCACCGAGAAAGGCTACTGCTACATGCCGTCGAGCGGCAAACTGAATCCCGATCATCCGGATATTGTGCATGATCTCGCCAATCCAGCGGCACCACGTTCGTTACCGGGGCTGATTCTGGCGGCGATTATCCGCCGTCGTGAACGTCATCTGCCGCCGTTTAGCGTGATGTCGTGCGACAACATGCCGGAAAACGGCCACGTTACGCGCAACGTGATTACCCAACTGGCTGAATGCTACAGCCCTGCGCTGGCAGACTACATCCAGACGCACATCACCTTCCCTTCAACCATGGTCGATCGCATCGTCCCGGCGATGACCGATGCGGCGTTTGACACGCTGGCTGAACGCCTGGGCAGCCGCGATCCGGTGGCGGTAGAAGCCGAGCCGTTCTTCCAGTGGGTGATTGAAGATAACTTCGTCAACGGACGCCCGGCATGGGAAAACGCCGGCGCGGAGCTGGTGAGCGACGTGCTGCCGTTCGAAGAGATGAAGCTGCGCATGCTGAATGGTAGCCACTCGTTCCTCGCCTATCTCGGCTTCCTCGCCGGCTATGAGCACATCAGTGATTGCATGGCCGATGCCAGCTATCGTCAGGCGGCACGCGCATTGATGCTGCAGGATCAGGCGCCGACGCTGCGCACCCAGGGCGTCGATCTCGCGGCGTATGCCGATTCACTGATTGCGCGCTACGAGAATCGCGCCATCAAACATCGCACCTATCAAATTGCGACTGACGGCACGCAAAAGCTGCCGCAGCGCTTGCTGGATAGCGTGCGCTGGCATCTGCGCAACGGCACTTCCTGCGATTTCTTGTTGCTGGGCGTGGCCGGTTGGATGCGGTACGTCGGCGGCGTGAACGAGCAAGGAGAAGCGATTGAGATTCGCGATCCGTTAAAAGATCAGCTGGCGGATATCGTCGCTACCAGTGAAGAAGGCGCAGCCCGCGTAAAGGCGTTACTCGGCCTGAAAGCGGTGTTCGGCGACGATCTGCTGCAGCAAACGGCGTTTGTCACCCGCCTGACCGAACTGTATCAACAACTGGTGCAACAGGGCGCGCGTGCCACGGTTCACAGCCTCGTTACACAAGGCTAAGTGGCTAAACAAATGTGTAGCGCAGACGCAGTGTGCTGATTAGACTTACCCTTTCTCAACGGGCTGGCGCACGCCAGCCGTAATACGGATATTGCTGCATGTCGACTGCCTATACCATAACCACCAGCGAACCGGTAAATCAGCAGATCTATCGCTATCTGCGTAAAGATATTGTGACCTGCGTTATTCATCCGGGCTCGCTGCTGTCGGAGAAGGAAGTGTCGGCGCGCTTTAACGTGTCGCGTCAGCCGGTGCGCGAGGCCTTTATTAAGCTGGCTGAGGCCGGATTGGTGCAGGTTTTGCCGCAGCGCGGCACCTTCGTACGCAAGATCTCCGCCCAGCGTGTGGCCGATGGTCGCTTTATTCGTGAAGCGGTCGAGATTGCCGTGGTACGCCGCGCCGCGCAGGAAATGGGGGCGACAGGATTGATGGCGCTGGAGCATAACTTGCAGCTGCAGCGTTTAGCGGCTGAACGTCATGACAGCCAGGCATTTTTAATGCTGGATGATGAGTTTCATCGCCTGATTGCCGAGGGGATTAATTGCCTGCTGGCGTGGGAAACGGTGGAGAACATCAAAGCCACCATGGACCGCGTGCGCTTCCTGACGTTGAGCGAAGTGTCGCCGCCAGAAAGATTGATTCAGCAGCATGAAGATATCTTTAATGCGTTGAAAGCGCATGACGTTGACGGCGCTGAAAGCGCGATGCGCCGCCATCTGCAGGAGATGATTTTAACCATTACGCCCATTGCCGAGCGCAATAGTGAGTGGTTTGAGGCGCCTTAAGTAGGGTTATCGCTGTCCCCCATCCCGGCCTTCCCCCGCAAGCGGGGGAAGGAGACGCTGCCACATGCAACACCCCAACTAACATATGGCAGCGTCTTCCTCCTCCATTTATGGGGGAGGACCGAGGAGGGGGACAGCAAACACCATCAAGCTATGGTGACGTCTTTCGACAAATACACATCCTGCACCGCATTAATCAGCTGCACGCCCTCTTTCAGCGACTTCTTAAACGCTTTGCGCCCCAGAATCAGCCCCATGCCGCCCGCACGTTTATTGATCACTGCGGTTCGTACAGACTCCGCGATATCCGTCTCACCCGCCGAAGCACCGCCGGAGTTAATCAACCCTGCACGTCCCATATAGCAGTTCGCCAGCTGGTAACGCACCAAATCAATCGGGTTTTCGCTGGTCAGCTTGCTATAAACACGTTCATCGGTATGACCAAACTTCACCGCGTTGTAACCGCCGTTGTTCTCAGCCATCTTCTGCTTCACGATATCCGCACCAATCGTTGCCGCCAGATGATTGGCCTGGCCAGTTAAATCGGCACTGGCATGATAATCAACGCCCTCTTTTTTGAAGGCATCGTTACGCAGATAAGCCCACAGCACCGTCACCATACCCAGCTCGTGTGCGCGCTCAAACGCCGCAGAGATCTCTTCAATCTGACGACGCGATTGCTCAGAGCCAAAGTAGATGGTCGCGCCAACTGCTACTGCGCCCAGATTGAAGGCCTGTTCAACGCTGGCATACAGCGTCTGATCGTATTGGGTGGGATAGCTCAGGGTTTCGTTATGGTTTAATTTCACCATAAAGGGAATGCGGTGCGCATAACGCCGTGACACCGAGGCCAATACGCCGTAAGTCGATGCCACGCAGTTGCAGCCAGCTTCAATCGCCAACTCTACGATGTTTTTTGGATCGAAATACGCGGGATTAGCAGCAAAGGATGCGCCCGCCGAGTGCTCAACGCCCTGATCGACCGGTAAAATCGACAAATAGCCGGTGCCGGCTAAACGTCCGGTGTTGTATAGCGTTTGCATGTTGCGTAATACGGTGGGAGAACGATTGTTGTCGATCATTACGCGATCAACATAATCCGCGCCTGGTAAATAGAGGCTATCCGCTGGAATGGTCATGCAGCGATGTTGAAGAAGGCTGTCCGCCTCTTTGCCCAATAACTGTACGATGTCCGTCATGTTCGCTCCTGATAAATGGCTGGATTGGAACCGGCAAATGCCGATTCGCCCCCAACAGCCTGGACCGCAATACACCAGGCTGGCAAATTGCTGACTCCATTTTTCAGACGGATACGCAGTGGAAAAGCGGCAATCTGGCGTTACGCCCTACCACCATTGATGAAAATGGTGCACCGGCCCAATGCCTTTACCCACTTCCAGCGAATCGGCGTGCAGCAGCGCCTGCTGCAGCCAGGCTTTGGCTTCGGCCACCGTTGTCGCCCAATCATCATGACGCGGACGCAGCGCCGCTAGCGCCGCAGACAGCGAGCAACCGGTACCGTGTGTGTGCCGTGTATTCACGCGTGGCGCACTAAAGCGCTGCCGGCCATCGCGGGTGATCAGCCAATCCGGACTCTCGGCATCGCTGAGATGTCCGCCCTTCATCAGCACCGCTTCGCAGCCAAGATCGAGCAACGCATCACCCTGCTGCAACATGGTTTTTTCATCCTGCGCCATGGCACGTCCTAACAGCGCTGCGGCTTCAGGTAGGTTCGGGGTGATCAGCGACACTTGCGGCAGCAGCAGTTCGCGTACGCTAGCCACCGCATCCGGCGACAGCAACGCATCGCCGCTCTTCGCAATCATCACCGTATCCAGCACCACAAACGGCAGGCTGGCGCGTTTCAGCCTTGCGGCTACCACTTCTACAATCGCCATTTCTGACAGCATGCCGATCTTAGCCGCATCGATGCGCACGTCATCCAACACCGAATCAAGTTGGGCGCCGACGAAATCGGGTTCGATGCGATACACCGACTGCACACCGCAGGTGTTCTGCGCCACAAGCGCAGTAATAACGCTGGTGCCATAGGCGCCCAGCGCGGAGAAGGCTTTGAGGTCGGCCTGAATGCCTGCGCCACCGCTTGGATCGGTGCCGGCAATGGTCAAAGCATTGATGCGTTTCATACTGCTACCTCCAGCGTCCAGAGCGCATCAAGGAAAGCAGCGACAAAACTGCCCGGTCCTTCGACATTGCGCGCCGTCATTTCACCGGCCAGCGACATCACACGACAGGCGGCAGCGACATGCTGCAGGCGATCGCCAGGCAAGCAGCTAAAGGCCGCCACCACCGCCGACAGCGCGCAACCGGTACCGACCACCCGCGTCATCAGCGGGCTGCCGCCGGGGATCGCCAGCGTTTGTCTGCCATCGGTGACGTAATCGACTTCGCCGGTTACCGCAACCACAGTGTCATAATTCTGCGCCAGCTGTTGGGCCGCATTCAGCGCGGCATCAGCCTGATGCAGGCTATCTACGCCGCGTCCGCCCGTTGCCTGATTAGCCAGGGCGAGAATTTCTGAAGCGTTACCTCGAATCGTCGCCGGATGCAGACCAAGTAGCTGCTGACAAAATTCGGTGCGCAGCGATAAGGCGCCTACCGCGACCGGATCCAGCGTCCATGGCGTGCCCGCTTTTTGCGCTGCCTGCACCGCCGCTAACATCGCATCACGACGATCGCGCGTTAACGTACCGACGTTAATCAATAACGCATCGGCAAAGCCAGCGAATTGCGCCGCTTCTTGCGTATCAATCACCATCGCGGGTGAGGCATGCAGCGCCAGCAGCACGTTGGCAGTAAAGGTTTGCACCACGTCGTTGGTCATGCAGTGCACCAGCGGCGCTTGTTGACGTAGTAATTGTAAAGATTGCGCGAGTTGCGCGGAGGAAAGAGGGTCAGGCTGTTTCATAAAGCTCCCAACCGGCGATCAAGAAGGCGAATGCGGTCAGGCATCTGACTTCCCTACGCTGGCATTATCCAGATCAGGTCAGCGGGTGTATCTCAGCCCTGTATTAGAGGGGCACCCCGAGTCAAAACAACGCTTCGAGCATAGGGAAGTCAGTAGGTGAAAGCAAGCAAACGCCTTTATTCCTGAATCCCGCTCGCAAAGTGACAAACTGCACCTTCGTGTAACGTGTTGATTGAAGCCCTTAAAACGGGCTCTTTTTGCGCGCCACGTCATACTTTGTAATAAATTACATTGATAATTCGCGTCGCGAAAAATAGCATCCTCGCAACTCGTTTCATGATGAAACAGTACGGAAATATTTATTATTAATGGAAGCATCAAGGAGGATTTGCTATGCGCAGGATTTTACGCGCGCCGCTCGCTGCGGCAGTGATTACGGCTCTGTTTGCCGGTGTTTTTGTTCCCACTTCCCCCACTCAAGCCAGCGGTTTCATTGACGATTCATCTCTCACTGGAAACATCTTCTACTGGCAACGCCAGCGCGATCGTAAAGAGATGGACGCGCAAAAAGGTAATTACGGTCAATATGATGCCAACCTGCATCACGCTTCTGCCAACGCCAATCTCGATTTCTCATCCGGTTATGCGGGTGATGTGATTGGACTCGATCTGGCGGCTTTTGGTGCGCTGGAACTGAGTCATGGCGGGCCCGCTGCACCGAACGAAATTGGCTTTAGCAACGCCCACACGCGCTGGGATGAGGACTGGAGCGGAGATAAGAGTGGCTTAAGTCTTTATAAGGCCGCGCTCAAAGCGAAATGGCAGGAAAACTGGCTACGCGCAGGTTATCTGCAACCCAGCGGACAGACCTTACTGGCACCACACTGGAGCTTTCTGCCCGGAACCTATCGCGGCGTTGAAGCCGGCACCACCTTTGATTTTAGCGATGCGGGCGCCCTTTCCCTCGCATGGATGTGGACCGACGAGTACAAAGCGCCGTGGTATCGCGACATGTATAACTTCCGCAAAGCCGATGGCGTGACGGAAATCCCCTGGCTGCAATCTTTCGGTGCCAAATATGATTTTAAAAACCATCTGGTACTGGAAGGCGCTTACGGTCAGGCGGCAGATTACATGGATCAGTATTTTGCCAAAGCGTCTTATCAGCTGCCGCTCGCCAATGGGCCGCTGCGCACCAGCTATCAGTTTTATGGCGCGAAGGACCGCGACAACAGCGGCGCGGGGGCTGTAAACGATGTTTATGATGGCCTCGCCTGGCTGCAGGCGCTGACTTTCGGCTACACGCTAGGCGCATTTGATTTCCGCCTCGAAGGCACCTGGGTAAAAGCCGAGGGCAACCAGGGATTCTTCCTGCAACGTATGACGCCTTCTTATGCCAGCTCCAATGGTCGCCTCGATGTATGGTGGGATTCCCGCTCCGACTGGAACGCCAACGGCGAGAAAGCGCTGTTTGCTGGCGTAATGGTAGATCTGGGGCACTGGCAATTGCCGGGCTGGCAGGTCGGCACTTCTTACGCGTACGGTTGGGATGCAAAACCGTCCACCAATCCGGTTTACGATCAAAGTCAGCGCCTGAAAGAGTCAGCGTGGAATCTCGATCTGGTTTACACCATCCAGCAAGGGCGCGCCAAAGACACCCAATTCAAACTGCACTACACCCGCTACGACAATCACAGCAATCTCCCCAGCTATAGCGGTGGTTACGGCAACATCTTCCAGGATGAGAAAGACATCAAATTTATGGTTATTGCGCCATTTACCCTGTTTTGACCCCTACCTGGCAGGAGCCAGAGACATTCATTCGAGGAGAAGGATATCAATATGAAAAAACTAAAAATGAGTTTGCTGGCGTTGGCCGTGACCAGCGTTGCGGCCTGCAGCTCGTCCCCACACAGTAATCAACAGATTGTTGACCAGATCAGCCAGTTCGGCGTGCAATATCAGGTAACTGATAATCAGGCGGCCGATCACGGCATCAATTGCGCGAAGCTCGGTGCCGATTGGGCATCCTGTAATACCGCGACCATCACCCTTACGAATAACGGCCCGGCGCTCACCAGTAAAAACTGGGCGATCTACATGAGCAACGTGCACGAAACGCTGCGGGTTGATAACGATCAATTCAAAATGACGCACATTGTTGGCGATCTGACCCGACTGGAGCCAACGGAGAAATTCAACGGAATTGCGGCCGGTGAGTCAATTGAGATCCCAATCGTCAATGAGTATTGGCAGCTGTTTATCACTGACGTCATGCCGCGTTGGTACGTCACCGCAGCTGATGCTACCCCGAAAATTATCTCCAGCACCGACACTGAGAATCTGAACGATTTCGTCAAACCGTTTGGCAACCAGTGGAAGCGCATCGCCGACGACAAAAACGTACTCATGCTGCCGCAGAGCCGCTTCGCGAAGAATGCTGATGTACAGCAACTTCCCGCGAGCGCACTGCGCGGACAAATCACGCCAACACCGCGTACGGTGAAAGTTCATGCGGCCGATGTTGATCTAAGTCGTGGCGTTGCACTGCACTTAGAGGCCTTGTCGGGCAACCAAGCCGATGCGGTTAGACAGCGCTTTGATTTAATGAATATCAAACAGCAGTCGAGCGGCTATGCCGTCCATACGCGCGTGGCAACCAACCATTTTAATGATGCAGATGCCGTTTCCGGCGCCTATGAATTACGTATCACTCCGCGCGGCACGGATATCGTGGGTTATGACCAGGCGGGCGTGTATTACGGTTTAATGTCTTTACTGTCACTGGTTCCTGCCGAAGGTAAACCGATCATCGCTACGCTGGATGCGCAGGATGCACCACGCTTTGCCTATCGCGGCGCTTTCCTTGATGTGGCCCGTAATTTCCACAGCAAACAAGCGGTGTTGCGCATGCTCGATCAGATGGCCGCCTGGAAGATGAACAAATTCCACTTCCACCTGACCGATGACGAAGCCTGGCGCATTGAAATTCCAGGGTTACCGCAGCTGACCGATGTCGGTAGCAAGCGCTGCCACGATCTTACCGAGCAGCAATGCCTGCTGCCGCAGTTAGGCTCGGGGCCATTCAGTGATAACAACGGCAGCGGACACTTTAGCCGTGCGGATTATATTGAGATCGTCAAATACGCTCAGGCGCGCAACATCGAAGTCATTCCTGAGATCGATATGCCAGCGCATGCTCGCGCCGCCGTGATTTCAATGGAAGCACGCTACCAACAATTAATGAAAGCGGGTAAACCGCAACAGGCCAGCGAATATCGTTTAGTGGATCCAACCGACACCTCTAACACCCGCTCAGTGCAGCTTTACGATCGTACCAGCTACCTCAACCCTTGCCTCGACTCCTCAAAACGCTTTGTCGATAAAGTGATTAGTGAAGTACAGGCAATGCATCGCGAAGCCGGCCAGCCGTTGAGCACCTGGCATTTTGGCGGTGATGAAGCGAAAAATATCCGCCTGGGTGCGGGTTACAGCGACATAAAATCCCCGAAAGCGGGAACGGGCATTTTGGACCAAAGCAAAGAGGACAAGCCCTGGGCAAAATCTCAGGTCTGCCAGGCGGTGGTGAAATCCGGCAAGGTGGAAGATCTGGAACACTTACCCAGCCATTTTGCACTGGAAGTCAGCAAGATGGTTAAGGCACACGGCATTCCGGTCATGCAGGCCTGGCAGGATGGATTAAAAGATGCTGCCAATGCCCACGCCTTTGCAACTTCACGCGTACGGGTGAACTTCTGGGACACGCTTTACTGGGGTGGTTTCGACACCGCTAATGACTGGACGATGAAAGATTACGAAGTGGTGATCTCCAATCCGGATTACGTCTACATGGATTTCCCGTATGAAGTGAATCCGCAGGAGCGCGGCTACTACTGGGGGACGCGATTTAGCGATGAGCGCAAGATGTTTGGCTTCGCGCCAGATAATCTGCCGCAAAATGCTGAAACCTCTGTCGACCGCGATGGTAACACCTTCGATGCCACCTCAACGAAACCCTGGTCGGGCGCATATGGTATTTCAGTACATCTGTGGAGCGAAACAACGCGTACCGATCAGCAAATGGATTACATGGTGTTCCCACGTCTGCTGTCTGTTGCCGAACGCGGCTGGCATCGTGCTGACTGGGAGCTGGATTACCAGCAGGGACGTACTTTTAAAGGTGGCGAAACCCACTTCGTTAACCAACAACAACGTAATCAGGATTGGCAGCGTTTCGCCAATCTGTTAGGCCAGCGTGAGTTAGCCAAAATGGACAAAGCTGGCATCCACTATCGTTTACCGGTGCCCGGTGCACGAGTGGAAAATGGCGTTCTGACCATGAACATTGCCCTGCCGGGTCTGCCGCTGGAGTACAGTCTGGATAACGGTAACCGCTGGCAGCGTTATCAATCTCATGCCAAACCGGCGATCACCGCGGCCGATAAAGTTTGGGTGCGCAGTGTAAGCCCGGATGGTAAACGTTTCAGCCGCGCCGAACAGCTGTAAAAACAATGCTCCTGCGGGAATGCAGGCGCAATGACTGACAAGGATGTCGATGAAAAACTCATCTATTGCTTTTTATTTAGTTGCACTGGGCGCTGGCTTAAGCGGTGCCCTGTTCATTCCCACACTTAGTTTATTTCTCGCCACAGAACTCAAGGTGGCAACCTGGCAGATTGGTGCCTTCTACAGCGTCAATGCGCTGAGCAGTATTGTTATTAGTCTGCTGATTGCACGCTATTCCGATCGTCTGACGCAGCGTCGGCCACTGTTGCTATTTTGCTTACTCTCGCTGGCGCTTAATGCATTACTGTTTATCTTCTGCCGTAATTATTTATTATTAATTACGCTCGGTTCCTTACTGAGTGCTTGTGGTAGCGCAGCGGTACCACAGCTCTTTGCCTTAGCACGTCAATCCCGTAGTGATAATGGATTTAGCGCCATCCTGCGTGCGCAATTTTCATTGGCCTGGGTATTTGGTCCGCCGCTGGCATTCTGGATTATTCAGCTGGCCGGTTTTGCCAGGCTTTATGTAATCATGTCATTGCTGTTGTTGAGCGTAACTTTGCTGGCCCTCACCTTGCCGCCCGGCAAGCAGCCGGCCAACCCTGCAACTGTGACCCAGTTGCACCAACAACCGCTGGGCCACAATCTCACCTTTCTGATGCTCGCTACCTTACTGGTCTGGAGTTGCAGCTCACTGTATCTGATTGCTTTTCCATTGCATCTGGCACAACAAAGCACGCTTTCAAGCGACTGGACCGGCCTGATGTTTGGCGTCGCCGCGGCGCTGGAAATTCCGATCATGCTGCTCAGTGCGAGAATGCTTAAGCGCTGGAATAAGAAGTTGCAAATGCAGGCCGCCATGCTGTGCGGCATTATCTTTTATGCAGGGATATTCTTCAGCAATGGATTTATCCCGCTGGTATTACTGCAAATTTTCAATGCCATTTTTATCGCCATTATCGCCACCGTTGGATTATTTTGGTTTCAGGACTTACTGCAAAATCGTCAAGGTATGGCGGCTACGCTCTATACCAATTCGATGTCCATCGGCGTGTTGATTGCTGGCGTTTTACAGGGAACTCTCACCGCAGTATCGCCGCTGGCTATTTGGCCAGCGGCCTGCGTGCTGTTGGTGATGTCATTACTACTGATAACAAAGGTCGAAAATGTCTGAAATTGATTATTCGTCGTGCATCGCTGCGCGCATCAAAACACATGGAGTGTACATTAATGAATGTCTTAATTACCGGCGGCGCGGGCTATATTGGGTCGCACATTGCACTTAGCCTGCTGCAGAAAAATCATCATGTCATCGTGCTGGATAATTTGTGTAATAGCTCGCCACTCGCTTTGCAGCGCGTGGAAGCATTAAGCGGAAAAAAGCTTAACTTCCTTCAGGGTGATATCCGTCGCCGCTCTGATTTAAACCTGGTTTTCAGTAGCCAACCCATTGATGCAGTAATCCATATGGCCGGACTTAAATCGGTTAATGAATCACTGCAAAAGCCGGTGAAGTATTACCAAAATAATATCGCCGGAACATTAATGCTGTTAGAGATGATGAAACAGCATAGCGTTAAAAAGCTCATTTTCAGCTCTTCTGCCACCGTATATGGCATTCCGGTAAAAATTCCCTTATGTGAAGGCTGCGACACCGGTAACACCACCAATCCTTATGGTGCCTCCAAATATATGGTTGAGAAAATTATGGCTGAAGTCGCTGATGCGCAGCCCGAATTAGCCATTACCGCCCTACGTTATTTTAATCCGGCGGGCGCGCATCCCTCTGGCCAGATTGGCGAACATCCCGAAGGTATTCCCAATAACTTGCTGCCCTATCTGTTTCAGGTGGCCAATGGCCTGCGCAGCCATTTACCGGTATTTGGTGACGACTATGCCACGCCAGACGGTACCGGCGTGCGTGATTACATTCACGTGATGGATTTAGCTGAAGGGCATATTCAGGCGTTGAACCGGCTACAGCCGGGCTATCGTCACTACAACCTCGGTACCGGACAAGGCTACTCGGTACTGGAAATCGTACGTATGTTTGAGCAGGTCAGCGGTCGACAAGTACCTCTCGATATGCGCGCGCGCCGTCCCGGCGATGTCGCCATCTGTTTATCCGATCCCGGCCAGGCAAGAAAAGAGTTGGGCTGGCAGGCAACGCGCGACCTTGAAGCCATGCTGCGGGATGCATGGCGCTGGCATACGCAAAATCCTCAGGGTTACGTCACGCAGAATGCAGGGAGCGAAATCGCATGACCATGACCAGAGAACATTTTTTATATCACTATGAGCGCCAGCTGCGCGCGTTAAAACAGTGCTTTACCGCACCTGCCACTGTGGACTGGCTGGAAACGCTACACCATTTTAAGCAGTGGCGGCAGCAGCAGCAGCCGCATGAGATTGGCGTTTCCGATCTCTCTTCAATGTTTGCAGTGCCCACCAGTCGGCTGACTGGCAAAGAGTGTACGCTGCATCGCGTTTGGCTTGGCGGAGCCACACCCGCGAATGTGAATCTGACCATCGCGCAATGGCAGAACGCCATCGAAGCCAGCCATAGTCATTTTCAGCAAACGCTGTGGGTTTGGGATGAGCAGCAGCTAGCGGCGGAAGCACGCTTTGTGCTGCAGCAAGATAGCGATGAGCTGCAGCTAGGCATCCTGTTTCTGCCCGATGCTCTGATCAGGGTAAATAGCCTGAGTGCGTTAATGCGGAACTTTGATATGGCACTTAACAACGTCTTGCAGCAATTACACGACAAGCGCTATTACGCCACGTTATCCGATTTCTTCCGGCTGGCGATTTTGAATCAGTGCGGTGGCGTATATCTGGATGCCGATACCCTTCCCGCGCAGCCTGCAACGCTGTTTTTGTGTCATCCAGAGCTGCCCGATTTTCCAGCAGAAACGCAGCAACACGTCAACTGGATGAATTTGTTTACCGATGAAACCGGCATGATAATCAGCCATCAAAATAGTGCGGCTCTGTTGCAACTGCAGCAGCAGCTCAGTGCGGTTTATCGCGGCTGGCCACAACCCATACCGGAGAAAACACCCGCAACTGAACGCGCGATTTTCGAACCTTTCTATCAGTTATGGTGTGAGCAGCTGCAGGTGACGCAGCTTAGCCATCAGGATTTCAGCCGGTGTTACGCAGTCCTTGGCTTTGATGTGCCGCAACAACGCGTTTGTGGTATCAAAGGCATGCGTTTGCAGGAAGATATTCTGAGTGGCGAGCGACGCCCACTCAGCGTAGAGGAACAGCAACACTATCAGCATACGCTGGCACAACTCACGCTGCGCGATTGGCAACTCAGCCATCCTCTGCAGCTTGATGAGTTTGCGCCATTGTTTGCTGAACAGGATATTCTGCAAATTGCTTATGCACCGCAGTTGCGCGCCGAAATTCCTTACTATCACTATTACGGCGTACTTTCACAGGATGCGGCACTGGATAGAGTTAACGCACTATTTAGCGACTATTTAATTTGCCGTCGTGATAGGGAAATTAAAGCCGGTAATTTCTGGCAACCCGTGGGTGAATGTAAAAAATTACCGCTTTGCTTTAAACCTGGCGCTATTTCTGATGAGCGTGAACAGCGCACGATGGCGAAGCTGATTTTTAGCACCAGTTATCTTGAGTACTGTTCGGTTGATAACGTTTACTCTTCAGACATTATTAGCCTACAGCTGCGACAAAATATCCTTCCTTTCCTTGAACAGATTTCCATTATCACCGATGCGCAAGGAAAGATAATCGGTTTTATCAATGCTGCGTCGGTGCGGGAATACGACCACATCAACGTCGAGTATGGCTATCGCCAGGAGATACTGCCGCTCGATGAGGCTTACGATACGTTCGTGAATCAGCACAGTCGCCCGGAGGATTACTTTGTTTGTAGCGTGGCGCTATTACCAGAGCAGCAGGGAAAAGGCTATTTCAATCAAGTGTTATCGCGGATGACGCAACAGGCTAAACAGCAAAAATTGCGACGCATTACCTTATGCGTCTGGCAATCCAACCCGGCATCCATGATCTACCGCAAAAAAGGCTTCGAGGTTGTCGCCTCGATGAAACAGCAAGTTAAGCGATTCAATGACGAACTGCTGTTTATGGCACTGACGTTATAGCTGTTTTACATCAATTATTGTGGCGGGAAAATAATAACTTTCCCGCTCTCTAATTAACTCATCGATTAAGTTAGCGCTAAGTCAGTGCTAGCACCGTGCAGATTGATGCATATCAAAATATACATCGTTTAGAAACGGCTTAATGGCTCTCCGGATTTGAAGAGAAACTCCGCCCACTCCATTCCGGCAGCGATAATGAAATTAAAATTCTTCAGCTTTATTCCACATGCACATCGATGGCACAACATCCAGATATCCCGTAAAGGCGCAATTTCGCCAGCGGGTCGCCACTATTTTTCCACTCATGTAGCAGCACAATGCAAAAGCTGCGGTGAACGACTGCATAAAGTCTATTACCGCGATATCAGCGATGCTGAAGCCAAACGCTGGTTAGGCTAAGGCCATATAAAGATAAAAAAAAGCCCCACAACACAGGTTGCAGGGCAGTTGCGTGGCTATCGCAAAAACTTATTCAGCCGGTTTGGTACGAATCAGATAATCGAAGGCGCTGAGTGAGGCTTTTGCGCCTTCACCGCTGGCGATGATGATCTGCTTGTACGGCACCGTGGTGCAGTCGCCGGCAGCGAAAACGCCTTTCAGGCTGGTTTCGCACTTGGCATCAATGATGATTTCGCCCATTTTAGTGCGCTCAACCGCACCTTCCAGCCAGGTGGTATTCGGCAGCAAACCGATCTGCACGAAGATGCCGCTCAGCGCGATTTCGTGGCTGGTTTGGTTATTGCGGTCGATATAGGTCAGGCTGGTGACTTTGCTGCCGTCGCCTTTCACTTCGGTGGTCTGCGCGTTCAGAATCACATCAACGTTTTTCAGGCTGCGCAGCTTGTCCTGCAGCACTTTGTCGGCGCGCATTTCGCTGGCAAATTCTAGCAAGGTGACGTGCTCAACCAGACCGGCCAGATCGATAGCGGCTTCAACGCCTGAGTTACCACCGCCGATCACCGCAGTGCGTTTGCCTTTAAACAGCGGACCGTCGCAGTGCGGGCAGTAGGTGACGCCCTTGGTGCGATACTGCTCTTCGCCCGGTACGCCCATGTTGCGCCAGCGTGCACCGGTGGCAATGATGATGCTGCGTGATTTCAGCACCGCGCCGGAGGCGGTTTCAATCGCGTGCAGACCGCCCTCTTTCGCCGCAGGAATCAGCTTAATGGCGCTCTGGGTATCAATCACATCCACGTCATAATCATCAACGTGGGCACGCAGAGAACCGGCCAGCTTAGCGCCTTCAGTTTTCGGTACTGAGATGTAGTTTTCAATGTCGACGGTGTCCAGCACCTGGCCACCAAAGCGTTCGCCCATCAGGCCAGTGCGGATGCCTTTACGCGCCGAGTAGATTGCTGCTGCCGCGCCCGCCGGGCCGCTGCCAACGATCAGCACTTCATAGGCTTCACGTTTGTTCAGCTCTTCCGCCGCGCGTTTATCCGCGTTGGTATCCACTTTACCGACGATCTCCGCCAGGCTCAGACGGCCCTGACCAAACTCTTTGCCGTTGAGGAATACCGCTGGCACGCCCATCACGTTGCGTTCGGTGATTTCGTTCTGGAACATACCGCCGTCAATCGCGGTATGGCTGATGCGCGGATTGAGTACCGCCATCAGGTTCAGCGCCTGCACCACGTCAGGACAGTTGTGGCACGACAGTGAATAGTAGGTTTCGAAATGGAAGTCGCCTTCCAGCGCCACCACCTGATCCAGCAGGCTCTGCGCTTCTTTCGAAGGGTGTCCACCGGTTTGCAGCAAGGCTAAAACCAGTGAAGTGAATTCGTGGCCCATTGGCGAACCAGCAAAGCGCGGACCGCTATTGGCGCCTGGGTTGGTGATCAGGAATGAGGGCTTACGTACCGGACGATCGTTCTCTTCACGGAAGCTGACTTTATCTGACAAGCTCGCGATATCGGCCAGCAGAGTACGGATCTCTGCCGATTTAGCGCCATCATCCAATGTGGCAATCAACTCAACCGGTTTCGTTAGTTTCTCAAGGTAAGCCTTGAGTTGGGTTTTTAAATTGGTGTCGAGCATAGTGAGTTCCTGTCATGAAAATCGGGTGCCGTAGCACCCGATTGAGAAAGATCGAATGGCAGCTAACTTAGATTTTGCCAACCAGGTCCAATGATGGAGCCAGCGTTGCTTCGCCTTCTTTCCATTTAGCCGGGCAAACTTCGCCTGGGTGAGAAGCAACGTACTGGGCTGCTTTCACTTTACGGATCAGGTCAGATGCGTCACGGCCAATGCCTTCGGCAGTGATTTCGATCGCCTGGATGATGCCTTCCGGATCAACGATGAAGGTACCACGGTCTGCCAGGCCTTCGTCTTCACGCATGATTTCGAAGTTGCGGGTCAGCGCGCCAGTTGGGTCACCGATCATTGCGTATTTGATTTTCGCGATGGTGTCTGAAGAACCGTGCCAGGCTTTGTGGGTAAAGTGCGTGTCGGTAGAAACAGAGTAGATATCTACACCCAGTTTCTGGAATTCTTCGTGATGGTCTGCAACGTCACCCAGTTCGGTTGGGCATACGAAGGTGAAGTCAGCCGGGTAGAAGAAGAAAACACTCCATTTACCTTCAACGTCTTTCTCGGTGACTTCGATGAATTCGCCGTTTTTGAACGCTGCGTTTTTAAATGGTTTAATCTTGGTATTAATGATGGACATGGTGACCTCCGTTAAAAGATGTGATGCAAGTTACAGAATTTTCGGGCCAACTTCTAATATGCAGACGTTATCAATCAGATAACCAAAAGCTATCAAAGCGCCGACGCCAGATTTCATGCGGCTCGCGCGGGCATTCTACACAAAAAAGCCGTTGTTCTGACAGGCTTTATCTTTTCGGCGTGAAACTGCTACTTTAAGTAGCGTTGTTGCATGGATTTGTAGCGGCGCGATTTATCGCGCATCTTTTAGTCGGAACCAAACATCAACTGCGCGCAATAAATTGCGCCGCTACAGCATCTGCCTACCTCACTAAATGGAGCTCTCAGGTGCAAATACGTTTTTTTGACGAAGCCGATCGGCCTTTTCTGCGCACGCTGTATCTTGCCGCGCGTCGCCATAACTGGACGTGGCTGGCTGGCGATGATTGGCAGTTAGAAGATTTCGATGCGGTGATTTTGGGTGAAACCGTGCTGGTTGCCGAACTGGACGGGCATCGCGTGGGGTTTGCGGCGGTGCTGGATAACGACAACTTTCTGCATAGCCTGTATGTCGATCCGGCTGCGCAAGGGCAAGGCGTTGGCAGCGCGCTGCTGGAAAAGGTTCAAGCACGTTTCACCTCCACCGGCGCGTTGAAATGCTTGCAACAAAATCAGGCAGCGCTGGATTTTTACCTCAAACATGGTTGGCGACGTGAAGCGGTTGGCGAAGGCGAGCAGGGAAAATATGTGCTGATGCATTTTCCGCTGGCGACACGCGCCAGCGGAAAGGGACGACGTTAAACCGCGCGGAAAGCGATATCGCCCGGGATAATTTCACCCTGCCAGTAGAGCTGTGCCGCGACGCGGCCTGCCAACTGACGATAGAGCGCGGTAAAATCACTGTCTGGACGGCGCACCACGGTCGGTTCGCCATCATCCAGATCTTCACGCAGCGTCATGTGCAGCGGCAGCTGCGCCAACAAGCGGGTGTTATAATCTTCCACCAGCTTCTGCGCGCCGCCGGTGCCGAAAATCGGCTCGTGGTGGCCGCATTGGCTACAGATGTGCATGCTCATGTTCTCCACCACGCCCAATACCGGCACGCTGACTTTCTCGAACATCACCATGCCTTTACGTGCATCAATCAACGCAATGTCCTGCGGCGTCGTCACCACCAATGCGCCGGTCACCGGCACGTTCTGCGCCAGGGTGAGCTGGATATCGCCGGTGCCTGGCGGCATGTCGAGGATTAAATAATCCAGATCCGGCCACATGGTTTCGTTGAGCAGCTGCATCAGCGCTTTGCTGGCCATCGGGCCGCGCCACACCATGGCGTTGTCGTCAGTCACCAAATAACCAATCGAGTTGGTTGCCAGGCCGTGCGCCATGATCGGTGCCATGTGCGTGCCGTCCGGCGAAGTGGGCCGCTGATTTTCGGTGCCGAGCATGTTGGGAATCGACGGACCGTAAATATCCGCATCAAGAATGCCTACGCGCGCGCCTTCGGCGATCAGCGCCAGCGCCATATTGACTGCGGTGCTGGATTTACCCACGCCACCTTTGCCTGAACTGACGGCGATGATGTTTTTCACACCGGTCGCGCCCGGATGATTTTTCACCCGCTTCAGCGTGGCAATATCGTGGCGTAGCCGCCAGTCAATGGCGCTGGCTTCGGTCAGACGCAGCAGTTCGGCGCTGGTTTGCGCTTTCAACTCTTCAAAGGCGCTAGCCCAGGCGAACGGCATGATCAGCTCGATGTGCAGCTTGTCATCCAGCAGCGCCACGTGGCGCAAGGCTTTCAGCGTGGTCAGATTGTGTTGCAGCGTCGGATGTTCAAAGTCACTCAGCACGCCGATGACCAGGGCCCGCAGCGCTTCAGGTGAATGATGTTGCTGGGATTGTGAAGTCATCCCTACTCCTTGTTTTTTCATCACGCCAGATTGCGGCGGTGTCTGTTCAATAATATCAGATGGGCGCTAAAAGTGACGCGGATGTCCTGTCATGTTTACGTCAGAGGGTGCTTCGGTTAACATCAATCCCCGATTTTTTACTCACGGAACGCTACGCAATCATGACTCAAGTCGCTAAAAAAATTCTGGTAACGTGCGCACTGCCGTACGCAAACGGTTCTATCCATCTCGGTCACATGCTTGAACACATTCAGGCTGACATTTGGGTCCGTTACCAGCGAATGCGTGGCAACCAGGTTCACTTCATCTGTGCTGACGACGCCCACGGCACGCCAATCATGCTGAAAGCTCAGCAGTTGGGCGTGGCGCCAGAGCAGATGATTGCCGAGATGAAGCAAGAGCACGAAACCGATTTTGCCGGCTTCAACATCGGCTACGACAACTATCACTCGACGCACAGCGATGAGAACCGTCAGCTGTCCGAGCTGATTTACGGTCGTCTGAAAGAGAATGGCTTCATTAAGAACCGCACCATTTCGCAGCTATACGATCCTGAGAAAGGCATGTTCCTGCCGGACCGTTTCGTCAAAGGTACCTGCCCGAAATGTAAATCACCGGATCAGTATGGCGACAACTGCGAAGTGTGCAGCGCGACCTACAGCCCAACGGAGCTGATCGACCCGAAATCGGTGGTTTCTGGCGCCACGCCGGTGCTGCGTGACTCCGAGCACTTCTTCTTCGATCTGCCGTCCTTCAGCGCCATGCTGCAGGCGTGGACGCGCTCAGGTGCGCTGCAAGAGCAGGTTGCTAACAAGATGCAGGAGTGGTTTGAATCGGGTCTGCAACAGTGGGATATCTCCCGCGATGCGCCCTATTTCGGCTTTGAAAT
Source organism: Pantoea sp. GM01 (assembly GCF_000282675.1). Lineage (NCBI taxonomy): Bacteria > Pseudomonadati > Pseudomonadota > Gammaproteobacteria > Enterobacterales > Erwiniaceae > Pantoea > Pantoea sp. GM01. Next base: position 219,814 of record NZ_AKIU01000035.1, on the reverse strand, counting down.
TCCTGGCGCGCCGGGCAAATACTTTTATGTCTGGCTGGATGCGCCAATTGGTTACATGGGTTCATTTAAAAACCTGTGCGACCAACGTGGCAATATCGATTTCGACGAGTTCTGGAAGAAAGATTCGACTACCGAGCTGTATCACTTTATCGGTAAAGATATCGTCTATTTCCACAGTCTGTTCTGGCCAGCGATGCTGGAAGGCAGCAACTTCCGCAAACCAACCAACCTGTTCGTGCACGGTTATGTAACGGTTAACGGCGCGAAGATGTCTAAGTCGCGCGGCACCTTTATTAAAGCCAGCACCTGGTTGCAGCATCTGGATGCCGACAGCCTGCGCTATTACTACGCGGCTAAGCTCTCGTCACGCATCGACGATATCGACCTGAATCTGGAAGATTTCGTGCAGCGTGTGAATGCGGATGTGGTGAACAAAGTGGTTAACCTGGCATCGCGTAACGCGGGCTTCCTGACCAAACGCTTTGGCGGCAAATTGTCTGGCGAACTGGCCGATCCGGCGCTGTATCAGACCTTTGTTGATGCCTCTGAGCGGATTGGCGAAGCCTGGGCCAGTCGCGAATTTAATCGCGCAATCCGTGAAATCATGGCGCTGGCCGATCTGGCTAACCGCTATGTTGATGAGCAAGCACCGTGGGTGGTGGCGAAGCAAGAAGGCCGTGATGCCGACCTGCAAGCAATTTGCTCAATGGGCATCAACCTGTTCCGCGTATTGATGACCTGGCTGAAGCCGGTGCTGCCATCGTTGAGCGAACGTACTGAAGCCTTCCTGCAGAGCGAGCTAAGCTGGGATGCAATTGCCCAGCCGCTGCTGGATCATGACGTGGCACCGTTTAAAGCGCTGTATGGCCGTATCGAGATGAGCAAAGTTGAAGCGCTGATTGAGGCCTCGAAAGAGGACGCGGCGGCGGCAAATAAGCCTGCAGCAACCGGGCCGCTGGCCGATGCGCCAATTGGTGACACCATCACCATTGATGATTTCGCCAAGGTCGATATGCGCGTGGCGCTGATTGAGAAAGCGGAGCTGGTGGAAGGTTCTGACAAGCTGCTGCGTCTGGAGCTGGATGTGGGCGGCGAGAAGCGTCAGATTTTCTCTGGCATTCGCGCGGCCTATCCGGATCCCTCCGTGCTGGTCGGCAAGATGACCATCATCGTCGCCAACCTCGCGCCGCGTAAGATGCGCTTCGGTGTTTCAGAAGGCATGGTGCTGTCTGCAGGCCCGGGCGGCAAAGATCTGTTTGTGCTGTCGGTCGATAGCGGCGCAGTGCCTGGAATGCCGGTGAAGTAAGCGAATAAGCCGCCTTAGGGCGGCTTTTTTGTGCCTGTTGAGTCCGCGCATTGTAGCGTCGCCATTTATGGCGACCTGGTTAGACAGTAATGTGATCGCTAGCACGCTAAGCAGTGAATGCGTATGATAAAGCGCTACGAAAACAGGAGCCTGCCATGCCCGCCGTTCTCTCTGCCTGCTGGCGCTATTTGCGCGCCTTCGTCATCATTTATGCGGCGCTGTACGCCGGAATGGGGATTTCTGCCCTGCTCCCGATAACCATTCCCGGCAGCATCATCGGCATGCTGCTGCTGTTCCTGCTGTTGGCGCTACAAATCCTGCCGGTTGACTGGGTGAAACCCGGCTGTCATTTGCTGATTCGCTATATGGCGCTGCTCTTTGTCCCCATCAGCGTGGGCGTGATGGGTTATACCGATATTCTCACCGCCCAGTTTGGCCCGATTGTGGTGTCCTGCATTGTCAGTACCTTCCTGGTGTTGCTGATTGTCGGTCTAAGCGCAGAACGGATGCAGCGCCCGCAGGAGAAAAACCATGATTGATGCCTGGTGGTCACTGCCGCTTACCGTTATCGCCTATCTGCTGGCACGCAAGCTGGCGGCGAAAATCAATATATCCATCGTCAATCCCTTATTGGTGGCGATGGCGATGGTCATTCCGCTTCTGCTGATCACTAACATGCCCTATTCACGCTATTTTGCTGGCAGCAGTCTGTTAAACCAGTTACTGCAACCGGCCGTCGTGGCGTTGGCGCTACCGCTGTATGAGCAGATGCATCAAATTCGCGCCCGCTGGAAAACCATTATCAGCGTCTGCTTCATTGGCAGTATTACCGCGATGGTCTCCGGTACCGCGATTGCGCTGTGGATGGGTGCCACGCCGGAAATCGCCGCCACCATCATGCCGAAATCAGTGACTACGCCGATTGCCATGGCGGTATCAGGATCGCTACACGGTATTCCGGCCATTAGTGCTATCTGCGTATTGATCGCTGGCGTGCTGGGCGCGGTGTTTGGCCATATGCTGCTTAACCTGCTGCAGGTTAAAAACAAATCCTCACGCGGCCTGGCGATTGGCAATGCTTCGCACGCGTTAGGCACCGCGCGCGCAGCGGAGATCGATTATCAGGAAGGCGCGTTCAGCTCATTGGCTCTGGTGATTTGCGGCATCATTACGTCGTTACTGGCACCGTTCCTTTTCCCGCTATTAATGCATTGGTGGGGCTAAAACTTGCGAGAGATCTCGCAAAGTTGAAACAACCCAATCAGCTTGCATTGTCAGAGCGACTTGGATCACATATAAAACGTCAGGCGGCGCATCGCCGTTCATGCGTAACTGAGGCCAACACATCATGCATTCACGATTCACTACTGCTTTTTCTGCCCTGCCCGCTGCGCTGCAAGCTGCGATTCAACCGCTGCTGGATGCGCCTGATTTTCATGGCGTATTGCGTCCGCAGGATATCGCGCAACTGAAACAGCTGACCGGTCTGGATGATGATGCGTTGGCGCTGGAACTGCTGCCGCTGGCGGCCAGTTGCGCCGTGGCAACCGTGTCACAATTTAATGTCGGCGCGATTTCGCGCGGCGTCAGCGGCCACTGGTACTTCGGCGCCAACATGGAGTTCCTGCACGCGCCGCTGCAGCAAACGGTGCACGCCGAGCAGAGTGCCATTACGCATGCCTGGCTGCGCGGTGAAGAGAAACTGGTGGCGATTACCGTCAACTACACGCCGTGCGGCCATTGCCGCCAGTTTATGAACGAGCTGAACAGCGGCACGGCGATTCGCATCAGCCTGCCGGGACGCGCCGTTAGCACGCTGGGCGACTATCTGCCGGATGCGTTCGGTCCCGCCGATTTGAACATTACTGAACGTCTGTTGACGCCGGTCAATCATGGTTTTGCTGTGCAGGGTGAGGCGCTGCAGCAGGCGGCGATTGAAGCCGCCAATCACAGTCACGCCCCTTATAGCCTGAGTTACAGCGGCGTAGCGTTGCTGAGCCACAGCGGCAAAACCTTTACCGGCCGCTATGCAGAAAACGCGGCTTTTAACCCAAGCTTGCCGCCGCTGCAGGCTGCGCTGATTCTGATGAACATGAGTAACGAAGCGCTCGATACCATTCAGCAAGCGGTACTGGCGGAATGTCAGGACAGCACGCTCAGCCAGTTGGATGCCACGCGTGCCACGCTGGCGGCGTTAGGATGTGAGGATTTCTTACTTACTTTAGTTTCGAAAACATCAGTTTAGTGATCCTTTTACCGCTTTTGTGACCTTCTGTTAACAAAAGCTGTACATCTGCAGGAATTTTCATAGGATCGGGCGCCAGAACCTCTTCACTTCAAGATGGACTGGCGTTACCTTTTCCCGGCGATACGTCAGAAAACACTGCAACCGGAGCAAGCACTGCATGGAACTCGACTACGAAAGTAAACGCCCGCTGTATATTCCTTATGCGGGTCCGATCCTGCTGGAATTTCCGCTGTTGAATAAAGGCAGCGCCTTCACCCTCGAAGAACGTAACGAATTTAACCTCAACGGCCTGCTCCCTGAAGCGGTAGAAACCATCGAAGAGCAGGCAGAACGTGCCTGGCGCCAGTTCCTGGATTTCAAAAACAATAACGACAAGCATGTTTACCTGCGCAACATCCAGGATACCAACGAAACCCTGTTCTACCGCCTGCTCGACAATCATCTGGAAGAGATGATGCCAATTATCTACACCCCAACGGTCGGCGCCGCCTGTGAACACTTCTCAGAGATCTACCGTCGCGCGCGCGGCGTATTCATCTCGTATAACAACCGCGACCGCATTGAAGACATGCTGCAGAACGCCACCAAGCAGAATGTAAAAGTGATCGTGGTTACCGATGGTGAGCGTATTCTCGGCCTCGGCGATTTAGGCATCGGCGGCATGGGGATCCCAATCGGTAAGCTGTCTCTATACACCGCCTGTGGCGGCATCAGCCCGGCTTACACCTTGCCGGTGGTGCTGGATGTCGGCACCAATAACCAGCAGCTGCTGAACGATCCGCTCTACATGGGCTGGCGCCATCCGCGCATCACCGGTGAAGAGTACGAAGAGTTTGTGAACGAGTTCATTCAGGCAGTAAACCGCCGCTGGCCGAACGTGCTGTTGCAATTCGAAGACTTCGCACAGAAAAACGCCATGCCGCTGCTGGAGCGCTATCGCGATGAGATCTGCTGCTTTAACGATGACATTCAGGGCACCGCTGCCGTTACCGTCGGTACGTTGATTGCCGCCAGCCGCGCAGCTGGCAGCCGCCTGTGCGAGCAGAAAGTGGTGTTCCTCGGTGCCGGTTCCGCCGGTTGTGGTATCGCCGAGCAGATCATTGCGCAGATGAAGTCTGAAGGTTTAAGCGATGATGAAGCGCGTGGCCGCGTAATGATGGTGGATCGTTTTGGTCTGCTGACGGACAAACTGCCTAATCTGCTCAATTTCCAAAGCAAACTGGTGCAGAAGAGCGAAAACCTCAAAGATTGGGATACCAGCAGCGACTCGATCTCACTGTTGGATGTGGTACGCAATGCCAAGCCCGATATTCTGATCGGCGTGTCAGGTCAACCTGGCCTGTTCACCGAAGAGATTATCCGTGAGATGCATAAGCACACCAAACGTCCGATCGTGATGCCGCTGTCGAACCCGACGTCACGCGTGGAAGCGACACCAGCCGACATCATCGCCTGGACTGACGGTGCCGCGCTGGTTGCCACCGGCAGCCCGTTCTCACCGGTGAGCTGGAAAGGCAAAACCTATCCAATTGCTCAGTGCAATAACTCCTATATCTTCCCGGGCATCGGTTTAGGTGTGATCGCTTCAGGCGCCAGCCGCGTTACCGATTCAATGCTGATGACCGCGAGCCGCGCGCTGGCCGACTGCTCACCGCTGGCCAACGACGGCGAAGGCCCGGTTCTGCCGGAAATCAAAGATATTCAGGGCGTTTCCAAGCTGATTGCCATTGAAGTGGGCAAAGCTGCACAGCTGGCTGGCGTGGCGGTTGTCACCTCTGAAGATGTCTTATCGAAAGCTGTCAGCAATAACTTCTGGCTGCCGCAATATCGTCACTATCGTCGTACCTCGATTTAAGGCGAAACATGCTCGGACCTTGTAGGTCCGAGCATGTTTAAAAAAACGCCGGCCAACTGGCGTTTACTTGCTTCCCCCGCCCGCCTCAAGTAGCCTTTATCCATTCTGAATTCTGCCAACCGAGTGCCCGCGCGCATGATTAAACGCGTTTTCTTTGGTCTGTTTTTCATCATCTTACTGATGGTGGCGACCGCGCTCGGCCTGGATCGCTGGATCAGCTGGAAAACGGCGCCCTTTATTTACGAAGATGTCACCTCGCTGCCGCATCGTCAGGTCGGCGTGGTCTTGGGCACGGCGAAGTACTATCGCACCGGCGTCATCAACCAGTATTACCTCTATCGTATTCAGGGCGCGTTGAACGCCTACAACAGTGGCAAGGTGAATTACCTGCTGCTGAGCGGCGACAATGCACAGCAAAGTTATAATGAACCGATGACCATGCGCCGCGATTTGATTAAAGCGGGCGTCGCGCCGTCGGACATCGTGTTGGATTACGCCGGCTTCCGTACGCTCGATTCGATTGTGCGCACGCGCAAGGTGTTCGATACCAACGATTTCATCATCATCACCCAGCGCTTCCACTGTGAGCGCGCGTTGTATATCGCGCAGCATCTGGGCATTCAGGCGCAGTGTTATGCGGTGCCATCGCCGAAAAACATGCTGTCGGTACGCTTCCGTGAAGTGGGTGCGCGTTTAGGTGCGCTGGCGGATTTGTATTTGATGAAGCGCGAGCCACGCTTCCTCGGCCCATTAGTGCCGATTCCGGCAGTGCATGAAATACCGGAAGATGCGCAGAGTTATCCGGCGGTAACGCCCGAGCAGTTGTTAGAACTGGAAGAGAAACTGCAGAAATAAAAAAGGGTCGCATGAAGGCGACCCTTTTTTGATGATGTTTGTTACTTCTTACGCGCGTATTTCAATGAATCCAGTGCCACGGCGAAGATGATGATGCCGCCCTTGATGATGTACTGCCAATAAGGGTTTACGCCGATATAGGTCAGGCCATAGTTGATGACGGTGAAGATGATGACACCGGTCACCACGCCCGCCACAGAACCCACGCCACCGGCAAACGACACGCCGCCGACCACACAGGCTGCAATTGCATCCAGCTCATACATAAAGCCGAGGTTGTTGGTGGCGCTGCCGATACGGCCCGCTTCCAGCATGCCGCCAAACGCATAGAACACGCCAGACAAGGCATACACCAGAATCAGGTTGAACGGTACGTTCACACCAGACACTTTCGCAGCTTCCGGGTTACCACCGATAGCGAAGATGTTTCTGCCGAAGCGGGTTTTATTCCACAGCACCCAGACAAACACGATAGCAATCACGGCGTAGAAGGTGATGAACGACAGTTTGAAATCACCGAAACGCAGGAAGCCTTGGGCAAATTTGGAGAAGCCAGGATCGAAACCAGCAATCGGCGATGCGCCCACAAAGTCGTAATAGAGTGAGTTGATACCGTAAACGATGATCATGGTGCCCAAGGTGGTGATAAATGGCGTTACCTTGAGGTAAGCAATAATCACGCCGTTCACCAGACCAATCACACCGCCGATGATGCACACGGTCAGGATAACTACGGGAATGGGTACGGTATCCAGATGCGGGAACACCTTGTTAGCGTTATCCATCGCCTGCAGCAGCGTCGCCGCAACCACCGCGGCCAAGCCCACCTGACGACCGGCCGACAGGTCAGTACCCTGGGTGACAATTAATCCGGCCACACCCAGCGCGATAATAATACGCACCGAGGATTGGGTCAGAATGTTACTCAGGTTCATTAAACTTAAAAACGTCGGATCCTGGAAAATAATAATTGCCAGCAGTACAAACAGGACAACGTAAATGCCGCCCTCTTTTAACCAGGTTAGCGCATTCTTTTTAGTAGTCGCTTTCATGTTAAAGCCCTTGCTTCATTAAAGGTGTAATGACGCTAAACGCAGGATTTCATTCTGCGAGGTCGTTTTGGTATCAACAATGCCCGCTACCTGGCCATTACTCATCACTAGAATACGATCGGTAATACCCAACAGCTCTGGCATTTCAGAAGAGATAATAATGATGCCCTTCTCTTTCTTCGCCAACTCAGCAATAAGTTGGTAAATTTCGAACTTCGCGCCCACATCAATCCCGCGCGTCGGTTCATCAAGCATCAATATTTCCGGCTGCGTTAATAACCAACGACCAATAATGACCTTCTGTTGGTTACCACCGGAAAGCGAACCTATTTGCGTATGATGACCGGGCGTTTTCACGCGCATCGAATCAATTACCCACTGGGTATCGCTCTTCATGCGTTTATTATCGAGCAGGCCCATGCTGGATTTATACTTTTTAATATTGGAAATAAGCGAGTTAAAGCCAATATCCAGATAAGCATAAATACCGGTGGATCGACGCTCTTCTGTCACCAGCGCAAAGCCATGGTTTATCGCTTCGTTGGCGCTGTGGTTATTAATGCTCTTGCCGTGCAATTTAATGGTGCCGCCTGACTTCTCGCGAATACCAAACAGCGTTTCGACGATGTCAGTACGCTTGGCGCCTACCAGGCCGGCAATACCCAGAATCTCCCCTTTATGCAGATCAAAAGAGATATCGCGAATCGATGGCTGACGCAGTGAGGTTAAGTGACGCACCTCAAGAATCACTTCACCCGGCACGTTAGTTTTATCCGGGAAACGCTGGTTCAATGAACGACCAACCATCATCGAGATGATTTTGTCCATATCTAACCCTTCCAGCGGCTGGGTGGCGATCCACTGTCCATCACGCAAAATGGTGATCTCATCGCACAGCTGGAAAATCTCCTCCATCTTATGCGAGATATACACAATGCCGCAGCCACGATCTTTCAGCTTACGGATAATGGTAAACAGGTGATTAACTTCTTTTTCGGTCAGCGACGAGGTTGGCTCATCCATAATGACAATTTTCGCGTCATAGGAGAAAGCCTTGGCAATTTCAATCATCTGCATTTGTGAAACAGACAAGGTCGCCACTTTATCGCGCGGATCGATATCAATATCTAATTCATCAAAGATCGCTTTAGTATCGCGATACATTTTATCCTGATCGACAAACACGCCTTTACGCGGATAACGGCCAAGCCACATGTTATCCATTACGTTGCGCTGCAGAACCAGGTTTAATTCCTGATGCACCATCGACACGCCATTTTCCAGCGCCTCTTTGGAGCTCTTATAATCAATTTCCTCACCCTGAAACAGGATGCTCCCCGTATCCTTTTTATAAATCCCAAACAGACATTTTAATAATGTAGATTTCCCGGCGCCGTTTTCTCCCATTAATGCATGGACGGAGTGCGGCCGCACTTTTAAATTCACATTATCTAAGGCTTTAACCCCTGGAAATGATTTCGAGACATTCGTCATCTCCAGCAGATATTCACGCTGTGTGGTCGGATTCTCACTGGCCATAATTTACCTGGCTAAATAAAGCGTTGGTCAGATGCAATAAGGCGCGGCGAAGTGCCGCGCCCAGGATGAATTACTTCACGAACTGCGACAGATTTTCTTTATCTACTGGTACGTAAGGAACACGTACGATTTTGTTGTCCATCTTGAAGTTAGTACCTGCAGTTGGCTCTTTGCCATCCGCCAGGTTTTTCGCGATATCCAGCGTGGCTTTCGCCTGGTTTTCCGCATCGTTCAACACGGTACCCGCCAGTGCGCCCGATTTCACCAGCGCCAGCGCTTCTGGCAGTGCATCGACGCCAAACACCGGAATGCTGGTTTTGTTGTGCGCTTTCAGCGCTTCAACCGCACCCATCGCCATCGCATCGTTGTTGGCGATGATCACTTCAATTTTGTTGGCGTTCGGGCCAGAGAGCCAGGCGTCAACTTTGTCTTTAGCCTGAGCGGTATCCCACATTGCGGTATCCATCGCCAGTTGCTGCGTTTTCAGACCGTCTTTGTTCAGGGTATCGATCACGTATTTAGTACGCGCTTCGGCATCCGGATGGCCCGGCTCACCTTTCAGCAGCACGAACTGAATCTGGCCATCTTTGTTCAGATCCCAGGCCGGCGTCGCTTTCCAGTGCTTCTCAATCAGCTGACCCTGGATAATGCCCGACTCTTTAGAATCGGTACCGACGTAATAGGCTTTCGGGTAGCTTGCCAGCACTTTCGCGTTCGGCTCTTTATTGAAGAACACCACTGGCACGTCATTGCCACGCGCTTTATCAATGACAACGGCCGCAGCAGCCGGGTCCACCAGGTTAATCGCCAGCGCTTTCACGCCTTTCGCCATCAACACGTCAATCTGATCGTTCTGCTTAGACTGGTCGTTCTGCGAGTCATTCATCAGCAGCTGAATGCCGCCCAATGATTTCGCCTCTTTCTCAATGTCCTTACGCACCATCGACATGAAATTGTCGTCGTATTTATAAATCGTCACGCCAATGCGGGTATCGGCGGCGTGCGCAGTTGCACCAAACATCATGCTGGCAACCAGTGCTGTGAGCGTGAAAACCTTCTTATTCATGGTATCTCCGGTTTTTTATGTAGGGCATTTCATTGCGCCGTATTGCCTGTAGCAACCAGCGCCGTCGGTTTTAACTTGAATCCATGGGGCGGACGCGTAACGCAAAGCCGGGCCACCATCGCCATCCTGACTTCCCTGTAGGTAAACGCTTCCTGAAGAGTGTTGTGAACTATTTCAATCGGCTACTGAAACCTGCTGGCAGAAGGATTGGCCAGCGTTACATGATGTTTCAGTCCGGTAAGACGCTGCCATCATAGTGAGCAGCATGTTAATTAACTGTGAATGCAATCACAGATTGGAAACGGTTACACAGGGCTATCGCCTGAATTAGTGACCGACTCCACAATTTGCCGCTGGGCCACCGAATGACGACGTACCAGCGTCGGCATAAAGCAGTGCGTCGCCAGCTCATCTAACTCGCCGGCCGCACCTTTCAGCGCCAATTCTGTCGCTAATTTCGCCATAGAAACAATAGGATAGCGAACCGTGGTTAATTGAGGATCGGTGTAACGTGAGATAGGGATATCGTCAAAACCTATCACCGAGAAATGCTGTGGTACCTGAATGCCATTGTCCTTTAAAGCCGTCAATGCGCCCGCTGCCATGCCGTCATTGTAGGAAAACACCGCTGTTAAATGTAAGTTACGGCCAAGCAGTTCCACCATCGCTGCTTCGCCGCCTTGCATATCGGGTTCCGCATGCGCAATCCACGACTCCTGCGGGCGAATCCCCTGCTCTGCCAAGGCTTGCAGCCAACCTTCGCGTCGTTGCGTGACATCTTCAATCGGATGGCTAGAGCTGAGAAAACCAATGCGCTGATGACCAAGATGTAACAACATGCGCGTCGCTACCTGCGCGCCGGTGACGTTATCAAGGCAGACACATCGATGCTCATAACCCGGAATTGTGCGGTTAATCAGGACCATACCAGGAACGTGATCCATAAATTGTATTAACTCTGCGTCTGAAAGCGTTTTCGCGTGCACCACCAACGCATTGCAGCGTTGACGTATCAGCACCTCAATGGCGTGACGCTCTTTCTCTTCCTGGTGCCAGGAGTTGCTGATTAACACGTGTTTGTGCACGCGCTGTGCCACGGTATCCACCGCTTTTACTAACGCGCCAAAGAAGGGGTCGGAGACATCCATCACCACCACACCGATGGTGTCACTGATTTGCGTAGCCAGCGCCTGCGCGTTGGCATTCGGGCGATAGCCTAACGCGTCAACCGCTGCCAGCACGGCTTCACGGGTATCGGCGGTGACTGCACTGCTGTTATTGAGCACACGCGACACGGTGGCTACTGACACACCGGCCTGACGGGCAACATCACGAATCGTTATCATGCAGCTGTTCCACAGAGGCTGAAAATGCGCGACGAGCGCGTAACGGCGCTATTTTGTCAGGGCATGTGGCACGGCTGCGTGAATCAAGTCACATCAATGAAAACGGTTACATACAATTCTGCAACCTTTGTGATGAACATCATTATCTGATGGAAGATGAGGGGGTTGCTTTGCCGGCAGCCAGACGCGTCAGTTTGCGCCACACCCACTCCATGGGGCCTTGCGGGAAGTAGCGCAGCCACAGCACGGAAAACAGGATATTGATCAGCCAGATAGCCGGAACAAAGGCCAGCAGCTGCAGGCGGTCAAACTTGAGGAACAGATTGAAGCGGTAAAAAAGCGTGGTGCAAATCAGGGTCTGTAACAGGTAATTGCTCAATGCCATGCGGCCAACGCATTGAATCGCGTAGCTGATACGCGTTGCCGCAATTTGCGGCCAGAAACCAAGACAAAGTGCGGCATAGCCCAGGCTGATAAATGGACTGGCGAGATCGCGCGGCACCTGCAGGAAGAAGCCGGTCCAGCGGAACTCCCAGCCAATCATCCACTGCGCGGCAATGCCGGGAATGGCGATCAACCAGCCAATGGTCAGCAGCAGCGCCGCCGAGCGGCGATAGTGTTGCACACTAAAATGCCCGCTGAGCCAGCCGCTGCGCATCAACGCCGCGCCAATCAGCATTAAGCCCGCCAGCTGCCAGCCATATTGTGACGCCAGCGCCATCAGGCCGGATGACAAATGATCAAGCCGATTCTGCACCGCTTCCCAGCCCCCAAGCAGTTTCCAGTAGCTTTCGTATTGCAGATCCGCCGCGCCCGGCAGCCAGGAACGCGTCGGATTTGGGCTAGAAATCGCGCCAAATACCAGCAGCACCGCGCAGCCGACCAAATAGAGTAATGCGCCGGTTTGTAACAGCGCGCGGTCGGACGGCACATCGCGCAGCATGCGCCAGATAATTAGCCCAATCAGGCCATAATCCAGCAGGATGTCGCCTTCCCAGAAAAATAGGCCGTGAATGAAACCGAGCAGTACCAGCAGCGTGAGGCGCGCCGACATCCAGCGGCTGCCGCGCGGTGCTTGCATATACAGCCCGGCACCAAACAACAAAGCAAACAGCGTGAGGAATTTGAGCTGTGCAAGGCCATCCATGATCGCCCATGTCCAGGCATCGGCGAGCGAAACCTCTCCTTGCCACGCGGGATTAAGATAGGCCGCGGCCGGCAACGCAAAGCCGACAATGTTCAGCAGTAAGATGCCGAGAATGGCGCAACCACGAATGAAATCCAGCGCGAGATAGCGTTGCATCGAGTGCCCTGCAGCAGTGAGGAGAGCGGGCGACAAGCCGTCGCCCAAAATGATTAGCTGTGGCGAACCGCGCGCAGGAACTCCTGACGCGTGTTCTGGCTGGATTTGAACAAACCACCCAGCGAAGTGGTGGTGGTCGCGCTGGTGGCATCTTTCACGCCCCGCGCTTTCACGCAGTAATGCACTGCATCAATTGATACCGCGACGTTATTGGTGCCGAGCAGCGTTTGCAGCGCCACCAGCACTTGCTGCGTCAGGCGCTCTTGCACCTGCGGGCGTTGGGCAAAGAACTGCACGATGCGGTTGATTTTCGACAGGCCAATCACTTTCTCTTTCGGGATATAAGCCACGGTCGCTTTGCCATCGATAATCACAAAGTGATGTTCGCAGGTGCTGGTCAACGTGATATCGCGCACGGTTACCATCTCATCAACCTTCATCTTGTTTTCGATGACGGTGATTTTTGGGAAGTTGGCGTAATCAAGACCTGAGAAGATTTCATCGACATACATTTTGGCGATGCGATGCGGCGTCTCCATCAGGCTGTCATCTTCCAGGTCCAGATTTAGCAGCTGCATAATTTGGGTCATGTGACCAGCGATTTCACGCTTACGCGCGGCGTCATCCATATCACGCACCGGGGCGCGTAATGGCGTTTCCAGACCACGCGCCAACAGCGCTTCGTGAACCAGGGCGGCTTCCTGACTTAAGGTACTCATCTTAACTCTTCTCCGGCAGGTGATGCGCCCGCGGGTCTTCGCCCACGGGGGAAATTCTGAGCGCGTATTGTGAAATACTCCGCGCCCTTAATCCAGCAATCATTCCGATAGAAGATGAAAGCTTTTCATCGCGCGTGGCGACGTGAAACCAGCATCCCGGCAAGGATCAAGCTGACGCCAGCCACCCACAGCGCGGGTTCCAGTCGATGCCACAGCAAGCTGGAGATCCACGACAGCAGCGGACCACCCAACTGCCCTACCGCATAACCGGTGGTTAGCAATCCGGCCAAATAACGCGCGTGCTGCGGCGCCAGTTCACGGCCATATTGCAGCGCCAGCTGCACCACACACAGGAAGCCACCACCGATCAATGCGGCGCCAAGCATCAGGCCATTTAAGCCTGGCAGGACAATCGCGGCGATAACGCCCAGCGCCTGCGCCCATAACACGATGGCAAGACGCCGATGGCTGCTGCCCCAATGGCGCGTCAGGATGCCCAACACAATGCCGATGACTGCCGCGCCGCCAAACACTGGCCAGACAAATTGCGCAAACGCGCTGTCAGGGAAACGCGCCGCCGCCATTTGCGACAGAAAAGTGGCGGGCAGAATGTAACCGAAGCCGGCCAGACTGTAGCTCAACACCAATCGCTTAAGATCGCCATTTAGCACCAGCGGCGCAGCGGCTTGATCGGGCCGATGCAGTTGACCGCTGCGCGGTAGAAAGCGCGCAATGACTGCAATTAATATCAACGCCAGCACACCATACGCTGCCCAGGCAAACGCCGCGCTGACGCCGCTGGCGTGCAGGACCACGGCCAGCATGCCGCTGATGAAAATCCCGGTGCCCGGACCGGCAAATACCGCCGCCAGCATTCCCGGACGTCCATGATGGTGCAGTTGATCGCTGGCCCAGGCCGCCAGCAATACCATTGCCCAGCCGCTAGCCCAGCCGATCAGGAAACGAATCAGGCCATGCAGCCACGGTCCGCTGACGCACGCCGACAGCAGCGTTAATACCACCGCGCCCCACACGCCCGCCTGCAAACGCCACTCCACGCGATGACGCGCACGCATTGCATCAAAGGATCCAAACAGATAACCCAGATAGTTGAGTGCCGCTACCAGGCTGGCGCTGGTGAGCGTCAGCTGATGGTCATGAATCATCAATGGAACCTGCGGCGTGAAAGCAAATCGCCCAATCCCCATCGCAACCACTAAACTTAAGAACGCGCTAAGCGCAACTCGAAACGCCATACCGACCTCAGGATGTTTTATCACTTGTCACTAGCATGCATGACGTTTAAACTCACGGAAAGTGAATAATACTAACCAAGTTGTTTACGAGAAGAGAATATGGATTTAGTACAGCTCCGCATGTTTTGCTCCGTGGCCGAATCCGGTTCGCTAGCCCGTGCCGCCGAGCAGCTCCATCGCGTACCTTCCAATCTCACCACGCGTCTACGCCAGCTGGAAGATGAAATTGGCGTGGATCTGTTTATTCGTGAGAAGCAACGCATTCGCCTGTCGCCGATGGGACATAATTTTCTTAACTATGCGCAGCGCATCCTGGCGCTGAGCGATGAAGCGCTCAATATGGCACGCGCCGGAGAACCTGGCGGCAACTTCGCGCTCGGTTCGATGGAGAGCACCGCGGCGACGCGTTTGCCGGCGCTGCTGGCAGCGTATCACCAGCGCTTTCCGGCGGTTGAGCTCTCGCTGATCACCAACACCTCCGGTGAGATCATCGATAAAGTACGTGAAGGCACGCTGGCTGCGGCATTGGTGGACGGCCCGGTGGCGCACGACGATCTCAACGGCTGCATTGCCTTTAATGAGCAGATGGTGCTGATTACCAGTCCGGAACATGCGCCGATTGCCAGCGCGCGCGATGTGCAGGGCGATACATTGTTTGCGTTCCGCAACAGCTGCTCCTACCGCACCAAGCTGGAAGCATGGTATCGCGAGAGCCAAACCGCGCCGAGCAGCGTAATGGAGATTCAGTCCTATCACGCGATGGTGGCCTGCGTCGCGGGTGGCGCGGGCGTGGCGATGATTCCCGCCTCGGTGCTGGCGCAGATGCCAGCCCGTGCGCGCGTCCAGGAGCATGCGTTACCGCCCGCCTACCGCGACACCGCCACCTGGCTAATGTGGCGACGCGATGCGTTTACGCCCAACGTGGAAGCGCTGAAGTATTTAATTATTGAGTTATTTGACGACCGCCCGGTTAACGACGAACTGCGGCATCCGCTGCACGTTACTGAGTGAGTTTCTTTGTTATCGACATCACGACCATCGGGGCCGCTTACCCCGTATCTACAGGAAGAGGGATTGCATGAATATGATTAAAACTCGCGCCGCCGTTGCCTGGGCAGCTGGCGAACCGCTGAAAATCGAAGAAGTGGATCTGATGCCGCCGCAGAAAGGTGAAGTGCTGGTGCGCATTGTGGCAACCGGCGTGTGCCATACCGATGCTTACACCTTGTCTGGACAAGATCCTGAAGGCGTATTCCCGGCGATCCTCGGCCATGAAGGCGGCGGCGTAGTAGAAGCCGTCGGCGAAGGCGTCACCAGCGTGGCCGTCGGCGATCACGTGATTCCGCTTTACACGCCAGAGTGCGGCAAGTGTAAGTTCTGTCTCTCCGGTAAAACCAACCTGTGCCAGGCGATTCGCGCCACTCAGGGCAAAGGTTTAATGCCAGACGGTACCACCCGCTTCTTCAAAGATGGCAAGCCGATTTTCCACTACATGGGCACCTCAACCTTCTCTGAATACACCGTCGTTCCGGAAATCTCGCTGGCGGTGATCAGCAAAGAAGCCCCGCTGGAAGAAGTGTGCCTGCTGGGCTGCGGCGTCACTACCGGCATGGGCGCGGTGATGAACACCGCTAAAGTCAAAGAGGGCGACACCGTGGCGATCTTTGGCCTCGGCGGCATCGGTTTGTCAGCCATCATTGGCGCGAAAATGGCGAAAGCGGGCCGCATCATCGGTATCGATCTCAACACCAGCAAATTCGATCTGGCGCGCAAACTGGGCGCTACCGATCTGATCAACCCGAAAGATCACGACAAGCCGATTCAGGATGTGATCGTTGAGCTGACCGACGGCGGTGTCGATTTCTCCTTCGAATGCATCGGTAACGTCAACGTGATGCGTTCGGCGCTGGAGTGCTGCCATAAAGGTTGGGGCGAGTCGGTGATTATCGGCGTAGCGGGCGCGGGCCAGGAGATCTCTACCCGTCCGTTCCAGCTGGTGACCGGTCGCGTATGGCGTGGTTCCGCCTTTGGTGGCGTAAAAGGCCGCTCGCAGTTGCCGGGTATCGTGCAGGATTACCTTGACGGTAAGTTTGCGTTGAACGATTTCATCACCCACAACCTGCCGCTGGAAGAGATTAACGACGCCTTTGATCTGATGCATGAAGGGAAATCGATCCGTACGGTAGTGCACTTTAGCAAGTAATCAGGAGACATTATGGCTTCCACTTTGGAGCTGTTAGAAGAGCATCGCATCTTTGGCGGCTGGCAGCAGCGCTGGCGTCATCAGTCGGATGTGTTGAACTGCCCAATGACTTTCAGCATTTTTCTGCCGCCGCCGCAGAGCGACGCGCCGCCGCCGGTGGTGTGGTTCCTCGCCGGGCTGACCTGCAGTGATGAGAACTTCACTACCAAAGCGGGTGCGCAGCGTGTGGCTGCGGAGTTGGGGTTGGTGCTGATCATGCCCGATACCAGCCCGCGCGGTGACGATGTCGCGAACGACAGCGGCTACGATCTCGGTCAGGGTGCCGGTTTTTACCTCAATGCGACGCAGCAGCCGTGGGCAGCGAACTTCCGCATGTTCGATTACCTCAGCGCGGAGTTGCCAGCGCTGATGGCGGATAACTTTAAGCTGAGCGATCGTCAATCGGTGATGGGACATTCGATGGGCGGACACGGTGCGCTAGTGCTGGCACTGCGTCTCGGCGGACGTTTTGCTTCGGCTTCGGCGTTTGCGCCAATCGTCAATCCCACTGAAGTGCCGTGGGGGCAGAAAGCCTTTAGCGCTTATTTGGGCGAGGACCGTCAGACGTGGCGTGAATGGGATAGCTGCCTGTTGATGCGTGAGGCAGAGCAGCGCTTGCCGATTCTGATTGATCAAGGGGATAGCGATCAGTTCCTCGCCGATCAGCTGCGTCCGGAACGGCTGGAAGCGGTGGCGCATGAGCAAGGTTTCCCGCTGGAGTTACGTATTCAGCCGGGTTATGACCACAGCTACTTCTTTATCGCCAGCTTCGTTGAGGATCATCTGCGTTTTCACGCGAAGCATTTGTTGGTGTAACTGGGCTGGATTGTGCTGGATTGTGCTGGCTGTCCCCCTCCTCGGTCCTCCCCCATAAATGGGGGAGGAAGATGCTGCCATATGTCAGTTTTGAAGCTGCATGTGGCAGCGTCTCCTTCCCCCATTTATGGGGGAAGGCCGGGATGGGGGACAGCGTGCACATTTTAAGGCAGGACAGCGTGCACCTTACTTAAATCAGCGTCTCCGCCAGTCCATCGATCATCACCTGCGGCATGCCGCGCGAACAGTGCTCAATACGGCCCCGCACGCCATACACCTGCGCCAGCGTCTCCGGCGTAATCACCTGCGACGGTTCGCCGTCAGCCAGCAGATTGCCGTCTTTCAACATCAGCGCATGGTCAGCATGACGCAGTGCGATGTTGATATCATGCACCACCACCACCGTTACAATATTGCGTAAGCGGGTTTCGCGGCGCACCAAATCCATCACGTGGAATTGGTAGTTGAGATCGAGCGCACTCAGCGGCTCATCCAACAGCAGCAGCTCCGGACGGCGAATCAGCGATTGCGCCAGGCCGACTAACTGCTTCTGCCCGCCCGATAGCTGATCAAGATAGCGCATGGCCAGATGGGCAATGCCGAGCTGCTCCAGTAGATGCATGATCTCCGCTTCGCTTGAGGCACTATGCAACCCCCCGGACGCACGCTGCGCCACGATAATTGACTCCAGCACGTGCAGATGCACGCCAGCCGGCAAGCTTTGCGGCAGATACACCACGCGCTGCGCCCGGCGGGCAAACGGCTGGCTCATTAGCTCTTCACCGTTCAACCACAGCTCGCCCTGCCCTTTACTCAAACCGGCCAGCGCGCGCAGCAGCGTTGATTTGCCGCAGCCGTTGGGTCCGAGCAGCACCGTAATTTTACCGCGCGGCAGTTCCGGCACGTTGAGATCTTCAATCACCTTACGCTGCGGGTAACCGGCATAGAAATGGCTAAGACGTAATCCCTGCTCCATTACACCGTCCCCCGATGACGCAGAATAATACTGAGGAAGAACGGCACGCCAACCAGCGATGTGACGATCCCCACCGGAATGATCACGCCTGGAATCAGGTTTTTCGATGCGACGGATGCCAGGGACAGCACCAGCGCGCCGACCAGCGCACTGGCTGGCAGATAATAGCGGTGATCTTCACCAAACATCATGCGCGCAATATGCGGCGCGACCAGACCGATAAAGCCAATCGGCCCAACGAACGCCACCGCCAGCGCGGAGAGAATACTGATGCGCAGCAGCGTCGCCAGACGCAGACGTTTCACGTCAATGCCAAAGCTCACCGCGCGATCTTCGCCGAGGCGCAGCGCGGTCAGCTTCCAGCTGCTGAGCATCGAGAACGGAATCAGGATGGCAAAGGCGGCGGTCAATACGCCAAGCTTTTCCCACGAGGCACGCGCCAGGCTGCCCATGGTCCAGAACACTAAGCCTTGCAAGGTGTCTTCACTGGCGATGAACTGCATCATCGATACCAGCGCGTTGAAGGTGAACACCAGCGCAATACCAAACAGCACCACGCCAGAAGTTGAGACTTTGGTCCAGCGCGTCACGCCATCCAGCATCAGCGCGGCAAACAGCGCGAACACAAAGGCGTTAGCTGAGATAAACCACTGATCGGGGACGCCAGGAATACCAATGCCGAGGATGATGGCCAATGCGGCGCCAAAGGCGGCGGCCGACGAGACGCCAAGCGTAAACGGACTGGCGAGCGGGTTATTGAGGATGGTTTGCATCTCAGCACCGGCCAGGCCAAGCGAGAAGCCCACCACTACCGCCATCAACGCATAGGGCAAGCGGATGTCCCAGACAATCACGCGCGTGCCGGCATCAACCGCATCGGGATGTGTCAGCGTTTGCCATAAGGTTTCGAGAGAGAGGCCAGCCGGGCCGAGAGTGAAATCAAGAATGACCGATGCCAGTATCGCCAGCACCAGCACGCCAATCAACAGCAGTCGCTGGCGCAGCACCTGACGATAACGCGTCATGGTATCGGTTTCGAGGCCGTTTTCCGCCACCAGCGTGGCGTCCGTGGTACGCATTGTTCTACCTGTTTCGTGTCGAAATCATAACGGCAGCCACAATAGTGCAGGTGATAATAATTATCAATTATATCCAGGTAACAAATGTTAAAAAAAAGCGCGCATAATGCGCGCCCTGTGTCGTGGGGTCGCCATTCATGGCGACCACGGATGATTCACTCTTTAAACGTTGGGAATTCCATTTCGCTGTACTTCACGAAGCGTGAGCCGCGCGTCAGCTTGTAGCCCAACCAGATAATCAGGAACAGCGGAATACCGATATAGGTGGCGGCGACGCCATACCAGTCAATACGATCGGCGAGGAAGGCCTGATAGTTCTGCCCTAACGTAATGATCAGACACAGAATGAAGGCAAAAATCGGTCCCAGCGGGAAGAAGCCGGAACGGTATGGCAAATCGGCCAGGCTGTGCCCCTGCGCGACATAGCCGCGACGGAAACGATAATGGCTGATGGCAATGCCCAACCAGGCGATAAAGCCGGTCATACCAGACGTGTTCAGCAGCCACAGATAGACTTCCTGGTTACCAAATTTCGAACTCAGAAAACACAATCCGGCGACCACGGTGGTGGCAATCAGCGCGTTACGCGGCACGCCGCCCTTCGACAATTTGCCAAAAATGCGCGGCGCTTTGCCTTCACGAGCCAGGTTGAACAGCATACGCGTTGAGGCGTACATACCTGAGTTACCCGCCGACAACACTGCCGTCAGAATTACCGCGTTCATCACCGCCGCCGCAGACAGCAGACCGGCATTTTGGAACACCAGGGTGAACGGGCTCACGGCGATATCCGTCACATCGTTATGCAGCAGCTGCGGATCGGTATACGGCAGAATCAGGCTGATGATCAGAATCGCGAAGATATAGAACAGCAAGATGCGCCAGAACACCTGACGCACCGCGCGCGGGATGTTTTTTGCGGGATCTTGCGATTCTCCCGCCGCGATGCCAATCAGCTCGGTGCCCTGGAAAGAGAAGCCGACGATCATCGCTACGCCAATCATCGCGGCAAAACCACCGGCAAACGGCGCTTCGCCCACGGTCCAGTTGTGCCAGCCGGCGTTTTCAGCACCGCGCATGATGCCGGTGATCATTAATACGCCAACCACGATAAAGATGATGACGGTGGTCACTTTGATCAGCGAGAACCAGTATTCCGCTTCGCCGAAGCCTTTAACCGAAATGTAGTTGAGCAGGAACATCAGGCCGAGGAACAGCGCGCTCCAGATCCAGCCGGGCGTGTCCGGGAACCAGTAGTTCATGACGAGCTGCGAGGCGACGAGGTCAACGGCGATGGTCACCGCCCAGTTGTACCAGTAGTTCCAGCCCAGCGCGAAGCCGAAGCCTTCTTCTACATATTTAGAGCCGTAAGTCGAGAAGGAGCCGGAAACCGGCATAAATGCCGCGAGTTCCCCGAGACTGGTCATCAGGAAGTAAACCATCAGGCCAATCAGCGCATAGGAGAGCAGCGCGCCGCCAGGTCCGGCCTGAGAAATGGTAGCACCCGAGGCGACAAACAGGCCGGTACCGATGGAACCGCCAATGGCGATCATGGTGAGATGACGCGATTTTAATTCACGGCGCAATCCAGGTTGTTGTATTGTTTTTGAGTCATTATGCATGTGTAAACGCTATGCTGGATAAAAATAGGGCGCGATTGTAGCACTCAGACCCAAGCTGTATAGCATTCACGTCGGGTTATTAGTTACCTTCATGATCGGCCAGAAATTATTAGCCGCAGCATAATCAAAGCCGTATTTATTCGCGGCAATACGACAGGAAACGGCTTAATGCTTTCGACACATGTTTCTGGCGATGATGGATGCGATACAGCGTCCGCGTCAGGCGTGGCAGCGGTATCGCCACTTCCACCAGCGTGCCCGCTTCCAGCAAATCTTCAATCACGCGACGCGATAAACAGCTGATGCCCATGCCATGGCGCACCGCGTGTTTAATCGCCTCTGAATTACCTAATTCCATACCGAGCTGAAACTGCGGCAAATGCGACAGCAGCAGATAATCGACAATTTCACGCGTACCTGAACCACGCTCACGCAGAATCCAGGGTGCGGCAGCGAGCGCTGCCAGAGTAATCGGCTGCTGCAGAATCGCGGCATCCGGCGCGGCAAATACCACCAGCTCATCTTCCAGCCACGGCTCGCTAATAATATCCAGCTCGTGACACGGCCCCTCTATCAGGCCGATATCGACACGAAAATCGGCTACCGCAGTGATGGCATCCTGACTGTTACCCACGCTCAACTCCAGCGGCAACGCAGGAAAATCACGGCGATAGGCGGCGATCATGCCTGGCAGCATGTAATTGCCGATGGTGCTGCTGGCAAACAGGCGGATCGCCCCGTTATCCTCTGTAAACAGCTGTTCGATCTCACCCGCCTGCTCCATCAGGCCTACCGCGCGCGGATAGAGTAAACGTCCATGCTCGTTCACCACCAAACGCTTGCCGACGCGATCAAACAGCTGTACGCCAAGTTGGTTTTCCAGGTCGGCGAGCGCCGCACTCACCGCCGACTGCGATAGCGCCAGCACCTGCGAGGCTTGGGTGGTTGAACCACTCTTCAGTACTTCGGTAAACACCTCAATCTGACGCAGCGTGATGTGCATGTGTACCTCTCATCTATCACTTATTCTGGTTAATTATAAATATATTATCAATTTTACTTTTAAACCAGTGCAGCGCACCCTTTAGCCAGAGATAGAACGTTAGAAGGTCGGCATGAATGCCGCCGCTACGAGGAGAAAAAATATGGCTGAGCTAAGCGTTAATAAAACCCCGTTTCATCTGCATCACTGGCTGCCGGGCCTACTTCTCACCGCGGCCATTGCCGGCGGTGCGGCGTGGTTAGCCCATCAGCCGTGGCTGGCGAGTGCCGGATTGGGTGCCCTGACCTTAGCAATCATATTAGGGATTGTGCTGGGTAACACGCTGTATCCGCAGCTGGCGGGCGCATGCGACAGCGGCGTGCTGCTGGCGAAACAGCGTTTGCTGCGTCTCGGCATCATCCTTTTCGGCTTTCGCATCACCGTGCAGCAAATCGCCGATGTTGGCATCAGCGGCGTGCTGATTGATGCGCTGGTTCTCAGCTCAACGTTCCTGCTGACCTGTTTTATCGGCATTCGTCTGCTGAAGATGGATCGCGAAACCGTATGGCTGATTGGCGCGGGCAGCAGCATTTGCGGCGCAGCGGCGGTGCTGGCGAGCGAGCCTATCGTTAAAGCGGCGCCGTCAAAAGTGGCGGTGGCCGTGGCGACGGTGGTGCTGTTTGGCACGGTAGGCATCGTGATTTATCCGCTGCTGTGGACGCTGCTGCCCAGCGTCAGCGCGGAACACTTCGGCATCTTCACCGGTTCTACGCTGCATGAAGTGGCGCAGGTGGTCGCAGCCGGACACGCGATGGGCGCCGAGGCGGAAAACACTGCGGTGATCGCTAAAATGCTGCGCGTGATGATGCTGGCGCCGTTTTTACTGCTTCTCGGCAGCTGGCTAAAACGTCAGCGTAGTCAGCGCGCGGCATCACAACAATCCGTCAGCTTCCCGTGGTTCGCGCTACTGTTTATTGTCGTTGCGCTGTTTAACTCGCTGCATCTGCTGCCGGGAAATGTGGTCAGCACGCTGAATCAGCTCGCGAATCTGCTGCTGGCGATGGCGATGGCCGCATTGGGTTTAACCACCCGCTTTAGCGCCTTAAAGCAGGCTGGCTTTAAACCATTGCTGCTGGGATTGGTGATGTTTGGCTGGTTGATTCTGGGCGGCGGAGCACTCAATGTGCTGGTGCAACATTTCATGGCGTAACCGCATCCGCTATGATGGACAGCTTTGCAGCAGCAATCGCCCAATTAGGAGAGCGGCATGAAATATATCGGCGCACACGTCAGTGCATCAGGCGGCGTGGACCAGGCAGTGATCCGTGCCCACGAACTCGAAGCCACAGCCTTTGCGCTGTTCACCAAAAACCAGCGCCAATGGCGCGCGGCGCCGCTCTCAGGTGAAGTCATTGATGCCTTCAAGACCGCCTGCGACCAGTACAACTTCACCTCCGCGCAGATTCTGCCACACGATAGCTATCTGATTAACCTCGGCCATCCGGTGATGGAAGCGCTGGAAAAATCGCGTGATGCTTTTCTTGATGAGATGCAGCGTGCCGAACAGCTGGGTTTAACGCTGCTGAATTTCCATCCGGGCAGCCATCTCAAGCAGATTGAAGAAGAAGCCTGCCTGAAGCGCATCGCCGAATCGATCAACATGGCGCTGGATAAAACCAGCAGCGTGGTGGCGGTGATTGAAAACACTGCGGGCCAGGGCAGCAACCTCGGTTTCCGCTTTGAGCATCTCGCCACCATTATTGAGCATGTGGAAGATAAATCGCGCGTTGGCGTGTGCATCGATACCTGCCATGCGTTTGCCGGTGGTTACGATCTGCGCACCGAAGAAGCCTGCGCGGAGACCTTTAGCGAGTTTGAGCGCATTGTTGGCTTCCAGTATCTGCGCGGCATGCACCTGAATGATGCCAAAAGCACGCTGGGCAGCCGCGTTGACCGCCATCACAGCCTGGGTGAAGGCAACATCGGTAAAACGGCGTTTAGCTGGCTGATGAAGGATAAACGTTTTGACGGCATTCCGATGATTCTGGAAACCATCAATCCGGATATCTGGAAGGATGAGATTGCGTGGCTGAAGTCGGAACAGCAGGGTTAATGCGATAACCAGGTCACCATGAATGGCGACCCTACGGGTTGATGTTTTTGGTTGGCATGAATGCCAAC
This sequence comes from Pantoea sp. GM01, assembly GCF_000282675.1. Taxonomy (NCBI): domain Bacteria; kingdom Pseudomonadati; phylum Pseudomonadota; class Gammaproteobacteria; order Enterobacterales; family Erwiniaceae; genus Pantoea; species Pantoea sp. GM01. The sequence goes on along the minus strand of NZ_AKIU01000035.1, from coordinate 195,371 downwards.
CATTAAACAAAAAAGGGAGCCGAGGCTCCCTTTTTCACGTCTGCGGATGATTACGCTGCTTTTACCAGCTTTTCTTCCGGACGTTTCAGAATTGCGTAGCCAAGACCCGCCACCGCAGTACCAATCACAATTGCCAGCAGGTAACCCAGCACTGGGGTAATCGCGCCTGGAATCAGCAGCACGAACAGACCACCGTGTGGTGCCATCAGTTTGGCACCAATCGCCATCGAAATCGCACCGGTCACCGCACCGCCAATGATGCAGCATGGCAGCACACGCATGGGATCACGCGCGGCAAACGGAATCGCCCCTTCTGAGATGAAGCACAGACCCAATACCAGCGCCGCTTTGCCGCCCTCTTGCTGACCTTTGTTGAACTTACGACGCGCAACCAGCGTCGCCAGGCCCATCGCCAGCGGTGGCACCATGCCGGCGGCCATAATCGCTGCCATCGGCGCGTAGGTTTGCGAACTCAGCAGACCCACACCAAAGGCATAGGCAACTTTGTTCACCGGGCCACCCATATCGGTACACATCATGCCACCGAGGATTGCGCCCAGCAGAACCGCGTTCGCCGTGCCCATGTTGGCCAGCCAGGTTGTCAGGCCCGTCATGATGCCCGCCACCGGCTTACCGACCACGTAAATCATCAGCAGACCGGTAATTAAGCTCGCCACCAGCGGGATGATCAGAATCGGCTTTAGCGCTTCCATACTTTGCGGCAGTTTGACTTTACTGCTGAGCATCTTCGCGGCGTAACCGGCAATGAAACCGGCGATGATGCCACCGAGGAAACCGGCGTTAATGCTGGTGGCGATCATGCCGCCAATCAGACCTGGCGTCAGGCCCGGACGGTCCGCAATTGAGAAGGCAATGAAGCCCGCCAGTACCGGAACCATCAGAGCGAAGGCGCTACCGCCGCCAATCTGCATCAATGCAGCGGCCAATGTACCCGGCTCTTTAAATGCGGTAATACCGAAAGCAAACGAGAGCGCGATGCTCAAACCACCGGCAACGACCATCGGCAGCATGTACGACACGCCGGTCAGCAGGTGACGATATGCACCGGCTTTCTCTTTGTTGTCGCCCTGGGCGCTGGCGGACTGATTACCGCTCGGCTGATAGGTTTTCGCTTCTGCCTGGGCTTTGTCCAACTCCTGCGCGGTTTTCTTCAGCGCCAGACTGGTTGAGGTGCGATACATCGGCTTGCCGGCAAACTTCGCCAGATCCACATCAATATCCGCCGCGACGATCACCAGATCGGCCGCCGCCACCTCTTCCGGTGTGATGGCGTTGCCCGCACCGACTGAACCGCGGGTTTCCACTTTCACCCACCAGCCACGCTTAGTGGCTTCGGCCTGAATAGCTTCTGCCGCCATAAAGGTGTGGGCAACGCCGGTTGGGCAGGCGGTGACTGCCACAATACGTTTCTGGCCACCGCTCTGCGCGGTAACCGGTACGGCGCCCGTTGTCGCCGCAGGTTGCCAGGTTTTGGCACTTGCTTTGGCTTGGTTGATCGCCGCCAGCGGATCGCGCAGCGCTTGCTGCACATCCACCAGCGCCACAGACTTACCGGCAAACTGCGCATCATTCGGCGCGTTATGACCAGCAACCAGCACCAGCTCAGCATCGGCGGCATTGTCGGTCAGCGTCAGTCCGGCCTGTGCGGCCGTGGCGCGTAAACGTTCCAGCGCCAGATGTCCTGATGCCAGCCCCAGTGAAGAATCTTTTATCAGCAGCGTTTTCATTATCGCTCTCCTGCTGTTAGTTAACGGGTTGTAAGTCGACGCGCGCCATCATCGCGGCCAACTGAGTACGATCTTTAACGCCAACATTGCTTTGACTGACGGCCATCGCCGCCACAGCCGTTGCCAGACGCAGCGTATGCTCGCTGGATTCACGCATCAGCAAACCGTAAATCAGGCCGCCGACCATGGAATCTCCGGCACCCACGGTGCTGACCACTTCGCAGGCAGGTGGTTTGGCGAGCCATTCACCAGAAGCATTCACCCACAGCGCACCTTCCGCACCGAGAGAAATCACCACGTGCGCAATGCCCTGCTCGCGCAGTTCATGGGCGGCACCGATGACGTCCTGCAACTCAGGCAGTTTGCGACCGGCCCAAATTTCCAGCTCGCGGCGATTCGGTTTTACCAACCAAGGCGCGGCTTTCAGACCGGCGACCAGCGCTTCGCGGCTGCTGTCGAAGATGATGCAAGGGCACAGCGTACGCAGATCGCTCATCCACTTGGTGAACGCTTCAGGCACCACGCCGGCAGGCAAGCTGCCGCTGACGCACACCATGTCGAACTGGCCGAGCCAGGTGAGAGAATCCGCCGTGAAGCGATCCCAATCCTGGGCCGTCACTTCAAAGCCGGAGAAGTTCAGATCGGTCACATCGCCGTCTTTTTCTGTCAGCTTAACGTTGATACGTGTGCGGCCCTGCACCACCTGGAAACGGTTGGCAATGCCCAGCTCGCTGAACAGCTGCTGGAAGCCATCCTGGTTCTCTTTACCGAGGAAACCGCCGACCGTGACATCGATCCCCAAATCTTTCAGCACTTTAGCAACGTTGATGCCTTTGCCCGCAGCGTGCAGACCGGTGGTTTTCACCAGATTAACTTCACCATGCTCTATCTCTGGCGTGTAACCCACCAGATCGTAAGCCGGATTTAACGTAATAGTGGCGACACGACGGCTCATGCTACCCCCTCGCCGAGACCGGCATTGATCGCTTCTTCAATAGCGGTAAGCGCTTGCTGGGCATCTTCACCACTGGCAGTAAAGCGCAGGCGATGGCCTTTCTTCACGCCGAGCGCGACCACTTTCATCAGGCTACGGCCGTTGGCGGGCTTGCCGCTGCCGTCGAGGTTGGTCACGGTGATGTCACTGTTGAACTGTTTGATCACGGTAACCAGTGCGGTACCTGGACGCGCATGCAGACCATGCTCATTGCGGATGGTGAATTCAGCGGTCAGCTGTTCGGCAGCTTCATCCACTTCACTGGTCAGCAGCGCCAGAATCCCGGCGGCATCGGTCTTCAGCAGACGTTCAGCTTTGTTGGTCAGCAGCAGATTGCTTAAGTAGCCCAGCACTTCCAGCGGACGCTGATCGTTCGCTGCAACGGTCAGCAGCAGCGCGACGCTTTCGCCCTGATGCTGGAATGGCGCAGCGGCACGGCTTACCGCCACTGCGCTACCGAGGTTGCCGTTAGCGCTGTCGCTCAGCCAGATGCCTTGCCCGAGGCTTAACGGTGCATGGGAGACCACATCAGCAATAAATGCCGCATCGACCGCGCCTGCGGCTTGCAGGCGACCGGCGTTGAGCGCTTGTAAGGTGATTAAGTCGCTGGCTGCTACATCAACGGCAATCAGCGAGGTATCGAATTTGAATTCAGCCGCCTGATTCTCACCCATCAGCAGCGCACGCAGTTCTTCAGCCGATGCGGTTTTCAGCTGTTCAGCAATGCTGTCATCACTTAATACATGAGTGAGCTGACGCAGCAACGCGAGGTGTTCATCCGATTTGGCAGCAATACCGATAGCCACATACGCCGTTTGGCCATCGCCCCACTCCACGCCCTGCGGGAACTGATAGACTTGCACGCCGGTTTTCAGTACCAGGTCGCGCGTCTCGGTGGTGCCGTGTGGAATGGCAATGCCGTTACCCAGAAAGGTGGTGGTTTGCTGTTCGCGCGCCAGCATGCCGTTAACGTAGCCTTCGCCGACATTACCCGCAGCGGTTAACGCAGCAGCAACCTGACGAATGGCCTCTTCTTTATTCTGTGCCTGAGCACACGTATGAATGGCCTGAACTTCGAGCTGGAACATATCTCTCCTCGCTTGCTGTATTGAATCGTTTCAGCTATATGACAAAAAATTACGCTATGCAGCGCGGACTTAGCCGGAAGCACAACGCTGAAACGTTTCAGGGAATATGGTACAGCCGCGTACAGCAGGCAAGAAAATGCGCGATCTGAGTAGCAGATTTTTGATGTTCCGCACACTTCAAGTGGGATTTAGGATTTTTTCCGCCAGGCAGGCTGATGCTTTTGCTGTAACCCTATGCCGCGTTAAGCCAAATTCTTCAGCATGGCGTCAGCTAACCGCTTAAGGCGCAGTCTCTGCTTCCAGTTTTAACAGAAAGGTCATGGCGTTTTCACGGCTGTTGCCGCACATTTCCGCGCTGGGCTGTAACCCCGCGCAGACTGCTGGACGCAGCGGAGAACCGAAGATTTTACAGCGCTGCTGCTCATCAAGCTGAACGCAACGCGTATTGGCCGGTTTGCCGTGCGGCATACCAGGAATGGGAGAAGAGATTGAGGGGGCTGTGCAACAGGCACCGCACTGGTCACGACAAAACATCATGCGCTCCTGGAGAGAATTCGCGGCGACAATAACAGTCTGACGCCGCGAATGCCATGCATCGGCAACAATTTTACACCGCCTCACTTGCCAGTTTTTCACCGCGCGAGTAACGTGACGCGCATTAACCTTCCGTGAGCGAGAAAACCACTATGCCAAAGGCAAATGAGATAAAAAAAGGGATGGCTGTCACCTGGAACGGCAAACTGTTGCTGGTGAAAGACATTGATGTGCAAAGTCCAAGCGCACGCGGTGCCGCTACGCTCTACAAGATGCGTTTTACCGATGTCCGCACCGGCCTGAAAGTGGAAGAACGCTTCAAGGGCGACGATATTATTGACGCCATTTCGCTCAGCCGCCGTGCCGTTACCTTCTCTTATATAGATGGTGATGAGTATGTGTTTATGGATGACGAAGATTACACGCCGTATAACTTCAAAAAAGATCAAATCGAAGAAGAGCTGCTGTTTATTCCTGAAGGCGGCATTCCCGGTATTCAGGTGCTGACCATGGACGGCCAGGTGCTAGCACTGGAGCTGCCACAAACCGTCGACATGGAGATTGTTGATACTTCGCCAGGCATCAAAGGCGCATCCGCCAGCGCACGTTCTAAACCTGCCGGCATGAGCACCGGTTTGTCGATTCAGGTGCCCGAGTATCTCAGCAATGGCGATCGCATCCGCATTCATATTGCTGAACGTCGCTATATGGGCCGCGCTGACTAAGAAGAGTCTTCCGTCCGGCCGCTGGGGGTTGTTATAGTATAACAACGCCATACGCGCCGGATGTCACCTCCGCGCGTGATTTATCCTCTTTGTAAGGGAGCCCCTTTGTGACGCGCGTAAACCTGATTACCGGATTTCTCGGCAGCGGGAAAACCACCACCCTCCTGCATCTGTTAGCCAATAAGCCTGCCAACGAAAACTGGGCGATACTGGTCAATGAATTTGGCGAAATTGGCATCGATGGCGCGCTGCTCGCCGATCGCGGTGCCACGCTCAAAGAGATTCCCGGTGGCTGCATGTGCTGCGTCAACGGCTTGCCGCTGCAAGTGGGCTTAAATATGCTGCTGAAGCAGGCGAAACCCGACCGCCTGATCATTGAACCTACCGGCCTTGGTCATCCCAAACAGCTGCTTAACATGTTGCGTGCCGCGGTTTATCAACCCTGGATTCAGGTGGATGCGACCTTAACGCTGCTCGATCCGCGCCAGTTAGCTGATGAGCGCGTGGTGGCGAATGAGAATTTCCGCGATCAGCTGGTAGCGGCAGATATCATCGTTGCAAATAAAAGCGATCGCTGGAGTGACGAAGATCGTCAGCGCTTACAGGCATGGCAGCAACAATTCCTCGGCGAACGTCAACTGGTGGAAGCGGCGTGGGGACAGATCGATCCCGCTCTGTTGACACAGCCTGCATTGGCGGATCGTGCGGTTCCCGATGCGGCACATCATCATCACTCTCCGCGTCCGCAAGGGTTGGCTGCGCTCAAATTAGAGGGTCAGGCACGCTGGCGCCGTGCGTTAAATGAAGGTCAGGGCTATGCTTCCTGTGGCTGGATTTTTGATGGTGATACGGTGTTTGATACCATTGCCGCGCTAGAGTGGGCAAGGCTTGCGCCCGTTGATCGGGTGAAGGGCGTATTGCGCACTGCAGACGGATTAGTCAACATCAATCGCCAGGGCGAAGATCTGTTTATTGAAACGCGCCCCACTACGCCGCCAGATAGCCGTATCGAATTGATCCATCATCAGCCGGCAGACTGGAATCTTTTGCAGGCGAGCTTGTTGAAGATTCGTTTAAATTAGATGCGTTAGGTTGCCACCGTTGTTTTCACTTTGAGCCTATTTTATGCGCGCTTCTCGATTAATCACCATCCTGCTGCTAAATGCGCTGGGAGTGATGCTGTTCTTTTCATGGTACCTGCCGCCGGATCACGGGTTCTGGTTTGGTATCGATAAAGCCATCTTTTATGGCTTTAATGATCAGATGGTTGATCATCACGGCTTCGCACTGTTGGTGGCCATTACTAACTTCCGCGGCTTCGATCTGGTTTCGCTGCTGGCAATGGGATTGCTGTATCTGTGGTTCTGGCGTCGCGAGACACCGCAGGACCGCCGCCGCATGCTCGCCATTGGCATCACCATGCTGCTGAGCGCCGTAGTGCTGAATCAGCTTGGCCACTTGCTGCCGGTGCAACACTCCAGCCCAACGCTGTTCTTTGAAAATGTGCATCGCGTGAGTGAACTGACCGGGATTCCGGCTAAAGATGCCTCCAAAGATAGCTTCCCTGGCGACCACGGCATGATGCTGATTATCTTCACCTGCTTTATGTGGCGCTATTTCGGCTTCCGTGCGTTTCTGGTGGGTTTGGTGATTACCGTGGTGTTCGCTCTGCCGCGCGTGATGGCTGGTGCGCACTGGTTTACTGATATCGCCGTGGGCTCGTTATCGGTGGTGCTGGTTGGCATGAGCTGGTGCCTGTTAACGCCGTTCAGCGACAAACTGGTTAATTGGCTCAATCGTTCGCTGCCGGGTAAATATAAGCCGCGCACGTAATTGTTAAGCGCGAGTGATCATAGAGCAATAACACGATCGCTCGCGCTTATTGAAAACGCCAATATATTATTAGCAGACTAACATTATTCAGCTAAAAGAAAAGATTATGATACAAAATGCCTGACATTAGCCTTTTTCCTAAGCTGTCCAGCCAGAACCCTCTTAAAATCGGCCTTAACGCCAGAACACCCCCCTTATTGCAGCGCTATTTGGCTATTAAATCACTGCCTATTGTTGATAAACTAGCCATTATGTTACAGATTGATTTCACATCGAAAAAACCTTTGAAAATTTATATAAAAGCACTCGCCACGCGGTCTGTAATCGGTTAACCTCAAATCCGATTAGTAAGCAACAGCATAAAATGCGGTGCTTAAAGCGACAAAAATGTGTGCATTAACACATTTTAGTAATTAAGGATTTGTCTTAGACGGCCGTACTTATTAATCTCAATCCGTTTTGTCATCTGGCTGACGACATTCTGTCGTAAAGGAACTCGAAGGAAAACACGTACAATGGTCAAGTCTCAACCAATTCTGAGATACCTCAGGCGGATCATTCCCGCAGTAGCTTTAGCAACGCTTTTATCAGCATGTAGCAGTACCCATAACGGTCAGAACGCGAACAACGAGAATCATGAAGTTAACAACCAGAATGGTTTTTTACTTCAAGCGTCTCAGGACGAATTTGAACAGATGGTGCAGAACGTGGACGTTAAGTCCCGCATCATGGAACAGTACAGTGACTGGAAAGGTGTCCGATATCGCTTAGGCGGTGACACCAAACGCGGCATTGATTGTTCTGCTTTTGTTCAGCGCACCTTTCGCGAGCAGTTTGGTTTAGATTTGCCACGCTCAACGTCACAGCAGCAAGACACCGGCAAAGAGATTTCCCGCAATAAATTGCGCGCAGGTGACTTAGTGCTGTTCCGCGCCGGTTCTACCGGTCGCCACGTTGGCATTTATCTCGGCAACGATAACTTCGTCCACGCATCGACTAGCAGTGGCGTAATGATTTCCAATTTGAACGACAGTTATTGGAAAACACGTTATCGCGAAGCGCGTCGGGTTTTAGCTAAAAACCCAAGCTAACGTATTGCTTTGAAGATCCTCTCAGCCAGAGAATCAAAAAAACGCTGCCCCGGCAGCGTTTTTTTTTGCCTGCTGTTTTAACTCAAATCGAGCCGATAAAAAGTAATTGAGAATCAAAAATATAACGAGACTTTATTCGCGCTCTCGTTATATTCTCGTTGACTTCCTGATGCCCAAACATTGCGCTGCAGACACCGTTGTTAACCGGGCTGCCGGATGAAAGTGGGTAGTGACCAAAACGATAAACATAATAATAAATGGCAAGACAAGGGGAATACACTCCATGCCACTGTCGGGGAAATTAAAACGTCACGCGAGCTATTCACGCCGCATCGCCTGGAGTAGCGTGATTATTGGCGCCGTCTTCTTTCTGCTTTTTGTCATCGTTCTAATAACGCTTACCTGGCAAAAACGCGTACAGCAACATGAACAGCTGCTGGCCCATAGCCGCGACGATTTACAACAGGTGATCACCAGCCTGATGGATACGCTCTATCCACTGCAACAATACCCCCAATTGTCATGTAGCAGCGTCAGTCGTGAGCTCACTTCGCGCGCAGCCTTCGCCGGTAACCTTCGCGCTATCCTGTTAGTACGTAATGGTAATGCCTACTGTTCATCGGCAACCGGCGCTTTTCTGCTGGCTGCCAGCGCTATCTCTCCTGAATCTGAACTGGAACGCGATCGTGATATGCGCCTGCTGGAAGGCACGCCATTGCTGCCAACCAAGCCGGCGCTGGCGCTATGGATGAAAACGCCAGGTGCGGCGGAAACCGGTATTCTCGCCACCATGAACATTAGCCTGACGCCTTATCAGTTGCTGGCTTCTTATCATCCAGAAATCACCGGCATTGCGCTGGTCATCGGTAATAAAGCTTTGTTAAGCGGCAGCAATCAGGTAGTTAACGTCCGTGATTTACCGACCCCGCTGCAGGAAATGGCATTCAACAATGGCGCCCTGCACTTTTTGCTGTTTGGCACGACGTTAGCGCCGCGCGATTACTCCCTCACGTTAATGACCGCTGTACTGTTCGCTTTGCTGGTTACTGCGGCTAGCTGGTTATTGCTGACCCGGCATCAGCGCCCTGGCAAAGAGATCATGCAGGGCATCAAACGTGGCCAGTTCCATGTTGAATATCAACCACTTGTCACCGCACACGATGGCCAGCCGTATGGCGTTGAGGCACTACTACGCTGGACGCATCCTACCGAAGGTATGATCCCGCCCGATGTGTTTATCGGTTACGCGGAAGCGCAGAATCTGATTATTCCGCTTACTCAGCATCTGTTTAGGCTAGTCGCGCGCGATGCTCAGTTTCTCTACACCCAGTTGCCGCAAGGTACGCGCATGAGCCTGAATCTTTCACCTCTGCATCTTGCCTCGGAAAGCTTCCGCGATGATGTGCAGCTGTGGATTAACGCCATGCCCGCCGACCACTTCAACTACGTGTTTGAAATTACCGAGCGCACCATGGTTGGCGAGAAGAGTGCCGGCGAGATTTTCGCCTGGCTGCATGAAAACAATTTCAAGATTGCGATTGATGACTTCGGCACTGGTCACAGTGCATTAATCTATCTGGAAAAATATCCGTTCGATTACCTGAAAATTGATCGCGGTTTTGTGCAAAGCATTGGCACGGAAACCGTTACGTCACCGGTGTTGGATGCGGTGCTGCTGCTGGCAAAGAAGCTCAATTTGAAAACCGTGGCCGAAGGCGTAGAGACCGGCGACCAGGCGGCGTGGCTGGTGAACCGTGGCGTGACTCATTTACAGGGCTATCTGTTTAGTCGACCGCTACGACCAGAAAGCCTGGTCAGCTATTATCAACGCCAACGTGCGCTGAGTTAACATCACGCGAACCCCATGAAACTGCTACCATAAAGTGCGGAACACCACAGGAGATCGCCCCACTTATGCTGCTGCGTTTTGTCACAGCGTTGTTGCTTTGTAGCGCCATTACGCCGCTGCATGCCGCAACCATCAACGAAAGCTATGCCTTCGCGAAGCTGGGCGAGCCGAAATATGCGGTGAATTTTACCCATTACGATTACGCCAATCCTGCTGCGCCAAAAGGCGGCAAGATGACTTTGGCGGTGGTCGGCACATTTGACAACTTCAATCGTTTCGCCTCACGCGGCAATCCCGGCATTGGCACCGATACCTTGTATGACGGCCTGTTTACCACGTCGGATGATGAACCTGGCAGCTACTACCCGCTGATCGCCGAATCGGCACGCTATCCAGACGACTATCGCTGGATGGAAGTATCGATCAATCCCCATGCTCAGTTTCAGGACGGAACGCCCATCACAGCCCAGGATGTCGCTTTCACCTTCCAGAAATTTATGACTGAAGGCGTGCCGCAGTTTCGCGTGGCATTTCGCGACGTAAAAGTTAAAGCGCTTAATCGCCTTACGGTGCGCATTGACGTGCCGAAAGCGGATAAAGATCGAATTCTCAGCTGGCTGACGCTGCCGGTATTGCCAGAGAAGTTCTGGCAAAACAAGAAGTTTAATGAGCCGATTGGTTATCCACCGCTGGCCAGCGGGCCTTATCGCGTTACGTCGTACAAATCAGGTCAGTTTATTCAGTACAGCCGGGTAAAGGATTACTGGGCCGCCAATCTGCCAGTGAACCGCGGTCGCTTTAATTTCGACACGCTACGCTACGACTATTACCTCGATGACAACGTGGCGTTCGAGGCCTTCAAAGCAGGCGCTTACGATTTACGCGAAGAGAGTTCAGCGAAGAAATGGGCCACGCAATATCTCGGCCGCAACTTTGATAGCCACGCCATCGTCAAATCGACCATCCCCAACACCGTTTCCACCGATACGCGCTGGCTGGCCTTCAACAACGAGAAGCCACTGTTCGCCGATCGTCGCGTGCGGGAAGCCATTACGCTGGCCTTTGATTTTGAATGGATGAACAAAGCCCTGTTCTACGGAGCCTACAAGCGCACCAACAGCTATTTCCAGAATACCGACTATGCGGCGCAAGGCTATCCCAAGGCCGAACAGCTGATCTTACTGGCGCCTTACAAAGCCCAGCTACCGCCTGAAGTGTTCAACAATCAATATGCTCCGCCGCGTTCAGACGGCAGCGGTTTTGATCGTGGCAACTTATTGAAAGCCATGAATTTGCTCAAAGAAGCCGGCTGGCAGATTAAAAATCAGCAGTTAGTCAACGTTAAAACCGGTCAACCATTCCGCTTTGAACTGCTAATGCGCAGCGGCACCCAGAATGACTGGGCGCTGCCGTTCCAGCACAGCCTTGAACGACTGGGCATACAAGTTTCGCTGCGTCAGATTGACAGCTCGCAATATTTGCGGCGCTTACGCGAAGGTGATTACGACATGATTCCGTCACTCTATTATGCGATGCCGTGGCCTTCTACCAGCTTGCGCACTATCTGGCAGTCGGAGTTTATTAACTCTTCCTGGAATACGCCGCGGGTGAAAGATCCGATCGTCGACCATTTTGTACAGCAGATCGTTGAGCATCAGGGCGACGAAAAAGCCTTGCTGCCGCTCGGCCAGGCACTGGATCGCATCCTGTTGTGGAATGCCTACATGATCCCGATGTGGTACAGCGCCGAAGATCGCCTGGCGTACTGGGATAAATTTTCCCATCCCGAGATTAAACCCGCGTTCGCTACGGGTCTGGAAAACTGGTGGTACGATGTGAACAAAGCCGGACGATTGCCGGCCGATCGACGCTGAGGAGCACGGTTTGGCAGCCTATTTTCTACGCAGGTTACTGCTGATCATCCCCACTTTGTGGGCGATCATCACCCTGAACTTTTTTATTGTACAGATCGCACCAGGCGGGCCGGTCGATCAGGCGTTAGCCAACGTGCAATTTGGCCACAGCACCGGTATTCCCGGCTCTGCCGGCGGTGACAGCGGCGCGCGCGGAGCCTTGCTGCGTGACAATCCCGGTGATAGTCAATATCGCGGTGCACGCGGCCTCGATCCGGAAGTGATCGCTGAGATTAAACATCGTTACGGCTTCGATAAACCGTTACTGCAGCGTTATGGCGAGATGCTGTGGAACTACATCCGTTTCGATTTTGGCGATAGCCTGTTCCGCAGCGCCTCGGTGCTGCAGCTGATCAAAGAGAGTTTGCCGGTCTCGATAAGTCTTGGATTGTGGAGCACGATAATTATTTATCTGGTATCGATTCCGCTCGGCATTAAAAAGGCGGTACGCAACGGCAGCCCCTTCGATATCTGGAGCAGCATCTTTATTATCATCGGTAATTCTATTCCAGCATTTCTGTTCGGCATCATGCTGATTGTCCTGTTCGCGGGCGGCAGCTATTTCGACTGGTTCCCACTGCGCGGCCTGACCTCTCCGCAGTTTGATACGCTGCCCTGGTATAGCAAAATCACCGACTATCTCTGGCACATCACGCTGCCGGTGCTGGCCACGGTGATTGGCGGTTTCGCCACGCTTACCATGCTGACCAAAAACTCGTTTCTCGATGAGATTCGTAAACAATATGTGGTCACCGCGCGTGCAAAAGGGTTGGATGAGAAGCGGGTGCTGTACGGTCACGTGTTCCGAAATGCCATGCTGCTGGTGATTGCCGGCTTCCCCGCCACCTTTATCAGCATGTTTTTCACCAGTTCGGTGTTGATTGAGGTGATGTTCTCACTCAACGGTATGGGCCTGCTCGGCTATGACGCCACCATTCAGCGTGATTATCCGGTGATGTTCGGCACGCTGTATATTTTCACGCTAATTGGTCTGCTCATGAACATTCTCAGCGATCTCACCTACACGCTGGTCGATCCGCGCATTGATTTTGAGGGACGCTGATGCGTTTATCTCCTGTAAACCAGCAGCGCTGGCAGCGTTTTCGTCATAACCGCCGTGGTTACTGGTCGCTGTGGATTTTCCTGATCATTTTTGTCCTGTCACTGGGTGCCGAGTTGCTGGCCAACGACAAACCGCTGCTGGTGCACTATCAGCAACGCTGGTATATGCCGCTGTTGTTCAACTATAGCGAAAGTGATTACGGCGGCGATTTCGCCACGCCCGCTGACTATCAGGATCCGTGGCTTAAACAGCGTATTGCTCAGCAAGGTTGGGCGATTTGGGCACCGATTCGCTTTGGCGATAGCACCATCAATTTCGCCACCGATGTACCCTTCCCTTCCCCGCCTTCCATGCAAAACTGGCTGGGTACCGATGCCAACGGCGGTGATGTGCTGGCGCGTTTGCTGTATGGCACGCGCATCTCACTGCTGTTTGGCATTCTGTTAACGCTGTTTTCCAGTGTGATTGGCATCGTGGTGGGGGCAGTACAGGGCTATTTTGGTGGACTCATTGATCTGATCGGCCAGCGCCTGATAGAAGTGTGGTCCGGCATGCCTTCACTGTTCTTGCTGATTCTACTATCCAGCGTGATTCAGCCCAATTTCTGGTGGCTGCTGCTGGTCACGGTGGTGTTTGGCTGGATGAGTCTGGTAAGCGTGGTGCGCGCCGAATTTCTGCGCACGCGTAATTATGATTATATTCGTGCCGCACGTGCGCTGGGCGTTAGCGACAGCCGCATTATGCTGCGTCACATGCTGCCCAACGCCATGGTGGCAACGCTGACGTTTCTACCCTTTATTCTCTGCGTTTCAATCACCACCCTGACATCGCTGGATTTCCTCGGCTTTGGTTTGCCGATCGGATCGCCGTCACTGGGTGAGCTGCTGCTGCAGGGGAAAAATAATTTACAGGCACCGTGGTTAGGCCTTGCCGGCTTTTTTGCCCTCGCTCTGCTGCTGTCGCTACTGATTTTTATTGGCGAAGCGGTACGCGATGCCTTTGACCCGAGTCGAGGACGCTAAATGAGCCTGTTAACGGTTAATCACTTGGCGGTGACCTTTCATGATCGCCGCGTGGTGGAAGACATTTCGCTGCAGATCGATGCCGGTGAAACGCTGGCGCTGGTGGGCGAATCCGGATCCGGTAAGAGCGTGACCGCGCTGTCGATCATGCGCTTATTGCCGCAGCCGCCGGTCAACTATCCGCACGGCGAAATTCTGTTCAACGGCCAGGATATTTTGCAGGCCAGCGAACGCACGATGCGCGGACTGCGTGGTAACCAGATGGCGATGATCTTTCAGGAACCGATGGTATCGCTCAATCCGTTGCATAACGTGGAAAAGCAGCTGTACGAAGTGCTATCGGTGCATCGCGGTATGCGGCGCGAAGCGGCACGCGGAGAGATGCTGAGCTGCCTCGAACGTGTTGGCATTCGTAATGCGGCATCGCGTCTGCAAGATTTTCCACACCAGCTTTCCGGCGGCGAACGCCAGCGCGTGATGATCGCCATGGCGCTGCTCACCCAGCCGAAGCTGCTGATCGCCGATGAGCCGACCACCGCGCTGGATGTCACGGTTCAGGCGCAGATTCTGCAACTGCTGCGCGAACTGCAGCGTGAACTGAACATGGGCATGTTGTTCATCACACATAACCTGAATATTGTGCGTCAGCTGGCGCATAGCGTCACCGTGATGCGCAATGGACGCGGCATCGAACACAACCGCTGTGATTTACTGTTAAGCCAGCCGCAGCAGCCGTACACGCGTGAATTACTGGCCGCCGAGCCGGATGGCCAGCCGGTGCCCCTAAGCGATGCACCACCGCTGCTGCAGGTGAAAAACTTGCAGGTCGGTTTCCCGATCCGTCGTGGATTGCTGCGGCGAACCGTGGCGGAAAAGATGGCGCTACAAGATCTCAGCTTTACCCTGCGTCGCGGAGAAAGTCTCGGGCTGGTGGGGGAATCGGGTTCTGGAAAAAGCACCACCGGACTGGCACTGCTGCGTTTGATCGCTGCGCGCGGTGAGATTTGGTTTGAGGATCAGCCGCTGCATCAGCTGTCACCGAAACAATTGTTGCCGCTGCGTCAGCGCATTCAGGTGGTGTTTCAGGATCCAAATTCGTCGCTCAATCCGCGGATGACGGTGCAACAAGTGATTGCCGAAGGGTTGGCGGTACATCGCCCTGAATTGAGCCCTGCCGAGCAGGAAGCCAGAGTAATTGCGGTGATGCAGGAAGTAGGACTTGATGCCGACAGCCGTTCGCGCTATCCGGCAGAATTTTCAGGCGGTCAGCGCCAGCGCATTGCTATCGCCCGTGCGCTGATTCTCGAACCGCAGCTGATCGTGCTGGATGAACCCACCTCATCGCTGGATCGCTCAGTGCAAAAGCAAATTCTCACCCTGCTGCGCCGCTTACAGCAGCAGCACCAGTTAGCTTATCTGTTTATTAGCCATGATTTACAGGTGGTGCGCGCGCTATGTCACCAGCTGATTGTGCTGCGTGAGGGCGAGGTGGTGGAACAAGGTGACTGCGATACGTTGTTCAACGCACCAACAGCCGACTATACACGTCAGCTATTGGCATCCGCTCAGGGGAGAGATCTCAGTCAGTGACCGTCGAAGGTTTCGGCAATGGCGACACCCTGATTTTTCAGGCAGCAGTTAGTCGCGCTTTCATCATCGCGTTGAATCAGCAGACAAGGCTGCCCTTCACACTCAGCGATTTTGCACTCGACCTGAATCTGCGCCAGCGTTTCTTGCAGCTGGTGCAGAATTTCCAGCGCCGGATGACCATCGTGGCTGAGCAGACGCAGCACCACAAGATCTCCAGCATGAACGCCATCCGCAGTTTCCTGACGCTCAATTTCACCCGCATGTTCAACTGACCAGCGATAATGTTGTGGCAAGCGATGCACAACAGAAAGTTGCAGCATAGTTATACGGCCCCCAGAGACGTTAACTTTATTCACGACGACGGCACAACGCAGTGAATCCCAACCTGGTTAGCTCAGAATATGGACGTGGTTTGCCTTATTTTTTTAAACACCAAGCGTGTAGCCAATTGATAATTTGCGAGGCTTCTCACATTTATGCTTATGTTTACCGTGTTCAGCGGCTGTTAACAATCATTTTAGACGCAATCTCGTTACTTTTTTATCTCTAAATTTTCACATTATGGAAACATTAAGCATAACGAATGAATGGGGATTAGCGAGTAGCGGGTGGGAATTTGTTCAGAGGGCGGGTCGCCATAAATGGCGACCCTACGAAAAAGTGTTGGATTTCATCAACGTAGGATCGACTTGTATCGCGACCGGTAGATCTTATGCCGAATGATGCGGGCGTGAAGCGTAGGTAAACAACACAATCGAAACGGTGGCACACAGTGCGATAGTGGCCACCATCGGCCAGGCACTGTTAATGCTCACCAATGACAGCAGTGCGCCGACCAATGCGCCCACGCCAAAGCGCAGCGTGCCAGCCAATGATGAAGCGGTGCCGGCCATATGCGGGAACTCATCAAGAATCACCGCCATCGCATTCGACGATACCGTCGATACGCAGCCGATAAACATCGCTACGCCAAACACCAGCGACAGGAAGCCGAGATCCAGCGCACTGGAGATCAGCAGCCAAACGCCCATCACGAACTGGATCACTAATCCAAGACGGAACATTTTCAGCGGACCAAAGCGGCGCACCGCCCGGCTGTTAATCAACGTCATCACGAATAAAAACACCACGTTCAGACCAAAGTAGTAGCCGAAGTTTTGCGGCGAGACGTGATTGACTTCGATATACACGAATGGGCCGGCGTTGAGGAAGGTGAACAAACCCGCAAAGGAGAAACCACTCGCCAGCATGTAACTAAAGGCGCGCTTATGGCGCACTAACGCCACGAAGTTACCCAGGGTAGTGCGCAGATGGAAACGCTGGCGCTGCTCGGGCTTCAACGTTTCACGAATTTGCGTCACCACCAGCACGGTGGTGATGAGCGCGGCGCCGGCTAGCGTCCAGAAGATGGCGTGCCAGTTCCACAGCAGCAGCAGCCAACCGCCGATGATCGGCGCCAGCAGCGGTGCAATGGTGGTGACCAGCATGACGAATGACATCATGCGCGAGAAGTCCTCTTTCGAGTAGGTATCGCGCATCAGGGCGTTGATCACCACGCTGGCCGCGGCGGCCGACAAGCCGTGCAGGAAGCGCATAAAGATCAGTTGATCGATGGTTTGGGACAGCGCACAAGCGGCGGCGGCACAGGCAAAGATCAGCGTTCCCAGCACAATCACCGGTTTACGTCCGTAGCTATCCGCCAACGGACCGTATACCAACTGGCCAATGGCAAAGCCAAGGATGTAAAGGTTGAGCGTCATCTGCACGCTGCCCGCCGATACCGCGAATTCGCGGGCGATTTGCGGCATAGCTGGCAGATACATATCGATGGAGAGCGGCATCAGCATCGCCAGCAATCCGAGAATAACCACTAAACCGACCGGTGAATTCTTTTCCTTGCGCACCGCGTTCTCCCGCTATTTACGTTGTTTGAGTTCTTCTGGCAGGCCGATGCTGTCGACCTCTTGCTGGGTCAGTTCGCGATATTCACCTTCACCGAGATCGTCATCCAATTCGATGTCACCAATGCGTTCGCGATGCAGCGCCGATACATGGTTACCCATCGCAGCAAACATGCGTTTAACCTGATGGTAGCGCCCTTCACTGATCGTCAGACGGGCAGCCTTCTCATCCAGAATCTCCAGCACGGCCGGTTTGGTCAGATCTTTTTCATTGTGCAGCTGTACGCCCGCAGCGAACTTCTCAACCAGCGCAGGATCGATTGGCTCTTCCACTTCCACCAGATAGGTTTTTTCCAGATGATGCTTCGGCGAAGTAATGCGGTGCGACCATTGACCATCATCGGTTAGCAGCACCAAACCGGTGGTATCGATATCCAGACGTCCCGCGGCATGCAGCTTGAACGCCGCCGGCTCCTCAATGAAGAACAGCACGGTGGGATGATCGGGATCGTCGGTTGAACAGACGTAACCCTGCGGCTTGTTCAGCATGAAATAGCGCGGGCCTTGCTGCACCACCAGCGGATTGCCGTCGTATTCGACTTCATCATCTGGCAATACTTTGTAAGCCGCATCGCGGACCACTTCGCCATTGATGGTGACTTTTTTGGCGCGGATTTCGCGTCCAGCGATAGCACGGCTGACTTCCAGCTGCTGAGATATGAATTTTTCGAGTCGCATGAATTCGTTTTGCCTGTTACTGCGGGGAAACTGAAACGGTGTTTTGTCCCTGGATAAGGTGTGGGCAGTATAGCTGGAACCCGCTGCGGCTAACAGAGGCGATCCTGCGTTTCGGCGGCTTTCATGTCATAATGCGCGTCCGTTCCAGAAAAAAGTTTGCCCCGATGTCATTCACCCTGCGCCCGTACCAACAAGAGGCGGTTGACGCCACCCTCAACCATTTCCGCCGTCATACCACGCCTGCGGTAATTGTGCTGCCGACCGGTGCCGGAAAAAGCCTGGTGATTGCCGAACTGGCCAGGTTGGCGCGCGGTCGCGTGTTGGTGCTGGCGCATGTCAAAGAGTTGGTGGAGCAGAACCACAGCAAATATCAGGCGTACGGTTTGCAGGCGGATATCTTCGCCGCCGGTTTGCAGCGCAAACAGAGCGCCAGCAAAGTGGTATTTGGCAGCGTACAGTCGGTGGCGCGTAATCTTGAACGCTTCGACAGCGCCTTTTCATTGGTCATCGTCGATGAGTGTCATCGCATTAGCGATAACGAAGAGAGCCAGTATCAGCTGCTGTTTGCCCATTTGCGCCAGCATAATCCACAGCTGCGACTGCTGGGATTGACCGCTACGCCCTTCCGCCTCGGCAAAGGCTGGATTTATCAGTTCCACTATCACGGCATGGTGCGCGGCGATGATAAAGCACTGTTCCGCGACTGCATTTACGAGCTGCCGCTGCGCTACATGATTAAACACGGCTTTCTGGTGCCGCCGGAGCGGCTGGATATGCCGGTGGTGCAGTACGATTTCAGCCGGTTGATCCCACAAAATAACGGTCTGTTTAGCGAGGCCGATCTAAACCGCGAACTGAAACAGCAACATCGCGTAACGCCACATATTATCCGGCAGATCGTTGAGTTCGCTGAGGATCGCCGGGGCGTGATGGTGTTTGCCTCAACCGTGGAACATGCGCGCGAAATCCTGACGCTGCTGCCAGAGAACAGCGCGCTGGTGTCGGCCGAAACGGCGGTGAAAGATCGCGATCGCTTGATTGGTGCCTTCAAAGCGCAACAGCTGAAGTTTCTGGTCAACGTCGCGGTGCTAACCACCGGTTTTGACGCACCTCACGTTGATTTGATTGCCATTCTGCGTCCGACCGAATCCGTTAGTCTGTATCAACAAATTGTTGGGCGCGGCTTACGCCTGTCGCCGGGAAAAACCGATTGTCTGGTGCTGGATTATGCTGGCAATCCGCACGATCTTTTCACGCCGGAAGTGGGCGCGCCAAAAGGCGCCAGTGACAATCAGCCGGTGCAGGTTTTCTGTCCTGCCTGCGGTTTCGCCAATACCTTCTGGGGTAAAGCAACGGAAGATGGCCACATCATCGAGCATTTTGGTCGCCGCTGTCAGGGCGTGCTGGAAGATGATGAAGGCCAGCGCGAACAGTGTGATTATCGCTTCCGCTTTAAAAGCTGTCCGGATTGCGGGGCCGAGAATGATATCGCCGCACGCCGCTGCCAGCAGTGCGACAAAATTCTTGTCGATCCAGATGACATGCTGAAAGCCGCGTTGAAACTGAAGGATGCACGCGTGCTGCGCTGTGCGGGCATGACGCTGGAACAAGGGCGCGACGACAAAGGCGAGTGGCTGAAAGCGACCTATTTTGATGAAGATGGCACCAGCGTGAGCGAGCGCTTTCGCCTGCAAACGCCGGCGCAGCGCAAAGCCTTCGAACAGCTGTTTATGCGTCCGCATCAGCGTGCGCCGGGCGTGGAGCTCGGCTGGCAAACCGCTGCTGATGTCATTGCGCTGCAACCTTTACTGCGTCATCCGGACTTTGTGGTGGCGCGCGCAAAAGGCCATTTCTGGCAGATTCGTGAAAAAATGTTTGATTATCAAGGCCGTTATCGTCGCGCCAACGAACTGCGCTGAGCGGCGGAATCATTTGCCCCTGACACCCCATTGGCGCTATAATGCCGCCCGCTTTTGCATCCGTAAAAGCAGTTTGAATAACCGTCCTGTTGCTGGGTCGCCTGTAGCAGGAATTATTGAAGAGATATCAAATGTTCACTATTAATGCTGAAGTACGTAAAGACCAGGGTAAGGGTGCGAGCCGCCGCCTGCGTGTAGCAAACAAATTCCCAGCCATCATCTATGGCGGTAATGAAGCACCAGTTGCTATCGAACTGGACCACGACGCTGTGATGAACGTGCAGGTTAAACCTGAGTTCTACAGCGAAGTGCTGACCATCGCTGTTGATGGTAAAGAAGTTAAAGTTAAAGCTCAGGCGGTACAGCGTCATCCGTTCAAGCCAAAACTGTTCCATATCGACTTCGTTCGCGCTTAATCGCTGAATGAGTTGAAGGTAGAAGGGTCGGTTGCGAAACCGGCCCTTTTATTTTGTCTGCATGATTAAGCGTTAATCCCTGCCTCCGCCCTTACCGCGTTAAAATAATTATCCGCACTTAAATTCTTTGAGACGTTTCTGCGTCAGCTTTCGCTCGATTACATGAAATTATGCCGCCTTTCTTCCTGCTTTTAGGAAATTATCAGAAAGGGAATTCATGTGAAAAAGGCCATCATCATTTCTTACGGCACGCTGTTTATCTGCCTGTCGTCATCTGCTGGCGTTATGCGCCATGACACTAATGTGCAGGACTATCGCGACTTTGCGGAAAATATGGGCAAATACCGCGTTGGGGTAAGTAATATTCCGGTTTATAAGAAAAATGGTGAGCTTGACGCTTATCTTAATTTCCCAATGCCGGATATGAGCAGTTTATCTCGTCGGGGTTATGCGGTGTTAACGGCACCGTCTTATATGATGAGCGCGCGCCATGTAAAAGATTTGACCAGCGTTTTTTTTGGTGGCCCGTCTGAATATGCTCAGCGCTACCATTTTATTAATCGCAACGCCGTATCTGATGCTATTGATCAGGATTTCATGTTTCCACGCCTGAATAAGGTTGTAACGGAAGTCGCACCTGTTGGACGCGTAGAAAACAGTGAATTAAAGGCCGGCCATGGCACACGATATACCGCCTATGCTCGCGTCGGTTCAGGAGGAATGGTTCAGATTAATGACGACTTAACGGATGTTAACCAAATCTCAGGCGCATACAAATGGCTTGCAGGAGGTGTTATTAATCCGGCTGTCGTCGAGTTCACAAAGAATTACTTTTATTACAAGCAGTACGCTCCTGGTAGCCCCCTTTCGACGCCACTCTCTATTACTACCCAGCCCGGCGATAGCGGTAGTCCTGTCTACGTTTATGATTCATTCGATAAACAATGGAAATTAGCAGCTGCCCATTCAGGTAGCAGATATGGTAGTCCACCCTACAGCAGGGAGTCTTATGCTTCATTAATCCCTGATGATTTTTTCGACAAAACTGTGGCAAATAATATTTCACCCGATGTCACTGACATTGCAGGTGCGGGAAATATTTTCTGGGATTCCACCTCAATCAATCAGGGACATCAAAGCTGGAGCTGGCAGGGTTTGGACGAAAAATACCGTCATCTTGCACCAGTTAATGCCAGTTTCGATGAACTCGATGCCAGCAAGGATATCCGCTTTAACGGCGCGGGCGGCGACATTATCCTGAGCGATGCCGTTAACCTCGGCGCCGGCAAGCTGCAGTTCTCGAATAACTACAGGGTAAAATCAGCCGCAGGCGCTGACGCCACCTGGGTTGGCGGCGGTATTGAAGTCGACGCGGACAAAAAGGTGCTGTGGCAGGTCAACGGCCTCGCCGATGATGACCTGCATAAAATCGGCGCCGGTACGCTGCACGTTAACGCCACAGGTAAAAACGACGGTGGCCTGAACGTCGGCGACGGCACCGTTATCCTCGATCAGCAGGCCGACGCTCAGGGCAACCAGCAGGCGTTCTCGCGCCTGGCCATCGTCAGCGGTCGTCCGACTGTGGTGTTCAATAATGATAATCAGGTGGCAGGCGACGATATCTTCTTTGGCTATCGCGGCGGCAGGCTGGACCTCAACGGTCACGACCTGACGATGAAGCGAATCAACCACACCGACGGCGGCGCCACGCTGCTGAACCAGAGCGGCGATCGCGCCTCGAGCCTGACGCTGACCGGCTTCGCTCCCGCTGACATCACCATCCAGGAGTGGAACTCCGCTACCCACAGCGGCAGCGTCGGCGATATTTACGAAGACTGGAACGACCGCTCGCAGCGCATCGAATACTTCCAGCTGAAAACCGGCACCTACAGCTACTTCCCAACCAATCAGCAGGATAACAGCTACTGGAAATACATTGGCTTTGACGCCGAAGAGGCGAAAACCTACCGCGCCATGCAGTTTAATGACCTGGTCTATCGCGGCTACCTGGGCTCCGATTCTGCGGATAGCGTCAACGGTAAATTTGATTTCAACTTCTCTCCGGCACTGGCCGCCACGAAACTGGCGCTGACCGGCGGCAGTAATCTCAGCGGCAATATCAACCTGAATAACGGCACGCTGCTGCTCTCCGGCCAGCCGGTGCCGCACGCCGGCGGCCTGATTATTGATGACGACTGGTATACCTCAACCTTTATCGCCGACAACATCGTTGCCGCCAGCAATACGCGCCTGCAGGTTGGCGAATACGCGCAGGTAAAGGCCAACATTCAAGCCGGTGACAACAGCCAGGTGCTGCTCGGCTATCAGCCCGGCGCGGACGCTCAGCAGCAGATTTTACGCTGCGTCTCGCCAGTGCAGAGCACCGCCACCTCCTGCGCAACCGCCGCGCGCGATGCCGCGGCGTTAAGCACCCTGCCCGCCAGCACCGTGCACGGCGATATCACCCTCGGCGATCAGGCGGAGCTTTACCTCGGCAAGGTCGATTTTCGCGGCCGCATCACCGACCGCAACGCGGCCCGGGTCACGATGTCGGGCGACACCTTCTGGAACCTGACCGATGACAGCCGCATGCAGCGCCTGAACGCGCCGCAGGGCGGTATCATCTCGGCGCTGTCCGACAACGATAAAACCTGGACACCAAAGCAGCTGTGGGTGGAGAGCCTCAACGCCAGTAATCTGCAGCTGGGATTTGGTATCGCCCCGCAGACCGGCATCAGCGACAGCCTGTACGTTGATAAATCGGCACAGGGTAGCAGCAACACGCTCGACCTCGGCTTTATGCTCGGCGAAACCTTCCCGGAGAAGGTGCCAAACCAGATCGTGCTGCTGGATACGCCGGCTGGCACCGCGCATGACTACTTCACCCTGCCGCCGATCAAACGGGGCTTTTCTGTCTATTCTCCCGACTATCAGGTGATTGAAACCGATGGCCGCGTGAAATGGGTGATCGCCAAAACGCCGGTGCCGGTGGTTGATCCGGCACCTGAACCGAAACCTGATCCGATTGTTGACCCAACGCCGGAGCCAAAGCCGGACCCGATTGTTGACCCTACGCCAGAGCCAAAGCCGGACCCGGTGGTTGACCCGACGCCGGAGCCGAAGCCGGATCCGGTGGTTGACCCCGCGCCGGAGCCAAAACCCGAACCGGTTGTCGATCCCGCGCCAGAACCGGGCAAGCCGGAAGACTGGTTTAACATCAGCGATAATGGCGGCCTGTTGCACAGCACCCGCGCGCTGCTGGCCTCGCGTCAGTATCTGTTCAGCGAGACGGCGACCTCACTCAATGATCGCGCGCAGACGTTGCGTGGCGATGCGCAGATGCACGGCGTCTGGGGCGGCTACAGCTATAACCGTGGCGGCATTGCTGACGTCAGCATCCGCCAGCAGAGCTTTGAACTGGGCGTGGATAAACAGGTTGGCGCATGGCGCGTCGGTCTGATGGCCAGCCACGGCCAGGGCAGCGGTAAAGGGATGGGATCGATCAGCCATCAGCTCAGCACGCTCGGCACTTACGCCAGCTGGCTGGCAGACGGCGGCTGGTTTGCCGATCTGGCAGCGCGCTATATGCACCTGCGCCAGGACCTCAAGCTCGACCCGGCGCTGGAAGTGAAAGGCACGCAGCGTAGCAGCCAGATGCTGGCGGCGAGCGCTAAAGTCGGACGTCAGATGCCGCTGTTCGACGATTCGTTTACTCTGTCACCCTTTGTGGAAACCCGCGTGGGCTATCTGCCGGGCTATCGGTTGCAGGGCTACGACGCCAGCATCACGTTGAGCAGCGCCACGCCGTGGTCGGTGTCGCCGGGTTTTGAGCTGAGAAAGCGTGGATTAGGTTCAGTGTTGCCAGGCGTGTCGCTGTTTGCCGGCATCAGCAAACAGTATTCACCAGGCAGCAGCGGCTCAACGCTGACGCTCGCCGACAGCCACGCCAGCCGCACGTACGATGCGTGGAGCGATAACCGCTATCGCCTGCACGCCGGGTTTGAAGGTCAGATTAGCGAGAACTGGTCACTGCAGGTAGGCGCGAAGCATAGTGCTGGCGGGAAGTATCAGACCGATACCGCATTCAACGGAGCGCTGAACTATTCCTTCTGAAGATCGCGGTTCTGATAAAAAAGCCGGGCAATCTTCTGCCCGGCTTATTCATTTATTTACTGCTGGTGCGCCGCTGTAGCTGATCGCGCAGATTAGGCGGCGTGCCTTTAATGGTCAGCGTATCGGTAGTGGGATCCCAGAAAATACGTTCGCCAAGCAGCATCGCATCAAAATTCAGGGTTAATCCGCCACCGCTACCGGCAAACTTGGTGAGCTGACGCAGTGTACTGCGGTCAGCAGGGAAGCTCTCTTCCAGCTCGTAACCCTGCTCCTGAGTAAAAGCCTGGAAGGTTTTTTCCCCCAGTGGCGGCAGTTCGCTCGACAGATCTTCCAGCGCGATCTCTTCGCCTGCCTGCAGCTGCTCGTTGCAATAGCTGTAAACCTGCTGGCGATAATTCTGGCGTTCGTTTTTATCCAGCTCCGACTCGGCGCAGTAATCATCCACCGCTTGCAGCAGACCGCGGTTTTGCGCTTTGGTGTCCAAACCTACGCTGGCGCCAAGGAAATCCATAAAAAAGTCAGCCACTTTGCGCCCAACGCGACCGCGCAGGAACGTCAGATAACGCGTCGATTCTGGATTGGTTTCCCATTCGGTGAGATCGATACGCGCTACGATATCCGCATGGTTGATGTCGAGATAATGGGTGCTGCTGATATCAAGCTGCTCGTTGACGCGCATGCTCGACTGGCTGTTCAACACCGCAATCAGCAAATATTCGACGGCCAGATAGCGATAGTGCAGGAACAGCACCACGCCACCTTCAGCAAACGTATATTTGCTCAGTTCATCGCGCAAACGACCGGTCGCCGCGCGGCTAAATGCCAGAAAGTCATCTTCCCCTTTGCGGCAGTTACGCAGCGCATCGGCCAGCTCGCTATCCTCGTTAAACAAGCCGTAGGCTTTGCTTTTTGCGCTATAAACCCGGTGCAGCTCTTCCGCCATCTCTTCAACCGCGCGGGTGGGCGGCAGCAAGGTATCGCGCAGCACCAGTTCCAGCTGGTTTTCATCACGTTTAACTAACTGGTGCAGGGCAATCTGGTCGATATCCAGACTCATGGTAGACTCTCCTTTTAGCTCAGGCGCGTATTCAAACACCGCCCGAAGCCGCTTTCAACTGCCAGCACAAACTGATCGCTCTGCTTGCGATAAAATTGCGGAAAAAAGTGCATTGTTACGGTAATATACCGCCTTTTCACCCTTGATTAGACGACGATATGCCACAATCATCCCGTTACAGTGACGAACGCGTGGAAAAGCTCCTCGCAGAGATGGCGCAGATTCTTGAGAAAGACAAAGCGCCAACCGACCTTTCCCTTATGGTATTGGGTAATATGGTAACTAATTTGATCAATACCAGCGTTTCACCGGCTCAGCGCCGCACGCTGGCACGATCTTTCGCGGAAGCGTTGCAGTCTTCCGTCCGCGACGATAACGCTCATTAAAATGCAGATCTGACCTCATAATATGGTAACCAACCGGCAGCGCTACCGCGAAAAAGTCTCCCAGATGATCAGCTGGGGGCATTGGTTTGCCCTGTTTAATATTATCTTCGCGTTTATTTTAGGCAGCCGCTATCTATTGGTTGCCGATTGGCCCGCGTCGCTTGCGGGTCGCATCTATGCCTTTACCAGTTGGATTGGCCACTTCAGCTTCATCGTTTTCGCCGGTTATCTGCTGATCATTTTCCCGCTCACCTTTGTGGTGATGTCTCAACGATTGCTCAGGGTGTTGTCGGCGATTATCGCCACCGCTGGACTGACGCTGATTATGGTCGACAGCGCAGTGTTCAGCCGCTTCCACCTGCACCTTAATCCGGTGGTGTGGGAGTTGGTGATTAACCCCGATCAAAGTGAGATGGCGCGCGACTGGCAGCTGATGTTTATCAGCGTGCCGCTGATTTTCCTGGTGGAGATGTTGTTCGCCACCTGGAGCTGGCAAAAGCTGCGCAGCCTTAACCGACGTTCATTCGGTAAGCCGCTGGCCGCGCTGTTTATCAGCGCCTTCTTCGCCAGCCATCTGCTGTATATCTGGGCCGATGCCAACTTCTATCGCCCAATTACCATGCAGCGCGCCAATCTACCGCTCTCTTATCCGATGACCGCGCGTCGCTTCCTGGAGCGCCACGGCCTGCTGGATGCGCAAGAGTATCAGCGCCGTCTGGTACAACAAGGCGACCCTGAAGCGCTATCGGTGCAGTATCCGCTGAGTGACATTACTTTCCGCGATGCGGGTACACGCCATAATCTGCTGGTGCTGACCGTCGATGGTCTGAATAACGCCACGGTGGACAAAGCGCTGCCGTCGCTCAATCAATTTGCTAGCGAGAACGTGCGCTTCACGCAGCATTACAGCGCCGGACTGCAGCCGGAAAAAGGCTTGTTCGGTCTGTTCTACGGCATCTCGTCCAGCTATATGGATGGCGTGCTGGCATCACGCATGCCTTCCGCCCTGCTCAATGCGCTGAATGCGCAAGGTTATCAGTTCGGTTTGTTCTCATCGGATGGCTTTAGTCAGCCGCTGTACCGTCAGGCATTGTTAGCCGATTATTCGCTACCGCAGGCCGATTCACAGCCTAATAGCACCACCGTCACGCAGTGGCAAAACTGGCTCAACGGCCAGAAAGCCAATAGCGCGCCGTGGTTCTCATGGGTGGCGTTGAACGGCGTGACCATCAATGGCGATACGCTGAAGTCGCGTCAACGCAGCTATTTGCGTCAGGCAAGTGGTGTTGATGAACAGATCAATACCGTGCTGCAAACGCTGCAGCAGCGCGATTTGCTGAAAAATACCGTGGTGGTGATTACGGCGCAGCGTGCCATCAATCTGGATAGTAATGATGACAATGCTGGCAATCGCGCGACGCTGCAGGTGCCGCTGGTGGTGCATTGGCCCAATACGCCAGCACAAACCATCGATCGCCTGACCAATCAGCAGGATGTGATGACCACGCTGATGCAGCGTCTGCTGCACGTGCGCACCAATCCCGTCAACTACTCGCAGGGTGAAGACCTGTTTGCCGCGCAACGTAGCCACAATTGGGTAGCGAGCAGCGAAGACGGCAAGCTGGTGATCACCACGCCAACCCTGACGCTGGTGCTAAATAATAATGGCAGCTACAGCGCTTATGATGTCCACGGCAAGCCGCTGAAAGATCATAAACCGCAGCTGGCATTGTTGTTGCAGGTGCTGACGGAAGAGAAGCGCTTTGTCGCAAACTGATTAAATATGAGGCAGTTAAATAGCTCTCATCTTGCAATTGCGCGGGGAAACAGTAATATTCCCCCACGTTCGGCACGTAGCGCAGCCTGGTAGCGCACGGTCATGGGGTGTCCGGGGTCGGAGGTTCAAATCCTCTCGTGCCGACCAAATTCCCAAAAAAGCAGCCTTTAAGGCTGCTTTTTTATTGCCTGAGATCCCGCTTAGATAATCCGATTACCTTGATCATCTATCACCCTCTCGCCATCCTCCTTAATAAATTCGCCTTGCTGCGCGTCTGGCAGAATATCAATAACCGCTTCTGAAGGTCGGCATAAGCGCGTGCCTAAAGGCGATACCACGATTGGGCGGTTAATTAAAATCGGGTTATTCAACATCGCCTCGAGCAACTGTTCATCGCTAAACCGTTCTTCGGCTAAACCTAGCTGTTCATACGGTGTTACGTTCTTACGCAATAAGGAGCGTGGGCTGATCCCCATCGCATTGATCAACGCCATTAACGTTTCACAATTGGGCGGCGTTTCAAGATAGAGAATGATGGTAGGTTCAACACCACTATTGCGAATAAGCGCCAGGGTGTTGCGAGAAGTTCCGCAAGCCGGATTGTGATAAATAGTGATATCAGTCATGACTTCCCTCAGGTTAGTTCGACAACGTCAGGCGTAATGCCAGCGCACTTAGCGTGACAAGTAGTACCGGCAGCGTCATCACCACGCCGACCCGAAAGTAGTAGCCCCAGCTAATTTTAATGTTCTTCTGATCAAGCACGTGCAGCCAGAGTAATGTTGCCAGACTACCGATCGGAGTAATTTTAGGACCGAGGTCGCAACCAATCACATTGGCGTAAATCATCGCTTGTTTAATCACACCCTGTGACGTACTGGCATCAATAGAGAGCGCGCCAATCAGCACCGTCGGCATATTATTCATCACCGATGAAAGCACCGCCGTAACCAGGCCGGTGCCAAAAGTGGCCGACCATAAACCTTGCTGGGCGAAGATATTCAGTAACTCAGTAAGATACTGCGTTAGACCCGCATTTTTCAATCCATAAACCACCAGATACATGCCCAGCGAGAAAATGACGATCTGCCAGGGGGCGCCACGTAGAACTTTTCCCGTGTTAATAGCGTTGCCGCGTTTAGCCACGATAAACAGGATTAAAGCCGCCGCCGCAGCAATAGCGCTCACCGGAATACCCAGCGGTTCCAGCAGGAAAAATCCAACCAGAAGTAGGCTCAGCACCAGCCAACCCGCTTTAAACGTTGCAGAATCTTTAATCGCCTCCGCGGGCTTTTTCAGCAGGGCATGGTCGTAAGCGTCAGGTATATCGTTGCGGAAGAAGAGGTGAAGCACCAACAGCGTAGCGCTGATAGCCGCCATGTCTACTGGAACCATTACCGAAGCGTAATCACTGAATCCGAGGTTGAAGAAGTCAGCTGAAACGATATTAACCAGATTGGATACCACCAGCGGTAAGCTCGCGGTATCAGCAATAAACCCAGCAGCCATAACAAAAGCCAATGTGGTGCCTTTACTAAAGCCCAGCGCCAGCAGCATAGCTATCACGATCGGCGTCAGTATCAGTGCGGCGCCATCGTTGGCGAAAAGCGCAGCGACCGTCGCCCCTAAAAGTATGATGTAAGTGAACAACGATCGACCTCGCCCATGCCCCCAACGAGCTACATGCAAAGCACACCACTCAAAAAAACCGGATTCGTCCAGCAATAGACTAATGATGATGACGGCAATGAAAGCCGCCGTGGCATTCCAGACGACATGCCAGACACCAGGAATATCTGCCAGCTGTATAACCCCGCTAACCCATGCCAGAACAGCGCCGAACAAAGCAATCCAGCCAATCCCCAGGCCGCGAGGTTGCCAGATGACAAATACAATCGTGACGATAAATATCGCTGCTGCCAGTAACATCCCCATCTCCTGCCCAATGCCACACATTCGTTTTGGTGTATGTATTTTAATTATCAACTACAAACAGAGGTATTGCCGCGTTGCAATGACTCGCGCACCTCATCACGCTGACTGCTCCAGGCAGTATCGATAATCGACGCCGCCCAGGCGGGCATATGTGGCGAGAGACGATAGTGAATCCACTTACCTTCACGGCGATCCAGTAGCAACCCAGCCTCACGAAGCAAGGCAATATGCCGGGAAATCTTTGGCTGTGATTGGTCAGTGACTGAACAGAGGTCGCACACACACAGCTCCCCTGCTTCTCGCAGCAGGAGGATAATGGTGGTGCGCGTCTCGTCGGCAAGCAGTTTGAAAAGTTGAACAGGCAGCATCAGAACACATTCCAGTGAAATTTAACACATATGCTAATTCATATATGTTAAAAGTAAAGGAAGAGTTTAATTACTGGAGAATTTTACATGCAGGCATTTCCCGCACTTGATGCGCATCATTTTGATCCGTCCATCGCTGAGAAGATCGGTGGTGTTGAGCAACCACCCAAATTCCTCATCCTCTATGGCTCGGTGCGCCAGCGTTCGTTTAGCCGACTTTCTGCCGAGGAGGCCGGGCGACTACTCAGCAAAATGGGGGCAGAGGTGAAGATATTTAATCCCTCAGGTTTACCTCTGCCTGATGATGCTCCCGAGACACATCCAAAAGTGCAGGAGTTACGCAGCCTGGTAAGGTGGTGTGATGGCATGGTGTGGAGTTCACCAGAAAGGCACGGAGCCATGAGTAGCATCCTAAAAGCGCAGATTGACTGGATTCCGCTGACTGAAGGTTCGATTCGCCCTTCTCAAGGTAAAACGCTGGCAGTTATGCAGGTTTGTGGTGGCTCGCAGTCATTTAATGCCGTCAATCAGATGCGCGTGCTTGGGCGCTGGATGCGGATGTTCACCATTGCCAATCAATCATCGGTGGCAAAAGCGTGGCAGGAATTTGATGAAGAAGGACGGATGAAACCCTCTGCTTATTACGATCGCATTGTGGATGTCGTGGAGGAACTGTTCAAAATCACGCTGATTCTAAAAGACCATACTGACTATCTCGCGGATCGTTACAGCGAAAGAAAAGAGAATCACCAGCAGCTTTCAGCCCGGGTTAATCAGGCGAAGATTTAGCCATGCCGGGCTGGCCTGGGCTCAGCCCGTTAATATTATCAGAATAGCACCAAGCAAAAAGCAATTATCAGCGTTTAATCAGTAAGTTACCGAAAGCAACCTAAGCGGTTCAAGATCACACTTTCGGATAATTATGACGGCACTTCATCAAACTGAAACAAAACTGTCACAGACTTCACTTATTCTTAAGCCTCATGTTTTTTCGATGGAAACCGTTATGGTCATCAAAGCAAAAAACCTGCAGGACGCGGAAGAACTGCTGCACTCGGGTATCAATAAAGTTGAACTGGCTTACGATATCGACAGTGACGACTTCTTCCGCCTGGCCAGTCGTTGGTGCGATCGGGGCGCGCGCATTACCAAAGGCCATCAGCACTTTGTGGTGCAGATTAAAGGTATGGCAATTCCCCCGAATAACTAACAGTGAGTAAGCCCCTTTGGCTTGCTCTCCATCCGGCTGACTGGTAAAACTACGTTTTCCGTCGGCCGTGATTTTTTATGTTTGCCTCTCAGACACCGCTTGCTCTGCCCTCTTCTCCCTTTATTCATGCTGCTGGCCTCTCGCTGGACAGCGTGCCGATCGCCTGGTGTGAATTCGATCAGCACCATTGGCATGCCGAACTGCATCATTCGTGGCAACTGCCGCTGCCCACCTCGCTGGAAAGTGCCGTAACGAAGCGCAAAGCCGAGTTTCTGGCCAGCCGCTGGTTGGTACAGCAAAGAGTGGCGCAGCTTGATGAACCCGATTTTGTCTTGCGTAATGCGCCGGATCGCTCACCGCTATGGCCTGCTGGCATTCAGGCGTCGCTGTCGCACACGCGCAACATTGCGATCTTCGCCGCCACGCGCGATCCGTTATGCATTGGCGTGGATGTGGAGCAAATAATGGCAGAGGAGACTGCCGATGAGACGGCCGAGCTGTTGATGAGCGCTGCGGAAAAGCAGCGCCTGCTGGCGCAACCATTGCCTTTCGCGCAGAGTGCAACGCTGCTGTTTTCGCTGAAAGAGAGTCTGTATAAAGCGCTGTGGCCGCAGCTGCATCAGCCGATGGATTTTCTGCAGGCGGAAGTAGTGGAGTTGGATGTGAAGCAAGGCCATGCGCGGTTGCGGCTGTGTCAGGATTTTGCGCCGGATTTTACTGGCAACACGCCGTTGCAGGCGCGTTTCTGGCTGAGCGATGCGCACGTCATAACGTTGCTCACCCATCCGCTGCCGGCAAAATAAAAAACCGGCTCAGAAATAAACCCGAGCCGGTGACAACACAAGACGACAGAAGTGTTCCAGGGACGCAGAAACGAGGATTTCTGCTGCGAATGACTTTACTTCCTGCGCAACACCTTGCCCAATAAGGCTTTTCGCTAAGCTTTCCCGGCTAGCATCAATGCCCGGTATCGGTGCGATGTACCGCATCCAGCGTGGCCATCTCGCGCTCTTTGCCGGTTAACTCAATGAGCTGTCCTTCACGCATCTCAAGCAGGCGATCGGCATGAATAAAGTAGTGATCGTCGTGGCTAATGGCGAAAACGGTTTTACCCGATTGCTGTAACCACGGCAGCAACTCGCGATAGAAGATACGGCGGAAATGGGGATCCTGATCCGCCGCCCACTCGTCGAGCAGCAAAATGTCACGCTCTTCGGCTGCGGCTAACAGCAGCGCCAGGCGTTTGCTCTGCCCTTTCGACAGTTGCAGATTGAGCACTTTATTGCCTTCGAGCTTGAGCTTATCCTGCATCTTCAGGCGCTCCAGCCACTGCTGCACCAGCGCCGGATTGGCCGGCTGGCCTTGCTGGCCGATTAAACGGTCAAACAGGTGCACATCAGTAAACACCGCCGAGAAGTGTTGGCGATACGCATCGAGATTGTGCCAGTCAACCACCTTGCCATCCAGCAGCAAGCTGCCCGATTGCGGCTGATAAAGCCCGGTGAGCAGCATCGCCAGGGTTGATTTACCGCTGCCGTTGCCGCCAATCAGAAACACCAGTTCTCCACGACGCAGCGTCAGATTGATCGGTCCAACCTGGAAACCCCGTTCGCCATAGTGGAAACTCACATCGCGCAGCTCCAGCGTTTGCCAGTTACTGACGCTCGGTAATGGTTTAAATGCTTCATTGTACGGCGCCAGTTCAAAGGTATTGAGTTTGCGAAAGGCGACCTGCGCGCTAAGCAGCGTGGGCAAGGCACCGACCGCCGCCAGCAGCGGCGTTCGCAGGAATAGCAGCGTCAGCGAATAGGTTGCTGCCACCGCAGTATTGGCCCAGCCAAGCCCGTTTGCCATAAAGAACACAATGCCAATCGCACCCAGCATCATAATATTTGACCAGTTCACCGCGCTGAGGTGGAAAGTATCGGCGCGCACGATGTGGTGGCGATAACTTTTGGCATTCTCCTGATACACGCTGTCGTAAATCAGCTGCGCACGTTCGCGGTTCAGCTGCAGCTCTTTGCGCCCTTCAATAATGGTCTGGAAGTCGCGATACAGTTCATCTTCTGTCTCGCGCAATTTTGCCATGTGCTGATAAACGCGCGACACCAGCAGCCAGCCACCGACCAGCGTTACCACCAGCCACAAGCTGGTAATCAGCAGCATTTTCGGCGAGAGCCAGGCGAGATAAAGTGCCGAGCCCAGCGTGATGATGATGCCCTGAATCAGCTCGGGTAAACGCACGAAGGCAATGGTGATGGCGCGCACATCGCTGGTAAGACCGGCCAGCAACTGCGCATTGCCAATCTGTTCAAGACGTTCCACCCGCGTATCAAGAATACGTTTGATAAATTCACCGCGCAGACGCCAGACAAAATGGTGGCCGAGCAGGGTCAGCGCCAGCTGTGAACCGAGCGTCACCGCCATCAGCAGAAACAGCTGCCCGAGAAAGCTTGGTAAGACAGAGATCGAGGTGTTCACCGCCACGATCAGCTCATTATTGATATAGGCAATCAGGCCTATACCGAGCACGGCGCTCAGCAGCGTGAGCAGGATGACGCCAATAAAAGGCCAGCGGTACTGGCGATAAACTACATGCAGCAATGCCATCAAAGGGTTCCAGCGGTCAATCAAGCAGCCTGCAGTTTAATGTCGCCCTCGCTGATAGCAAGAATAATTCTCATCCCGCCGCGGCTAAAACGCCCGGCGGAAAGTGAGGTTGTAGCGGAAAGCACCCGCCTGCGGATGAATGCCCGCTTTAAGCGGCAAAATGCCGTGATAGCGCAGGCGTGAAGGCCCGCCCCACACCACAATGTCGCCATGTTCCAATAGCACACGCTGGGTAGCATCGCCGCGTTCGAAGCCACCGAACTGGAACACCGCCGGCAGCCCTAGCGACACGGAAACTATTGGCTGGCGTAGATCCTTCTCATCCTTATCCTGATGCAGCGTCAGTTTCGCACCGGGTTCATAGCGATTAATCAGACACGCATCGGGATTGTAACCGCTAAAACCGGCTTCGCCTGCCGTCTGCTGCGCCAGCTCGCGGAACAGCGCGGGCATCGGTGGCCAATGGTGCCCGCTGTTGCCGTCCTGTTCGGTGTATTGATAGCCGCGTGAATCGGTTGACCAACCAAAATCGCCGCAGTTAGTCATCGCCACCGACATACGATGGCCGCCGGGCGTGATGCGATGCTCGAAGGGATTCTGTGCGGAAATGTCGTGAATCGCGGCCAATAGCGCATCGGCCCGATCGCGAGCGCGACGGCGCAGAATGACGGCGCCCTCTGCCAGCGGCTCTTGCCACGGGGCTTCTTCACTGAATAAGTCCAACATCTGCGCCTCCTTTACTGTGATTTCTGATCGATCAGGAAAGATTTGAACTGCGGCGACATCCAGTGGTTAAAACCATCGCCCTGCTTAGTGATCAAATAGACGGCCAAATGCTCTTTCAATGCTAGCGCCTGCGCATTTTCGCTGCCCAGCACCATCAAGCCGGTATCCCAGCCATCCGCTTCCAGCGCGGTGGTGGCAATCACCGTCGCCGAAACCAGCTTATGCTCAATCGGCCGGCCGGTGCTGGGATCGATGACGTGCGAAATGCGTTTGCCATCCAGTTCATAATAGTTGCGATAGCTGCCCGAGGTGCTGATGCCATGCCCTTGCAGATCGACACGGGCTTCTACCGCGTTTTCGCGATCGGTCGGTTTCTGAATCGCTACGCGCCACGGCTGCTGGTTGGCATTCACGCCACGGCTTAACACCGCGCCGCCCACCGAGACCAGATAGTTGGTGATGCCTTGCTGCTCCATCAGACGCGCCAGGTGATCGGTGGCATAACCTTCGCCCATGGTAGAGAGATCAACATACAAGCCTGGCAGATCTTTCTGCAGCCACTGACCGGCAACGCCCTGAATTACACGCAAGTGCTGTAAACCGCTCAGCGCTTTGGCCGCGGCAATTTCGGCATCGGTTGGCGTATGCAACGGCTGTTGGGTTGGGCCGAATCCCCATAAATTGACCAGCGGCCCGACGGTGATATCCATCGCACCCGCCGTTTTTTTGCCAATACGCAGCGCCAAAGTGACGATATCCGCCATATCCGCGCTCACCGGTTGCGCTGCTGTACCTTGATACTGATTAAATTGCGATAGCACCGAATCAGGCTTCCACGTCGATAATTCACCGTCATCATGGTCCAGCTGCTGCTGAATCATTTGCTGCAAGGTCGCTTTACGTTGCGGCTCAACGCCGGCGACGCTAACGCGCCAAACGGTGCCCATGGTTTTGCCTTCCAGCACCATTGCCTGCTGACTATCATTTTTTTCACAACCGCTCAGGCCGCATGCAACTAAGCCAATTAGCAGAATATTCTTAAGGCACATACTTTCCTCTTATGAAACGCATCACTTCAGCCCATTGCTAAGCATAAAATCTTGTAAATCAGTCTAAAGACCCTTGATGTTTGTTAAGCACTGGCCCAGGATAATCGGTCCCTGCAACGGTATGTCTTCAGGAGAATGAGATGATTTATATGATAATTGCAGTGACCACCGGGTTATTTATTTTTGGCAGCTTCAAATGCTGGCAGCACTATCGCCATCGTCTGATTCAGCATTATCCCTCACGCAGACGTTAAATTTTTGCACCAGAAAGTCATCATCCTGCACCGCTTCAGCGCTGGCGCAGTGTAGCAAAGTCGCGGCAAGGCGCGTGGCGCTGAGAGCGGTGGAATGGCATGAATTCTGCATTGTTGATGGGGAGTTGAACATCAGCGAGGTGCAGAATGGAAAATATCAAAACGCAGAACAGTAAATGGCAGCACTGGCTTAGCTTCTCCGCTTTTACGCTGGCGGGTGTGGCGATGGAAGGCAGCGTAACGTCCATCACCCAACCACCGCAGCAACCGGCGCCAAAAGCCAAAAAATGGCGCGGTGTGCAGTAAACCGCTACAGCCCCAACTCACTCAAGCCCGGATGATCGTCCGGGCGCGTGCCCGCCGGCCAATGAAACAGACGCGCTTGCGCGCTGATTGGCAGATCGTTAATGCAGGCGAAACGCTGGACCATTAAACCATCGGCGCCAAAGTGCCAGTTTTCATTACCATAGCTGCGGAACCAGTTACCGCTGTCGTCATGCCATTCATAGGCAAAACGCACCGCTAGCTTATCTTCATGCCACGCCCACAACTCTTTAATCAGCCGATAATCCAACTCTTTAACCCACTTGCGCTGCAGGAAAGTCACCACTTCCGCGCGTCCATTCACGAATTCGCTGCGATTACGCCAGCGCGTATCTTCGCTATAAACCAATGAAACACGCTGCGCGTCGCAACTGTTCCAGGCATCTTCCGCCATGCGGACTTTCTGTAACGCCGTTTGTTGATTGAACGGTGGCACCAGCATCTTTTTATCTCCTGATTATGTAGACAGATCTGTCTACTTGATTCATCCTGCCGTATGTAGACAATTCTGTCTACATTTCTTTAAAGGATTTTTTGATGCTTGAGCCCCTGGTTTTTGATGCGACGGCTTCCGCACGCGAGCGTATTTTGCTGTGCGCCCAGCAGCTGTTTTATCAACAAGGCATTCGCGCCACCGGCGTGGATAAAGTGATTGCTGAGGCCGGCGTCACCAAGGTGACGTTCTATCGCCACTTTCCGGCGAAGAATGCACTGGTGGTCGCGTTTTTGCAGCAGCGCCATCAGCGCTGGATGGCGGCTTTTCGTGTCGCGCTGGATCAGCAGGTGGCGCTGATTAATGCCCTGCCCGCCGCCTTACTGAGTTGGTTCAACGATGCCGATTATCGTGGCTGCGCATTTATTAACACCGCTGCCGAATTAGGCACCACGTTGCCGGAAGCCAGTGAACTGATTCGCCAGCATAAGCGCGAGATGGCGCAAGCAATAAGCGAAAAGCTGACGCCAGAACAGCAAATTAAAACAGCGCAGATTGTGTTGTTGGTAGAAGGGGCGATTGTGCAGGTGCAGATTGGGGAGGATGCGGAACAGGTGGTCGAGGTGCTACGGGCCGCGCTGGATGCGCTGATAAAAACGGGAGCGTGACCGCTAAGCCACGCTCCATCACGATTAGAACTGGTAAACCAGACCTAATGCTACGACGTCATCGGTGTTGATTCCGGCTGCGTCGGTGAAGTTACTGTCGTCCAGCAGGTTGATCTGATAATCAACATAGGTCGACATGTTTTTGTTGAAGTAGTAAGTCGCACCTACATCAATGTATTTCTTCAGGTTCTGGCTGCCGTATCCTTCGATATCAGAGCCGCGAGAAGAAACGAAGGCCAGAGATGGACGCAGGCCGAAATCAAACTGATACTGTGCGACCAATTCCCAGTTATCTGCTTTGTTGGCGTAACCGTAAATCGAGCCATCATCGCTGGCACCAAAGCGCGTTGCGTTATAAGAACGGCTGTACATCGCGGCCAGGTAGATGTTGTTCGCGTCATACTTCAGCGCGCCGCTGTAAGCTTCGGCTTTATCACCACGACCAAGGATGCCTGCGGTACGTGGGTTGTTGCCATTCTGGTTATTGGTACGATCCGACTGGAACATTGCCGCACCAATACCGAAGCCTGAACCCAGGTCATAGGTGGTGCTCAGACCGTAGCCGTCGCCATTTTCACCCAGTACATCACGACCAGAGCCCGTCGCTTCGGTTGGGTTGTCGTTTTTGCCTTGATACTGAACCGCGAAGTTCCAGCCATCGACTAAACCGAAGAAGTTGGTATTACGATAGGTTGCGAGGCCGTTACTGCGCTGGAACAGGAAGTTGTCCGCGCCGTAGGTATCGCCACCGAACTCTGGCAACACGTCAGTCCATGCGCCGAGATCGTACATTACGCCGTAGTTACGACCGTAATCGAATGAGCCTGCATCACCAAATTTCAGACCGGCAAAGCCTACGCGCGTATAGCTGTTAGCGGTGCCTTCGCTTTCAGCGGTGTTGAGTGCCGCCTGATATTCCCACTGGCCGTAACCGGTCAGCTGATCGGTCACCTGAGTTTCACCTTTGAAGCCAAAACGTAGGTAAGACTGGTCACCGTCCGAGCCAGAGTCGTCAGAGAAATAGTGCAGACCATCAACTTTACCGTAGAGGTCTAATTTGTTGCCATCTTTGTTGTAAATTTCAGCTGCGCTTGCTGATCCTGCAACCAGCAATGCAGGAATCATCAGGGAGAGAACGCGACGTTTCATTTTATTACCCTCTTTAATGTGCCTTTATTTATGCCACTGCAAACTGAACGATTAAAAATTCAGCCGGCAAGCCATTGTTATTTTATGTTGGGCAATAATCTATCACGAAAATGATACTAAATTTCCAAAACTGTTTCATTGTATTAAAAAGTTATTTCAGGATGTAATTTTTGGGGAACTAATAACCAGCACAGATAGGTAAAAAATATAGCACTTAATGACAACATGGATTTAAAACATTACAAAACAGCAAATTACATGAATTACATTTTCGCACTGAATGACAAAACTCTTCGTCATCCAGAGCATACAATTATCTCGCTATCATCATTTATTTCATTATTACCTTCATTCACCCCGAATGATTTGATTTACCCTAATTTCCCGCCGGACAAGATTGTCCGGCATTTTTTTGCCCAAAATTCAGCCCCAGCGATTATATTGCGTAAAGTTAATTACGCGAGACAAATTAACCCAGACAATTCCGAGGCATTATTTGCCGCTTTCCGCACATTTTGTTCAATGTATACCCTTAAAATGGCAATGTTAATTTCCGTGCACAACAAAGATTGCTGGAATATTACCCGGTGCGTAATATTAGCGCTCACGCAGCGATTCTTTAGCTTTATTCAGTGGCTTAAGCAAATAATCCATGACGGTTTTCTGACCGGTTTTAATCTCCACATTTGCCACCATGCCGGGCATAATGGCGAACCTGCGGCCGCTTTTATTAGTCAGCTCGGCTTTTTGCGTACGGACATACACGCGATAGTAAAATTCTTCATGCCGCACCTCATCCTGCAGCGTATCCGGCGAAACGGTTTCGACCTCGCCATGCAGATCGCCATAAATTGAGGCGTCGTAAGCGGTGATCTTCACCACCGCAGGCAAACCTGGGCGAATGTAGCCGATATCTCGCGGGTTGATGCGCGTTTCAATCAGCAGCTGATCTTCGAGCGGAACAATCTCCATCAGCTTGCCACCCGGCTCCAGCACGCCGCCCACGGTGGTGACCCGCACATCTTTCACAATGCCGCGTACCGGTGACAGCAGCGTGGTGCGCGTCAGCAGATCCTGTTTACCTGCCGCCACCTGCAGCTGCGCATCCAGTTCACCATTGTTCTTCACCTGCTCTTCATGGGCACGCACATAATAGTCGTTGCGCGCTTCGTCGATTTTACCGCGTAGATCGCTAACCTGGCGGCGCAGACGAATAACATCCACCTTGCCCGCTGCACCGCGTAGCATCAGTGGTTCCGTCACGTTGAGTTCCGCCTGCACCAGCGCCAGCGATTGCTGCAGATTGGCAATGGTCTCAACGAAATTTTGCCGTCTGGCTTGATAGAGCTGCGTTTCGCGCGCGACCAGCTCGGGATGCTGCAGAATATCGGCGCTGAAGATCAATGGTCGATCGCTGAGCTCGGCCTGTAAACGCTCAGCCGAGGCGCGCAGCGTGCGCACGCGCGCTATCGCCTCACCAAAATTGGTTTGGAAACGAGTGGGATCGAGCGTTGCCAGCACCTGGCCGCGCTGCACGATATTGCCTTCGTGTACGTCGAGCTGTTTCACAATGCCGCCATCAAGGCTATCAATCATTTGCGCACGGCTGGAGGGCGTGACCTTGCCAATGCCCACCGTGACTTCATCCAGCACAGCGAAGTGCGCCCACAGCAGAAACAGCAGCAGCGCGACGACGCATAGCCAAATGATTGCCGAGGTGCGACGTTCGCGCCGCGCCAGATCTTTATCCAGCATGACCACACTCATGCGGCATCTCCTTTGTGGCTGCTGGCATGACGTAAAATCTCATCGCGCGCACCATCCGCCACAATGCGGCCGTTATCCATCACCACGATGCGGTCCACCATACGCAGCAACGCCGGCCGATGCGTGACCAGCACCAGCGTGCGCCCCGTTACCCACTGCGCCAGTTGGCGAATGACCTGTGCTTCGAGCTGTTCGTCCATCGCCGCTGTCGGTTCATCCAGCAGCACCACCTGCGGCTGACGCAGAATCAGCCGACTTAGCAGCACCATTTGCCGTTGGCCGCCGGACAAACCGCGCCCGCCTTCATGAATAATGCGATCAAGGCTGGCGGCATCCTGCTGCACCAGGGCCAACGCGCCGCTGATGCGCAGCGCCTGCAGCATCTCCTGTTCGCTGGCATGCGGATTACCGAGCAGCAGGTTCTGGCGTAGCGTGCCGAAGAATAGCCGCGAATCCTGCGATAGCCAGCCAAGCTGACGACGCAGATCGACCGGATCAATGCAGGTGAGATCCACGCCATCGACCAGCACTTTTCCCTGACTGGCGCGCGCCTGGCCGGCCAGCATTTTTAGCAGCGTGGATTTACCCGCGCCGACTTTTCCCAGAATCGCCACGCGCTCGCCGGGCGTAATCTGCAGCTGTGGAATGTTCAGCACGCTATTGCCGCTCTCGTCGTCATAGCGATAGTGCACATTTTGCAGTTGGTAATGCCCGCTAAGCACCGGACAGTGCGCCAGCGTGGCGTGATCGGGCTGATCAAGCGGTTTTTTCAGCAGTTCATCCAACCCTTTCATGGCCGATTTGGCATGCTGCCAGCGCGAGAACACCATAGTGAGCTGCATCAGCGGCGCAATGGTGCGTGATGAGAGCAAGCTGCACGCCACCAGCGTGCCGGTCGTTATTTGATTGTCGAGCACCAGATAAACGCCAAACACCAGCATGCCGGCGTAGGTCAGCTGCTGCACGCTGGCTGACCAACCGGTGAGCCGCGCGCCCCACAAACGTTGCTGATTGCTGATACCCGCGCTCACTTCGTGAGTTTGCTCCCACTGACGCTGAAAGTAGGGCTCGGCTTGCAGCGCCTTGATGTCTTCCACGCCTTCGAGGGTTTCCACCAATACCGCCTGACGCAGCGCGCTCTCACGCAAGCCTTCCTGCGCCAATCGCGCCATCGGAATCTGCACCAGTAAACCCGGAATGACGATCAGCGGTATGGCGAGTAGCGGAATCAGCACCAGCCAACCGCCAATCGACGCCATAATCAGCAGGAAC
The DNA here is from genome assembly GCF_000282675.1 of Pantoea sp. GM01. Lineage (NCBI taxonomy): Bacteria > Pseudomonadati > Pseudomonadota > Gammaproteobacteria > Enterobacterales > Erwiniaceae > Pantoea > Pantoea sp. GM01. The sequence goes on along the minus strand of NZ_AKIU01000035.1, from coordinate 153,849 downwards.
AACAAAACGAACGGCAGATCGGCGGCAGCGTTAACGGTGGTTGAAGTTAGCAGTTCGCGCACCTGATCAATCTCGCGCAACTGAGCAATAAAGGAGCCGGTCGAGCGCGGCCGCGCTTCGTTACGAATATTCATCGCCCGCGCGAATAACATGGCCGATATTTTCAGGTCGATGCGTTTACCCATCAAATCGGAGACCTGAGTGCGCATCAGGCGGATGAGATATTCCACCGCCGCGGCCAGCAGCACACCCGCAAACAGCACCCATAACGTTGGCTGTGACTGCGCGGGAATGACCCGATCATAAACCTGCATCGAAAACAGAATGCCAGCCAGTGCCAGCACGTTTCCCACCAGCGAGGCCAGGCTGATTTCCGCGATACGCCGCTGCATGCCGCGAAAATTGTGCCAGAACCAGTGTGGCTGATACGGCTGCACAAATTCATCGATACGCGCATCACGCGCGCGCGCCGCCACGCCAATCACCCCCACTTCCGTCTGTGCCTGTGCAAGTAGATCACTTAATTGTGCTGCGCGGATTACATCGCCACTTTCACTCAGCCAGTAGCGCGCGCCACCGTCGCTATCAACCTCTTCGATCAGCGCCACGCTGCCGTTTTCCAGCAACAGTAACACCGGCACAATCTCCTGACGCCAGCGCAGCGTCTGGTGAGGAACCAGCATCAAATGCAGGCCCAGCAGTCCAGCCAAACGGGCTAACTGTTGCGCAGGAGCCAGATGTTGAAACCAGCGCATTTGCTGGCGTAGCGTATTGCCCTCAGCCGGCTTACCGAAGCGTGCCGCCACGCGCAGCATCGCCGCGATGCCGTTGTCGCTGTTGAAGGGTTGTGCAGTCATCCCTGGAGTCCCGTAAAAGTAAAGTAGGCAGGCAACCGCTAGCAGGCGCTAGCGGTTGGTATGCGGATTACACCAATGTCTGCACCTGATGTTGCTGTTGCACATGATCGGCGAGGGTGTAACTGCTGTCGCTGGCGCTGTAGTGGCTTTCCACCACGCGGCTGGCGGTGGCATCGCTATGCTGATCGTGTTGGCTGACGTTGCTATCAGTAACATTCACCAGCAGCGTGTCCAGCTGCTCGCTGCTAACCTGCGCCACCGCTTCGTGGCTATCGACGGTCACCGGTCGCGTCGCCGTCGCGATATTGCCCGCTTTATCTTGCGCGCTGACTTTCATCTGATAGCTGCCATCATCCAGCGGGGCAAGTTGGCCGGCCAGAATGGTCAGCGCCCAGTTGCCATCGGCTTTAACCGTAGCGCTATAACTTTGATCGCCGAGCGTTAACGTGACCAAACTGCCCTGCTCAAGGTGGCTGCTGCTGCCCTGAATCAGATGCCAGTTATTCACCTCGGCCGCATCCAGCACGCCATCGCCAAACGGTTGGTTTAGCGTGATGGTTGGCAATTGATGGGTAGCAACGTTGAACAGATTCTCAATGACCTGGGTGTCATGATTGCCGTACTGATCCCAGCGCGTGGCGATCGGCGATACTTCACCATCCGGCAAGGCTTGAAGATCCTCGGCGCTGATGGTCACCATGCCCGCGACCGGCGTGTAATTTTTACCATTGAGCGTAAGCTGATTTACCCCTTCCAGATAGAAGCTAAGATCGTGCTGAGCTTCCTGCTGGTTGAGCGTGGTATCGCCGCCGATATTAATTTCGTAGTAGATGGCTGGCAGCTGGGTGACTACATTCAGCTCCAGCAAAGAGTCGGTGCTGTTACCGGCACCGTCCAGTGCATAAACGCGGACTTCACCCAGAGCGATAAAGCTCGCCACTTCACTGGCCGGAATGGTCACCTGCCAATGACCATCGCTGCCAATCTGCGCGTGATAAACCGCATCACCGCTGCACAGTAACAGCTGCTGGCCCGGCACCACCACCGAGAGCGCGCCGCTAAAGGTGAGATCGTTAAGGCTCTCCTCTTTATTGATGACGTTATCTGCCGTGACCTTGTCGAAGCTGATATGCGGCAAGCTGCTAACGTGGGTAATGAGCGTGATGTCCTGGTACGTGGAGGTGGTTTTGCCGTTGGGATCGGTAGCGCTGATTTTGAGGCTGTACACACCATCCTTGAGTGCCTGCAGATCCTGCTCATGAATAGTGGCGGTCCATTCGCCCTTCTCATTGACGCCACCGAGGTATTTTTTCCCGGCTAAGGTGAGCGTAATTGCGCTATTCACCGGCATATGTGTGACGTTGCCATGTACCTCTACGCCATAAATCCCTTCGGCAACGCTGACGGCATTGTCACCGCTGATGGTATCCACGCTAAGCGTCGGTTTTACGGTTTTATCCACGTACACACCAAAGCCAACCTGAGTATCGGTGCTGTTACCGGCTTTGTCGGTGATGGTGAGCGTAAGTGAGTAAGCCCCGTCGGCCAATCCGTGCAGCATTGAAGGCGGCATGGAGGCATTCCAGTAACCCCACTTATTTACCGTGCTGTGCCAGCTTTCACCGTTGAACGTCAGGGTGACCGTGGCGCCCGGTTCGGACTCCGCGCGGCCGCGCAGATGAATATTTTTACCCGCTTCCCAGGCGGCAATCACGCCATCCTGCGCAATCGGCTCATACGGGCGCAGAGGCGCGGGCGGTGTGGTGTCGACACTGCGGGTTTGCAGACTGGCGGCATCGTCCGTCACCGGATAAAGGCTGACCGCGGATTGCAAAATTGCCGCTAATTGTTGTTCAGATTGATGTGAAGACATAGATAACCTCGTTACAGGAAATGCGTTGCAGCAGTCATTATGCTTATTAATGCTTTAAGCGAACCGGTGCGCCATACAGGCCGTTAATAAACGGCCCGCTTCGCCTGATGAAAACGGGTTACCAGCAGGTAACAAGGATGAAAGTAAACCACAGCAAAATTCTCCCAAAGAGGAGAAATAATATCGATCTCGCTATATTCCGCATCGGGAGCCGATGGGATGACTAACATATCGGTTTTAGGTGGTCGCTGCCTATTGGCGAAAATCCGGAAATAGGCGCTTTGCGACAGCGCCAGGATAATGACGTGTAAGCCGCGGGTGGCGCGGAAACTTTCATCAGTATACTGCAACAATCACCAGAAAAAATTTTACTTAAGTCACTCTAGTTTTGGTTGGTACATGCCAGGAAAGTTCTGGAAAAGCGTAGCGTCAGGTAAAAAATCGGTAATATGCCTGTTTCAGGCGCTAAACCTCACGCACCATTCGTGTGGGATGCCAGGTTTGACGCCGGCTTTAATGCTAAACTTCGTCGCTTCATCCGCTAATGAAAAACACTCTTTATGACAGCACTGGACGCCGCGCAGCAGAATAAATTGCACCACCGTGTCAATGCAGGAACACGTATCGTTTTCCTTATCGCCGGACTGGCTATGTCCGCCTGGGCACCGCTGGTGCCGTTTGCCAGCCAGCGTCTGGCGCTGAGCGGTGCATCGCTCGGAGGATTGCTACTGTGCCTTGGCATTGGCTCTTTGGCGGCGATGCCAGTTACCGGTGGTTTAATCGCGCGTTTTGGTGGTCGTCGGGTAATGCTGTGTTCCACGCTCGTGGTGTTGGCAGTTCTGCCGCTGCTGGCCACGCTTGATGTGATGTGGCAGATGGCCGCAACATTAATGGTGTTTGGCGCTGGGCTCGGTATGCTGGACGTCGCCATGAACGTGCAGGCTGTTGAAGTGGAAAAAGCGGCAGATAAACCAATGATGTCGGGTTTCCACGGTTTCTTCAGCCTGGGCGGCATTATTGGCGCAGGCTCCGTCAGCCTGCTGCTTGGCGCGGATCTGGCGCCATTGCAGGCGGTTGGCGTGGTGATGGTGCTGATTGTGTTACTGCTGCTGTGGAGCCTGCCGACGTTGATGACCGAGCGCCTGCATCAGCCCGATCAACCGTGGCTGGTGATCCCGCGCGGCTGGGTCGCCTTCCTCGGCTTGCTGTGCTTTATCCTGTTTCTTGCCGAAGGCGCGGTGCTGGATTGGGGCGCGCTGCTGCTGCTGCAAAGCCCGGAGATGAGCCCTGCGCACGCCGGTTTGGGTTATGCGGTGTTCTCGGTGGCGATGACCATTGGTCGCTTAACCGGCGATAAAGTGATTCAGCGCTTTGGCCGCTATCCGGTGATGTTGACCGGCGCATTGGCTGCGGCAGCGGGGATGACGCTGGCGGTGTTGCTGCCGTGGCCACAAATCGCGCTGCTGGCTTTCCTGCTGGTGGGCTTTGGCCTCGCCAATACGGTGCCGATGTTGTTTAATGCTGCCGGGAATCAACACGATATGCCGTCGAATCTGGCGATTTCGGCCATGACAACGTTAGGCTATGCGGGTATTCTTTCAGGTCCGGCTTTAATCGGATTAATTTCCCAGTGGATCAGCCTGAGTGGCGCATTTTTACTTATCGCTCTGCTGCTGCTGGCCGTCGCGGCCAGTGCCCGACGGGTTGCGCGCTAATTCCATGGTCCTGAGACACTATGCTGCCTTATAAATTTCCTCTGACATCCGGCAATGTAACGCGCTTTTTCGTGGTGTTTAATCTGGTGCTTTTTCTGGCGCTCGGCGCGATGGTGCATAACAGCGTCAATGCCTGGATTACTGAGAAGCGCTATGCGATGACTGATTTGGCGCGCGCCATGCAGAAACGCATCGATGCGTCGCGCTTTGCTACCTGGCAGATCTATGAAAACCTCGCCACCAGCGCCGCCGGATCGTCGCCGAACAGCAATCTTCAGGAAACCCGCCTGCGCCCGGATGTCTACTATCTGGAAAAAACCCGACGTAAAACGGAAGCGCTGATCTTCGGTTCGCACGACGGCAGCACGCTGGATATGACCCTGCGCATGTCCAACTATCTGGATACGCTGTGGGGCGCAGAAAATCCGACCTGGTCGATGTACTTCCTTAATGGTCAGGACAATAGCCTGATCATGATCTCAACGTTGCCGCTGAAAGATATGGCAACGCGCTATAAAGAGAGCGCGATCAATACCATGGTTGATAGCCGCCGCGCGGAGATGTTGCAGCAGGCCAATGCGCTGGATGAGCGTGAAAGCTTCTCGCCGCTGCGCCATTTTGCCTGGCAAAACGATCACTACTTTACGCTGCGCACCACCTTTAATCAGCCGGGCCATTTAGCCACGGTGGTGGCGTTCGATCTGCCGGTTAACGATTTGATTCCGCGTAATATGCCGCTGGAGAACTTCCAGTTGCGGCAGGACGCCACGCAAACCTCAACCACCACCAATAGCGACGATACCAGCAGTGAAACCACGCACGTAGCGCTGGTTAATCCCAATCTGGAGATCGCCGCTTCGCTGCCGAGCACCTCATTACAGCTGGTGTATCGCGTGCCGCTCACCAGCCTGGCGCTGGATACGCTGCATAACCTGATGTGGCCGCTGCTGATCAATCTTGTGCTGTTTTTACTGTCGATTGCCGGCATTACGCTGCTGCGTCAGCAATCGCTGCGCCCGAATGAGAACCAAAGCGCCGAGCTCGATTCCCTGCGCATGCTGAACGAAGAGATTGTTGCCAGTTTGCCGGTTGGCCTGCTGGTGTATGACTTCGCCACCAACCGCACGCTGCTCAGCAATAAGATCGCGGAGCATCTGTTGCCGCACCTCAATCTGCAGAAAATCATCAATATGTCCGATCAGCATCAGGGCGTGCTGCAGGCGACCATCAATAATGAAGTGTATGAGATCCGCCACGCGCGCAGCGTGTTATCGCCGCATACGCAGCTGTTTATGATGCGCGATCAGGACCGCGAATTGCTGGTCAATAAGAAGCTGCAGAAGGCGCAGCAGGTGTTAGATCGCAACCACCAGATGCGCCAGCAGCTGATGCATAACCTTGGACACGCACTGAATCGTCCGCTGCAAAGTATGGTCACGCAGCTGGTGCAACTTAGCCAGCGTGATGATGACGAGAGCGTGCTTGATCTGCTCGACGAAAGCCAGGGCCTGGCGCGCCTGGTCGATGACATCGTGCTGCTCAATCGCCTTGAAGCGCATGATTGGTCGCCGGATGCCAGCGTGTTCAATCTGCAGGATATGCTGGATGAGATCGCGCTGGAAAGCCTGCCGCTGTTGCGCCGCAAAGGCCTGGCGCTGGTGATGAACAACCATTTAGCCAACGACGAAATGCGCTTTGGCGATCGTCGTGCGCTGCGTAAAGTGCTGACCACGCTGATGCATTACTCGCTCACCACCACCCGCTGGGGCAAAATTACGCTGGAGATTAAGTCCAGCGAAGAGAAGCCGAATCAGGTGCTGCTGCAACTGGTGGATACCGGCGCCGGCTTGAGTGTCGACGAACTGGCGAATGTCGATTTCCCCTATCTGGGCGAAACCACGCAGGACCGCTTCGGTCAGGCATCTGGCATGGCATTTTTCCTGTGTAAGCAGCTGTGTAAACAGATGGGCGGGCAGCTCGAGATCATCGCCAAACCCGATATCGGTACGCGCTACAATATTCAACTGCCGCTGGCATTAGAAGAACAGCAAGGTGAGCAGGAAGAGAAGCTGCTGGAAGGTGTCACCGCGCTGGTGGATATCGCCGTTGAAGACGTACACAAAATTGTGTGTCGCCACCTGGAAAACTGGGGCGCCAAATGCCTGACTTCGGACGAACGTTTGACCGGTCAGGATCATGATGTGCTGGTGACCGACGATCCCGCGCGCCTGAACGGCTGGGCGCTGTTACTGGCCGGTGACGAGATGGGCCATCACGCGTTGAACGATCGGCAATTCCGGGTCAACTTCAATCTCAGTAATGCGCTGCTTGATGCGCTACTGGCCCTGATTGAAAAGCAACTTTCTCATGACTTGATGGAGGAGAGTAGCGAAGATGAAGCAGCCACGCCGCTAATGAGCGGAGGCTATTTCCAGCTGTTTACCGAGACAGTACCGCCAGATGTGAAGAGACTGTATACTGAAGCGGCGGAAAAGGATTATCCCTCGCTTGCTCAGACAGCACATCGCCTGAAAGGCGTGTTTGCCATGCTCAATCTGGTGTCAGGTAAACAGCTTTGTGAAGCGTTAGAACAACACATTAAAGTATGTGACGATTTAACCATTAAAAATACCACCAGTGAAATTGACGCTTACGTCAGCCAACTGCTGCAGCAAGGTAACCAATAAGATGAATAACTTGAACGTAATTATTGCCGATGACCATCCGATCGTTTTGTTCGGTATCCGTAAGTCGCTGGAACAGATCGAATGGGTTAACGTTGTAGGTGAGTTTGAAGACTCAACAGCATTAGTAAACAGCTTGCCCAAACTGGACGCCAACGTCCTGATTACCGACCTCTCGATGCCAGGCGAGAAATACGGTGACGGTATCACCCTGATCAAATACATCAAACGTCACTATCCGGATCTCTCGATTATCGTTCTTACCATGAACAATAACCCAGCGATCCTGAGCGCGGTATTGGATCTGGATATTGAAGGGATTGTCCTGAAACAAGGCGCACCAACCGATCTGCCTAAAGCACTGGCTGCTTTACAGAAAGGTAAAAAATATACGCCGGAAAGCGTGGCAAAACTGCTGGAGCGCATCAGCGCCGGTGGTTACGGTGACAAGCGTTTGTCGCCGAAAGAGAGCGAAGTGCTGCGTCTGTTCGCCGAAGGTTTCCTGGTAACTGAGATTGCCAAGAAGCTGAACCGCAGTATCAAAACCATCAGTAGCCAGAAGAAATCAGCGATGATGAAACTGGGCGTGGAAAACGATATTGCGCTGCTGAACTATCTCTCTTCTGTTAGCGCTACTCAGGTCGACAAAGAGTAATCCTCAACAGGCGGCGCTTCGGCTCCGCCTGTTTTTCGCTTTACCCTTCCCTGCCTTTCCTGACGCGTTCCGCGTATACCGCCAGCGTGCTTATCAGTACATCCAGCGTCACAGGTTTCGACAAGCAGTTATCCATTCCTGCTTCCATACAGCGCTGCTTCTCTTCCGCCAGTGCATTCGCCGTTACGCCAATCACCGGGAACGTATGTCCTAACTGACGCAGACGTTGTGTCAGGCGATAACCATCCATATTCGGCATATTGACGTCGCTCAGCACAATATCGATGTGGTTGCGGCTCAGCACATTCAGTGCATCCACCCCATCCTGCGCCGTTTTGGTCTGATAACCGACGGTGCCCAGCTGCTCTGACAGCAGCATACGGTTGATAGGATGGTCATCCACGATCAGCACGATAATATCTTCAAAGGTCGCCGCCTCTTTTGCTGCCACCAGCTGCAGCGGCGCGGCGGTTTCGCTATTGATGTTGATGCGATAGATGCGGCCCAGTAACTGTGGCAAATCGTGTAACATCGCGCTGCTTTGAATCCAGCGACCGGGCTCCGTTTCATGCGGCATATCGATGTGCTCACCGCAGATGCGAATACGCGCGCGCCCGCTTGGTGCGGGAAGCTCATCATGATCGCTGATGATCACATCATCGCTTGCCGCCTGGCCGTGGTAATAAGCCACCTGAATACCCTGCTGCTGCAGCAAGCGCAGCAGGAAGCTGGCGAGATACTCATTGCGCATATCCAGCCAGATAGCTTTTTCCTGCAAGCCATCCAGCAGCGGTGGCGCCGCGAGTTGACCGGAATAGATGGGAATCCGCACCACAAACTGGCTGCCCATGCCCGGCTCCGAATCAACTTCGATATCACCATCCATCATGTTGATGAGTTTTTCACAGATCGCCAGGCCAAGCCCGGTTCCCTGGAAATTACGCTGCACGCCCGATCCCACCTGGAAGAACGGATCGAACAGACGCGTCACCTCTTTGGCCGGGATGCCTACGCCAGTATCACGCACGCGGAACGCCAGATAGCCCTCTTTCACGTAAGCATGCAGAATGATGCAGCCGGTGTGCGTGAACTTGATGGCATTGTTTAGCAGGTTAGAAATCACCTGCTGCAGACGCATGGCATCGCCATCCATCGTCAGCGGCACATCGTTCTCGATAAACACATACAGCGTCAGCCGCTTGCGTACCACCAATGAGAGATAGTTGCTGGCGATGTGATTGACCACCTCGCGTGGAGAGAACGGATGCGGTTCGATTTTCAGCTGTTCAGATTCGATTTTTGAGAAGTCGAGAATGTCGCTGATGATTTTTAACAGCAGGCTTGACGAGTTATTCATCGCTGTCACCAGCGAATCCACTCCTTTCGGCAACACTTTGGTCTGCAGCAGATCGAGGTTACCGATGATGCCGTACAGCGGGGTACGCAACTCGTGGCTGACGGTGGCCAGGAACATCGATTTCGACTGGCTTGCCTGCTCGGCAGAGTGCGCCATCTCCTGTAGCGATTGCTCCATGCGTACGCGCGCCGAGACATCCACCAGCACGCAAATTGCTACGTTTTCATTACGGTAGCGTGAATGCACGAAGCTAATTTGCAGGTTGGTGTTGCTGCCGGTCAGCACATCAACAAAGTTGACCTGCTGACCGCCGATAATTTCGTTCAGCCGCTGGCGATCTTCCTGCGTTAGCAGCGTCAGATAGTTGTGCGCCAGCTCATTACTCAAAATGTTGGTACCGTCGCTGGTGCGCAGAATGCAAATTCCTACCGGCGCAGAAGCGACAATCTTGCGGTTAAACTGTTCATGCTCTTCCAGCCGATGCGCATTCTCTTCTGCCGGCAGGAACATACGGCGCTCAAATATCCACGCCAGGGTGAATAAAATCACTGCCGTGAAGATGTTAAGCAGCAGCGCGTTTATCAGCATCAGCTTAAGCTGATCCATTAATACGTTGGTCGACAGTGACCACACCACATTGAGATTCGACGGCGGCAACGGTTTTTTCAGCACCAGCTGGCGATAGCTGTCGAGATAGCCAAACCAGGTGTTGTTATCCGGCAGATCGTCCAGCGAATAACCCGGCCCGCCGCGACGCGAGCTGATCAGTGGACGATAGTTTTCATCGGTGATGGTCGCCACCAGCGGTAAACCGCCAGGCTGAATAAACTCATCCAGACGGATATTCTGCTCTACGCCCAGCAGCGCCTGCAACTTGTTGGCCACATACACCGGCATCACCATATAGAAGTTGCCTACGCCCGGCTGCGCACTGCTGGTAATCCAGTACATCGGTTGGCGGCGCTCTTCTTCATTGCCGTTGCGATAGTGCAGCACGCGCTCGCGCAGCGCTTTCAGACTGCGTTCGCGATCGACCGTATTGTTGCTGCCGATGGTGAAATCTGCCAGACACTGATTTTCGCCACCGATGAAGAACACGCGGTTCAATTCATACGCCGAGGCGAAATTGCTTTTCCAGTAATTGATGTAGTAGCTGAGCGAATCCAGCGAGTTGCGCCAGGTGTTGCTCATTGAGGTGCAGTCACCATCGGAAAATAGCGGCGTGAACTGCGGCAGCGTCCCTTTGCCTGGCGGTAAGCCGTTGATCACATCCAGACCGTTAGCGCTGCTGCTCAGGCGATTTTCGGTGATGTATTTCAGTTCGCGCATCACATCCGCCGAGTGGCGTATATACCACTCCATCTGCCCGTAATTGGTGGCAAACTCCTGACGAACCGCGTTTTCTTTCTCATGCAGCACGTTAATGATGTAGAAAGTGGTCAGCAGCGCACCCAGCGCCCAGAGCAGCAACGCCAGCGCACGAAACAGATAGCGCGAAATACGGAGCGTGGTGCGAAAGGAGACGAGATATTTCAAAAGAGGCTCACTGGCGGCAAGGGGTTATCAGGATGTTGAAAAACTCTCATACACTAGCTTTATCGGCCCTAAAAAGCCAGTTGGCGTGCGCCGTTAGCGTAAAACTCAGATAAAAAAACGGCAGGTCAATTTACTGACCTGCCGTTTTCAACAACCTTACGGATTACTCTTCGTCGTCCGCTTCCGGCGCTTCGTCATCGCTGTCCACTTCCGGCGCGATGTCTTCTTCGCCTTCCGCTACGCTGCCGTCGATGGCGTCGAGTTCTTCCTCTTCCACCGGCTCGGCAACACGTTGCAGACCCACAACGTTTTCATCTTCCGCGGTACGGATCAGAATCACGCCTTGGGTGTTACGGCCAACCACGCTGACTTCCGACACGCGGGTACGCACCAGCGTACCGGCATCGGTGATCATCATAATCTGATCGCCGTCCACCACCTGTACCGCGCCGATAACCGGGCCGTTACGTTCGGTGACTTTAATCGAGATGACGCCCTGCGTCGCACGCGACTTGGTTGGATACTCGCTGTTGGCGGTACGTTTACCGTAACCGTTCTGCGTCACGGTGAGGATCGCGCCCTCTTCACGTGGCACAATCAGCGACACCACTTTGTCGTTGGCGGAGAGCTTGATACCGCGCACGCCAGAGGCCGAACGGCCCATCGCACGTACCGCAGTTTCAGCGAAGCGCACCACTTTACCGGCGGCAGAGAACAGCATCGCTTCGTCGCTACCGTTGGTTAACGCCACACCAATCAGCTCATCATCCTCACGCAGGTTGATGGCGATGATGCCCGCGCTACGCGGACGGCTGAACTCCTGCAGCGCCGTTTTCTTCACGGTACCGCTAGCGGTTGCCATGAAGATGTTGAAGCCTTCCGTGTATTCACGCACCGGCAGAATGGCGGTGATACGTTCGTTGGCTTCCAGCGGCAACAGGTTGACGATTGGACGACCGCGCGCACCACGGCTGGCTTCCGGCAGCTGATAGACTTTCATCCAGTAGAGACGGCCACGGCTTGAGAAGCACAGAATGGTGTCGTGGGTGTTGGCCACCAGCAGACGATCGATAAAGTCTTCTTCTTTAATACGTGCGGCTGATTTGCCTTTGCCACCGCGGCGCTGGGCTTCGTAGTCGGTCAACGGTTGATATTTGACATAACCCTGATGCGACAGCGTGACCACCACATCTTCCTGATTAATCAGGTCTTCGATGTTGATATCGGCGCTATTAGCGGTGATTTCAGTACGACGTGCGTCGCCGAACTGATCGCGCATCAGCACCAGCTCTTCACGGATCACTTCCATCAGGCGCTCAGCGCTCTGCAGGATGTAAAGCAGCTCAGCGATCTGATCCAGCAGCTCTTTGTACTCGTCGAGCAGTTTTTCGTGCTCCAGGCCGGTCAGTTTCTGCAGGCGCAGATCCAGAATCGCCTGGGCTTGCTGCTCGGTCAGATAATATTGACCATCGCGGATACCAAACTCGGCTTCCAGCCACTCCGGACGCGCGGCATCGTTCCCGGCACGTTCCAGCATGGCGGCAACGTTACCGAGATCCCACGACTGTGCCAGAAGGCCCAGTTTCGCTTCCGCTGGCGTTGGTGCACGACGAATCAGTTCGATAATCGGATCGATGTTCGCCAGCGCAATTGCCAGGCCTTCAAGGATGTGGGCACGATCGCGCGCTTTGCGCAGTTCGAAAATGGTACGGCGCGTCACGACTTCACGACGATGGCGCACGAAGGCTTCAATGATGCCCTTCAGCGTCATGATCTTCGGCTGGCCCTGATGCAGCGCCACCATGTTGATACCGAAAGAGACCTGCAGCTGCGTCAGTGAGTAGAGGTTGTTGAGAACCACTTCACCGACCGCATCGCGTTTGATCTCAATGACAACACGCATGCCGTCTTTGTCAGATTCATCACGCAGTGCGCTGATGCCTTCAACGCGCTTCTCTTTCACCAGCTCAGCAATCTTCTCGATCAGGCGCGCTTTATTCACCTGATACGGCAGTTCGTGAACGATGATGGTTTCACGGCCGGTCTTGGCATCGGTTTCTACTTCGCCACGTGCGCGGATGTAAATCTTGCCGCGCCCGGTGCGATAAGCCTCTTCGATGCCGCGACGACCATTGATAAACGCCGCCGTCGGGAAGTCTGGCCCGGTGATGTGCTCCATTAAGCCTTCAACGGTGATGTCTTCATCTTCGATGAAAGCCAGACAGCCGTTGATCACTTCCGTGAGGTTGTGAGGCGGAATGTTGGTCGCCATACCTACCGCGATACCGGAAGAACCGTTTACCAGCAGGTTAGGAATTTTGGTTGGCAGGACTTCAGGAATCTGCTCGGTGCCGTCATAGTTCGGCACGAAATCGACGGTTTCCTTTTCCAGGTCAGCCAGCAGCTCCGAGGAGATCTTCGCCATACGCACTTCGGTATAACGCATCGCTGCAGCGGAGTCGCCGTCGACCGAACCAAAGTTACCCTGACCGTCAACCAGCATGTAGCGCAGGGAGAACGGCTGGGCCATACGTACAATACTTTCGTATACCGCGGAATCGCCGTGCGGGTGATATTTACCGATGACGTCACCGACCACACGGGCGGATTTTTTATAGGGTTTATTCCAGTCGTTACCCAGTTCGCTCATGGCAAAAAGCACACGGCGGTGTACCGGCTTCAGACCATCACGCACATCGGGTAAGGCTCGGCCAACAATGACCGACATGGCGTAATCGAGGTAGGAGTTTTTTAACTCTTCTTCGATATTGACCGGTGTAATTTCTCTCGCAAGGTCGCTCATGGAGCCGCTATCCCTCTACATAATCCCGGATTTAAAGGTGCGAAAGTATATCACATCGCTTCCCTTCGGTGAACGTAAACCAGGGCTTAATCCCGCTTTTCCTTCGCCGTCAGAGATGCGCTCACAGCGCTTAAGCGTTTATACTGAGGGAATATTTTGTCTGGAGTGATGATTCAATGAGTGAACAACCGCAGGAAAGCCGCCAGAACGTGGACCACGCCGAGATTGCTAAGTTTGAGGCCGTGGCATCCCGCTGGTGGGATTTAGAAGGTGAATTTAAGCCGTTGCACCGTATCAATCCCCTGCGGCTTGGCTGGATTGCGCAGCACAGCCATGGCCTGTTTGGTAAGAAAGTGCTGGATGTCGGCTGCGGCGGCGGCATTCTGGCTGAAAGCATGGCGCGCGAAGGGGCTGAGGTAACCGGACTGGATATGGGTGCGGAGCCGCTGGAAGTGGCGCGTTTGCACGCACTGGAGAGCGGCGTTAACGTCAATTACGTGCAGCAAACCGTGGAAGACCACGCCACAAGTCACGCCGGTCAATATGATGTGGTGACCTGCATGGAGATGCTGGAGCACGTACCGGATCCGCGTTCCGTGGTATTAGCCTGCGCGCAACTGGTAAAACCGGGTGGTGAAGTGTTCTTCTCCACCATTAACCGTAATCCCAAAGCCTGGTTGCTGGCGGTGTTTGGCGCCGAATACGTGCTGCGCATGGTGCCGCGCGGCACCCATGACGTGAAGAAGTTTATCCGTCCTGCTGAATTGCTGAACTGGGTGGATGAGACGCCACTGCGTGAGAGAAATATGATTGGCCTGCACTACAACCCACTTACCAACCAGTTCCGACTCGGTCGTGGCGTTGATGTCAATTACATGATTCATACCCATCGTCAGGATTAACCAACCGGGTGCGCATCAGTGCGTACCCTGCGAAGATTCTCGCTGCTATTGTCAGGTCGTCGTATAGGGCGACCTGCTATCCAGATCAATTTCCTTTTAGACGCGCCCCGGCCTTTTTTATAGGCTGAACAAGTCACAAAAAATTCATAAGCAATTTTAGATAAGTTCGCTGCTGGCGGCCTTGTCAGGGCTTTTTTGGCCTAAGAAAATTCCTGAACCGCAGTTGTTGCACAAGAAACACGCGTCCGATCATAAAGTGAAAAAAAAGTGCTTAACTGTTGACACTAAGTGCAGGCCTTGCGGCACGCGGATCCAGGATTTTAGCCAGCCGCTAAGGACGATTTTTTAGTGAAAATCAACTCTTGTTAAGAAGAGATTGCTGACTAGAATACTCACCATATTGTTGTTCAAACTTCCCGCACCCCCTATATATAGTGTTTATCCACAGGCTTACTCACAACGAGCGGCTTGTGCATAGACCTTGTGCATAGATGGGGGATAAATACGTCATTCATGCATGGACAGGTAAAAACGCGACATGAACCAAAGTCTGCTCGTTACTAAACGCGATGGCCGCCAGGAGCGCATTGATCTCGACAAAATTCACCGTGTACTGGATTGGGCAGCCGAAGGGCTGAACAACGTTTCAGTTTCACAGGTTGAACTGCGCTCACACATTCAGTTCTACGATGGCATCAGAACCTCTGATATTCATGAGACCATCATCAAGGCTGCCGCAGACCTGATCTCCCGTGATGCGCCAGATTACCAGTACCTGGCCGCGCGTCTGGCTATCTTCCACCTGCGTAAAAAAGCTTACGGCCAGTTTGAACCGCCGAAGCTGTACGATCAGGTGGTGAAGATGGTTGAGATGGGCAAATATGACCGTCATCTGCTGGAAGATTACAGCACCGAAGAGTTCGAGCAGATGGACGAGTTCATCGACCATTGGCGCGACATGAATTTCTCCTACGCCGCGGTTAAGCAGCTGGAAGGGAAATATCTGGTGCAGAACCGCGTCAGCGGTGAAATCTACGAAAGCGCCCAGTTCCTCTACATTCTGGTGGCGGCTTGCCTGTTCTCGGGCTACCCGCGCGAAACCCGTATGGATTACGTGAAGCGCTTCTATGATGCGATCTCGACGTTCAAGATCTCGTTGCCGACGCCGATCATGTCCGGCGTGCGCACCCCAACCCGTCAGTTCAGCTCTTGCGTGCTGATCGAGTGCGGCGATAGCCTCGACTCTATCAATGCCACCTCCAGCGCCATTGTGAAGTACGTTTCACAGCGCGCCGGTATCGGCATCAACGCTGGCCGCATCCGTGCGCTGGGTAGCCCAATCCGCGGCGGCGAAGCGTTCCACACCGGCTGTATTCCGTTCTACAAGCATTTCCAGACCGCCGTGAAGTCCTGCTCGCAGGGCGGCGTGCGTGGTGGTGCCGCTACGCTGTTCTACCCAATGTGGCATCTGGAAGTGGAAAGCCTGCTGGTACTGAAAAACAACCGTGGCGTTGAAGGCAACCGCGTGCGTCACATGGATTACGGCGTACAGATCAACAAGCTGATGTACACCCGCTTGCTGAAAGGCGAAGACATCACCCTGTTCAGCCCGTCTGACGTGCCTGGCCTGTATGACGCGTTCTTCGCCGATCAGGACGAGTTCGAGCGTCTGTACACCAAATATGAGAAAGACGACAGCATCCGCAAGCAGCGTGTGAAAGCAGTTGAGCTGTTCTCACTGATGATGCAGGAACGTGCTTCAACTGGCCGTATCTACATTCAGAACGTCGATCACTGCAACACCCACAGCCCGTTTGATCCGAGCATCGCGCCGGTTCGTCAGTCGAACCTGTGCCTGGAAATCGCGCTGCCGACCAAACCGCTCAACGATGTGAATGACGAAAGCGGCGAAATCGCCTTGTGTACGCTGTCGGCCTTCAACCTGGGCGCGATTAACAGCCTAGACGATCTGGAAGAGCTGGCGACACTCGCAGTGCGTGCCCTTGATGCGCTGCTGGATTATCAGGATTACCCCATCCCGGCAGCCCAACGCGGCGCCATGGGCCGTCGTACGCTGGGCATCGGCGTGATCAACTACGCCTACTACCTGGCGAAAAACGGCGTGCGTTATTCTGATGGCAGCGCCAACAACCTGACGCACAAAACCTTCGAAGCGATTCAGTATTACCTGCTGAAAGCCTCGAACGAACTGGCGAAAGAGCAAGGTGCTTGCCCGTGGTTCAAAGAGACCACTTATTCGCAGGGCATTCTGCCAATCGATACCTATAAAAAGGATCTCGATGTGGTGTGCAACGAGCCGCTGCATCTGGATTGGGAAGGTCTGCGTGAGTCAATCACCACGCACGGTCTGCGCAACTCTACGCTCTCTGCGCTGATGCCATCCGAAACCTCTTCACAGATTTCGAACGCGACTAACGGTATCGAACCACCGCGCGGACACATCAGCATCAAAGCATCAAAAGACGGCATTCTGCGTCAGGTGGTGCCAGAGTATGAGCGTCTGAAAGATCAGTACGAACTGCTGTGGGAAATGCCGTCCAACGACGGTTATCTGCAGCTGGTTGGCGTGATGCAGAAGTTTATCGATCAGGCGATTTCGTCGAATACCAACTACGATCCGAGCCGTTTTGCCAATGGCAAAGTGCCGATGAAACAGTTGCTGAAAGATCTGCTGACCGCCTACAAATTTGGCGTGAAAACCCTGTACTACCAAAACACCCGTGATGGTGCGGAAGATGCACAGGACGATCTGGCCCCTTCCATTCAGGATGATGGCTGCGAAAGCGGCGCATGTAAGATCTAATCTCATCTTGTCAGGGCCGGCAACGGTCGGCCCTCTTCACATTTGGACTCAAAATGGCTTACACCACATTCTCGCAGAACAAAAATGACCAGCTGAAAGAGCCGATGTTCTTTGGCCAGTCCGTCAACGTTGCCCGTTTCGATCAGCAGAAATATGACATCTTTGAAAAGCTGATTGAGAAGCAGCTCTCCTTCTTCTGGCGTCCGGAAGAAGTCGACGTGTCGCGCGATCGTATCGATTACCAGGCGCTGCCAGAGCATGAAAAGCACATCTTTATCAGCAACCTGAAGTATCAAACGCTGCTGGATTCGATTCAGGGCCGTAGCCCGAACGTGGCGCTGCTGCCGCTGATTTCCATCCCTGAGCTGGAAACCTGGATTGAAACCTGGGCGTTCTCCGAGACCATTCACTCGCGCTCTTACACCCACATCATCCGTAATATCGTGAACGATCCGGCGGTGGTGTTTGACGATATCGTCACCAATGAACAGATTCTGGCGCGCGCGGAAGATATCTCGAAGTACTACGATGACCTGATCGAGATGACCAGCTACTGGCATCTGCTGGGCGAAGGCACGCATCAGGTGAACGGTAAAACCGTCACCGTTAATCTGCGCGATCTGAAAAAACAGCTCTATATCTGCCTGATGAGCGTCAATGCGCTGGAAGCGATTCGCTTCTACGTGAGCTTCGCCTGTTCATTTGCTTTCGCCGAGCGTGAGCTGATGGAAGGTAACGCCAAAATCATTAAGCTGATTGCTCGCGACGAAGCGCTGCACCTGACAGGCACCCAGCATATGTTGAACCTGCTGCGTACCGGTGAAGATGATCCAGAGATGAAAGCGATTGCCGCCGAGTGCCGCGACGAATGTTACGACCTGTTCAAGAAAGCAGCCGAGCAGGAAAAAGAGTGGGCAGAGTATCTGTTCAGCGGCGGTTCGATGATCGGCCTGAATAAAGACATTCTGTGCCAGTACATCGAGTACATCACTAACATCCGTATGCAGGCCGTTGGCCTAGACCTGCCGTTCCAGACGCGTTCGAACCCCATTCCATGGATCAATTCATGGCTGGTATCGGACAACGTGCAGGTTGCACCGCAGGAAGTCGAAGTGAGCTCGTATTTGGTCGGTCAGATTGATTCCGAAGTAGGCGAAGACGATTTCGACGGTTTCCAGCTGTAATTATGAGTCGTTCTGTTGTTATTCTGCGTAGCTCCGGCTCCCGGCTGGAGTGCGCAGAAGATCACCCTAATCTGCTGGCCACGCTGGAAGCGAATAATCTTTGCGTGGAGTTTCAGTGTCGTGAAGGCTATTGCGGTTCTTGCCGCCTGCGCTTGCTGAAAGGCGAAGTGGATTATGCGGAGACCCCGTTGGCGTTTGTGCAGCAAGGCGAGATTTTGCCGTGCTGCTGTCGCGCTAAAGGGGAGATTGAGATCGAGTTTTGAGTTGTTGGTCGCCATAAATGGCGACCCTTCGAATCAACGTTTCACTGTTTCCAGCACATCAATCCAGCCGTGTCCGGTGCTGACTTCGCTGCCGTGCATCCAGCGACGCAGCATATTCATCGCCATCATCGCCACCACTTTTTGTCGCGTCTCTGCGTTATGACGACCATGCATGAACTTGACGCGTTGACCCCAGTTCGCTTCCGGCGTGTGCAGTGCGATTGACACTTCACCCTCTTCCAGATTTCCGACAGATAACGCCAACGCGCAACCCTGTTGCTGCGCCCAATCACGCGTGCGCGCAACCTGCGATTCCAGATCTTCATCCTGAGCTGGCAGGATCTCCGCCTTGCTGAGCGCTACGTCCGCGGCCGCCAATTGCCAGTGAAGTAAACCTGCGGTGAACTGCTCGCTCAGCGCCAGACGGAAGCCACGATCCTGCAGTTCGCGCGCCAGCAGCGCCGGCAAACCTTCGGTGCCCTCAAAGATAGTGCATTCAGCCAGCAACAGTTTTACCTGCTGCCACACCTGCTCCATCGCCACGCGCTGATCGGCTGGCCCGGTAAGTTTGATCTCGATAATCGGCATTGATGAGCGATACCCCATCACCACACCTTCCGGCAGCGGTAATGGCTCGAGCTCGGCGGCAATATCACTTTCTCCGCGCCCAAAAGTGGTGAGGCGTAAACACAGCGGCGGCTCAGGCAACGCAAAGCGCGCTTTGAGACGCGGAATGATCTCCTGCTCGACCATCACCTTAAATTCCGACGGTACACCCGGCGTGAAGAAAATCCAGCAGCGATTGAGCTGCAATGCAAAGCCACATGCGGTGCCGACCGGGTTATCCAGCATCTCAGCATTTGCCGGAATTTCTGCCTGCTTGCGATTGCTCGGCGCCATAACGCGTCCGCGACTGGCAAACCAGGCTTCCATTTTCTCCAGCCAGGCTTGTTGAATCACTAATTCACTACCGCTGGCGGCGGCGGCGGCCTGTGCGCTGAGATCGTCGCTGGTCGGTCCTAAACCGCCATTGACAATCAGCACGTCGGCAATCTGGCTGCGGCTTTGCAGCGCTTCGACCAGCGACGTCATCGCATCACCGACGTTGCTGCGGCTGGTCATCGGTAATCCGTGCTGGAACAGCACATCGGCTAACCATGCGGCGTTGGTATCAACTATTTGCCCATGTAACACTTCATCGCCCGTTGAGAGCATTTCTACACGTATCACGTTGCGTTCTCCTTATCCCTGTCGTTTTACTGTAGGAAGCGCGCAGGCGAAACACAATCGCGGATGATGCGAAAAGAGGATTTGGTAGGGAATGGGGTCAGGAAGAGCAGAAATCGGGCGCGAAGCGAGTCGCGCCCGGCAGAACTCAGCGTCGTGCCAGCAGTAAACCGACAAACAGGCCAGCGGCGGCACCGATGCCAATCCCCTGCCACGGTTTTTCATGCACATAATCATCGGCGCGATAGGCCGCATTTTTGGCACGATAGTAATAGCTGTCTGACGCCTGGCTAACGCGTGATTTCACGTCTTCCAGCGCTTGTTCAGCTTTGAGTTTCAGTTCGATGTATTTCTGATCGGCCGGGTCACCCGAAGCGCGTAATACTTCTTCCAGCGTTTCGGTTAGCAGCGCCAGATCGTCGTCAAGGCGGGTTTCAAATTGGTCTGATGATGACACTATGTAGTTCCTCCATGTTCCTAACTCGTTGTGGTTTAACTATAGTCTTAAATTCCATTTTTGCTGGCGGCAAGCCTCCAGGAATTTACCGAGTTTCACCGCTCTCAATGCAAAGTTATGTTATCAGCGGCGTAGCGGCGCGAAATCTGCTTCGCTTATTTGATTAATCTGATAAATTTTCCGCAGACTGAATTTTTTAATTTCGCGACTGTCGTAACCCCCTGTAGCCTGACGCTCAGCGTCACACATGTGTGAAGCACGCACGACAGTCACAATACACCCGAGCAGCTAAGGATTAGATTTCCGGCATGAATCGTAGAAAATTTATGAAAGCGTCCATGGCCCTCTCCGCCGTTAGCGGCATGACGGGCCTCTCCACGCTGTTTGCACAATCCGCCTGGGCCGATGAGGGTATCGCCGACGGTACCGCAGTTCGCTTCGATTTCTATTCCTTGAAAAAGAAAGCCTCCGCTTTGGCAAAACAGCCCTGGGGCGGCGCACCCGGCCCCCTGCCCGACACGCTGGCCAATCTGACTCCTCAGGCCTATAACGAAATTCAGTACGACGCCAATCACTCATTGTGGAACAACATCGCCGATCGCGAGCTTGATGTGCAGTTCTTCCACGTGGGGATGGGTTTCAAACGCCGCATCCGCATGTTCTCGGTGGATGCTGACAGCCGTGAAGCGCGCGAGATTCACTTCCGCCCGGAGCTGTTCAACTATCACAATGCCAACGTTGATACCAAACAGCTGGTCGGTAAAACCGATCTCGGCTTCGCCGGTTTCCGTGCGTTCAAAAAGCCAGAGCTGGCCCGTCGCGATATCGTCTCGTTCCTGGGCGCCAGCTATTTCCGTGCGGTAGATGAGACGTTCCAGTACGGCTTGTCGGCGCGCGGCGTGGCGGTCAACACCTTCAGCAACGGCAAAGAGGAGTTCCCGGACTTCACCGCCTTCTGGTTCGAAACGCCAAAAGCCGATGACACCACATTTGTCGTGTATGCGCTGCTGGACGGCGCCAGCATCACCGGTGCCTACAAGTTCACCATTCACTGCGAAGAGAAACGCGTGGTAATGGATGTAGAAAACCACCTGTTTGCCCGTAATGAAATCCGCCAGCTCGGCATCGCGCCAATGACCAGCATGTTCAGCTGCGGCACCAATGAGCGCCGCATGTGCAACACTTACCATCCGCAAATTCACGACTCCGATCGTTTGGCGATGTGGACCGGTGAAGGTGAATGGATTGCGCGCCCGCTCAATAACCCGCAGCGCTTGCAGTTCAACGCCTATCAAGACGAGAACCCGCGTGGATTCGGCCTGCTGCAGCTCGATCATGACTTCAAGAATTATCAGGACGTGATTGGCTGGTACGACAAACGTCCAAGTCTGTGGGTGGAACCGATTGGCAAATGGGGCAAAGGCGCCATTAATGTGATGGAGATTCCTACCACCGGTGAAACGCTGGATAACATCGTCTGCTTCTGGCAGCCGTCAGAACCGGTGAAAGCCGGCAGCGAGTTCAACTTCCAGTACAAACTCTACTGGAGCCAGTTGCCGCCAGTTCGCAGTGGTTTAGCGCGTGTCGATGCAACACGCACCGGGATTGGTGGCTTCCCGGAAGGTTGGGCGCCTGGCGAACACTTCCCGGATACGTGGTGCCGTCGCTTTGCCATTGATTTTGTCGGTGGCGATCTGAAAGCCGCTGCACCGAAAGGCATTGAGCCGGTGATTACCGTTTCTGACGGCACCTTCAAGCAGGTGGAGATTCTCTACGTCGAGCCGCTGAACGGTTACCGCATCCTGTTTGACTGGTATCCAAACAGCGATTCAACTAAACCGGTTGATATGCGCCTGTTCCTGCGTACTAAAGATGAGACGCTGAGTGAAACCTGGCTTTATCAGTACTTCCCGCCACCGCCGGATCAACGTAAGTATGTTGACGACCGGCAGATGACGCCGGGCTGATGATAACGGCGAGGAGCGATCCTCGCCGTTATGCTTTCTGCATGCCGATGTGCGGAATATCATCTTCCATGTACACGTCAGTAACCGCTTTAAAGCCCAACCGACCGTAAAAACCTTCCAGATGCGCCTGCGCTGAGAGATAAATCGCGCGCTGTGGCCAATTCTTTTCGCAACTCTCCAGCGCCTTCTCCATCAAACGGTATCCCAGCTTTAAGCCGCGAGCCTCTTCAGAGACGATGACGCGTCCTATCAGCACAGGCGCAGACTCTAACGCTGGCGTCAGTACGCGCGCATAGGCCAGCAGTTTGCCGTCGAGAAATCCGAGAATATGGCGGTTATCGGCAGCCAAATCCTGTCCATCAATATCCTGATAGGGACAGTTTTGCTCCACGATGAAGACGTGATTGCGCAGCGCCAACAGGGTATAGAGTTGTTGTGCCGTCAGTTCACTGTGATGGCAATCAAGCCAAAGCATTTCCATGGTGCTTCCTTGTCTGAGCGAAAAAAGTGAATTCCGCCAGCGTATCACAGCAGCCTAAGTAAACGCAGTGCCTGCCGCGAGTTCGTACGACCAACGTGACGCACCCTGCACTGTTATTTCACAATGCTGCGTGATGGCGTCCGCTTTTGCTGCCAAAGCTCATGGCGCAATTTTAGGCCTTGCCATAACCGGAGCGGCCACAGCTGGCTCGACTGGGGTTCAATCACGCGTTTTAACAACCAGACATAATCCAGCGCCAATCCTGGCGTCCACGTCATCTCTTCTGCCCTGCCGCGAATGACGCCAAGTAACCAGAAATTCGGATCGATAAACAAGCGCAGACCGGCAAAAGGTTGCTGCGCCAGAATCCCTTCTATCGCCACATCCAACGCCTGAATCATGGTGGATGAACAGTTACGTGCCGTGAGGTTATAAGTGCCGTCAGTTCGATAGCTGCGCCAGTAATTTTCCAGCGCTACCCGATTGTAGCGTGGAAAAATGATCTGTTTATCAGGCGCACACCAATCCGCCACTTCCTCCGCCAGCGACGGCAAGAAGCGCCCGGCAACATCATTACTTTCCCCCGAACGGAGAATGGCGCGGAAATTCCCGGAATCGCGATCGATGTTGTCCAGCGGATAGTGACTGATATAGAGATCGCTGCCGACTTCGAGCGCCGCGTGCCCGGTCGACACCACGCCATTGTTATCGACCGCTGCAATATAGCGATTGATCAACGGATAGCGTTCGCGCACCACACAGGCGCCAACCGGCGTCCAGATATACACGGTCAACGGGGCCGCGGCCAACTCCGCCGGAAAGGGGGGATGCGCATAGCGGCTACTGTGCCAGCGGCGTAATCCTGCCGCCTTGAACAGCGGCAACGCGGTTACCGAGCTATTGTCGGTTAACAGATGCGCCTGACGCGCCATCAGGAGCAGATTGGTGCCGATACTCAGTAGCAACAGTGCGAAACAGAGCGGCACCGCAATGTGATGATGAAACGGCCAGTTGCTGATGATCACAATACTCAGACCGAGCTCGACGATGCCGGTGAAGCAGTGCTTGCGCCAACGTACGCCGCGTAATACCCAGGCCGCCGAGATGCGAAACAGGCCATCGAACAGGAACATCAATCCAAATAACACCGCTGATACGTCGTTATTGTCTGCAGGAATGTTGAATATCAGGAAGGCGATGAAGAGAAAACCCAGCGCTTTCAGCAGCGTTAACCAGTCAATGCGTAGCTCTTTGCTGATGGCGAAGAACAGCTGCACCGCACCTTCCACGACGAACAGGATGGCGAGCATATCCAGCGGTACCGACAACACGCCATCGCTGCCAATATCATAAAGAATCATTGCGGAGAGCAGGATCAACGCGATGCCACCCAGCGCGAGCCAATACCAGCGTCGACGCAATATCTGCGCGCCGGTAAGCAGGAAGATCAATTTGATCATGTCGCCTCTGCGGAGGAATTAACACTGCTTAAAAATTAGCAACGTCAGCAGGGATTGTCAGATTTCAGGCAAAAAAAATCAGGCCCGCAGGCCTGATTCAGTGATGACATGGGTTTGGCTTACATCAATGGCTGAGCCATCTGCACCAGCGTGATCAGCGGCTGCGGATAAACACCGAGCAGCAGTACCAGAATCGCAGAGATCAGCACCACAACACCACCCGCCGTAAACGCCCAGTTGGCTTGGGTGTCGCGGTTATGCAGTTCTGGCGGACTCAGATACAAGCTCACCGTTACGCGCAGATAGTAGTAAAGACCAATCGCACTACCGGCTACCACGGCACCACTCAACCACCACAGATGTGCGTTCACACTTGAAGCGATCACGTAGAATTTACCGATGAAGCCGAGCGTCATCGGGATACCCGCCAGTGACAACATCATCACCGTCATTACTGCTGACAGAATAGGACGATGCCAGAACAGGCCACGATAAGAGTAGAGCGTATCGGCATCCGGACCACGATATGGGCTCGACATCAGGCTAACCACACCGAACGCACCAAGGCTGCTGAACAGATAACCAGCCAGATAAACACCGGCGGTTTCCAGCGACAGTTGATGCGTTTTCACCGCAATCAGCGCTACCAGTAAATACCCCAGATGCGCAATGGAGGAGTAACCCAGCAGACGCTTGATGTTGCTCTGAGAAATCGCCATCAGGTTACCGAACAGAATCGACGCGAAGGCAATGATACCCAGCACGGTTCGAACGGCTTCGCTGTCAGTGACTGGCGCGTACATGAATAGACGCATAATCACGGCGAAAATCGCAATCTTACTGGCGGTGGCGAGGAAGGTTGAAACCGGCGCAGGCGCACCCTGATAAACGTCTGGCGTCCACAGATGGAACGGCACCAGCGACAGTTTAAAGCCCAGACCGATAATCATCATGCCCAGACCCAGCAGCAGCAGCGGCTCCTGAATCATGCTATCGCTCAGGCTTTTGCCCAACTGCACAAAGCTCAGGCTACCGGAGTCTGCATAAATCAGGGCGATACCGAACAGCAGGAAGGATGACGCTGCAGCTGACAGAATGGTGTATTTCAGTGACGCTTCCAGCGAACGTTTCTGGCGGAAGGCGTAACCAATCAAACCAAACAGCGGCAGAGAGAGCAGTTCGATGCCGATGAACAACGCCGCCAGATGGTTAGCGCTCGCCAGCACAATACCACCGAGAGCCGCAATCAGCACCAGCAGATAGAACTCATCTTTGTTGTCTGGGAAACCGGCCAACCAGGGATAAGCAAAGGTGCAGGTGGCCAGGCTCGCTAACACCACCAGCGCGGTGTAGAACATCGAATAGCCATCAACACGCAGCAGCGGCGTGACATCCATCGCCCCCGCCTGGCCGACAAACCACAGAGAAAACAGCGCAATGTTAAGTCCGATCACGGTCAGCGTGGCATTAACAAAGTGATTGCGTCGCCACGCAATGGACAGCATCACCACCACCACCGTCAATCCGACGATCAACAGCGGCAGTAACGCGATCAGATGTTGAGGAGTTATTGTCATGGCGAATTACGGCCTTGTAGTTGAAATTGAAGCGGTAAACCACTGCTGAATATTGCTCATCGCAGCATGGGATGTGTCGAGGATTGGCTGCGGATAAATCCCCAGCAGCACCAGCAACACCACCAATACGCCGATAGTCATGAACTCACGCGGTGACATGCCTGGCAGCGGATCTTTTGACTTCGCTTCGCCGAAGTAAGCGCGCTGCATCATGATCAGCGAGTAAACCGACGCAAACACCAGACCAAAAGTCGCAATGACGATAATCACCGGCACCACCTGGAAACTGCCGGTCAGAATCATAAATTCGCCGACAAAGTTACCGGTGCCCGGCATACCGAGGTTTGCAACCGCGAAGAACAGCGACAGACCCGGAATCCATTTAATCCGCGACCACAAACCGCCCATCTGACGCAGGTCGCGCGTATGCAGACGCTCATACAGCTGACCACACAGAATGAACAGTGCCGCCGCCGAAAGGCCGTGCGCAATCATCTGAATTACCGCGCCCTGGAAGGCCAGCTGGCTGCCGGTGTAGATGGCGATCAGCACGAAGCCCATGTGCGAAACGGAGGTGTAAGCAATCAGGCGTTTGATATCGGTTTGCGAGAAAGCCATCCACGCACCGTAGAAGATGCCGAGGATACCGAGCCACATCGCAATCGGAGCAAACTCCGCAGACGCATTTGGGAACAGCGGTAAGCTGAAGCGCAGCAGACCATAGGCCGCGGTTTTCAACAGAATACCGGCGAGGTCAACCGAACCCGCGGTAGGTGCCTGGCTGTGTGCGTCGGGCAACCAACCGTGCAGGGGCACCACCGGCATTTTCACCGCAAAGGCGATGAAGAAGCCCAGCATCAGCAGATACTCAACGGTGTGCGACATCGGGGTTTTCAGCAGCTCTTCATAGCTGAAGGTCCAGACGCCGGTTGCGTTGTAGTGCACAAAGACCAGCGCCAGAATCGACACCAACATAATCAGACCGGAAGCCTGGGTATAGATGAAGAACTTGGTCGCCGCACTGATGCGCGTTTTACCGTCTGATGCTTTATGACCCCAAAGTGCGATGAGGAAGTACATCGGCACCAGCATCATTTCCCAGAAGAAGAAGAACAGGAACATGTCGATGGAGAGGAACACGCCAATCACACCACCAAGAATCCACATCAGGTTGAGGTGGAAGAAGCCCTGATACTTCTCAATTTCATTCCAGGAACATAGCACTGCCATCAGGCCGAGCAGACCGGTTAGCACCACCATCAGCAGCGACAGACCATCAATCGCCAGATGGAAGTTGATACCAAAACGCGGAATCCACGGTACCGAGAACGTCGATTGCCATTGCGGAATGCCCGCAGCCTGCGTCAGTGAATAGCCTCCCTGCAACCACAGTTGCAGGCCAAGCGCCAGCGTCAGGCCCATGGTGATCATGGCAATCCATCGCGGAACTTTTGCGCCAAGACGCTCCGCAAGCCAGCAGAGCAAGCCACCGACAAAAGGTATGATTATTAGCCAAGGTAATAACACGGCATACTTCCCTTTTTTCAGCCTGATTCCGAGCTATCTTACTTGCCATTTTCGTTCCCGGCAGTGCCCGCAATCCTCACGTACCTAAGTACGCTCCGGTTGCTGTGCGCTGGCGGTAACGAAACTGGCTGCGCCGATTACGCTTCGTCATTCAGGCAACTTTTACATTCGCTACTGGGGTGAGAAAACTTACCCGCCCCGCTCATCAATCTTTAAATCACCAGCAGCAGCGCCAGCACCACCACGGCGCCAACGCTCATCGAGGCCACGTACCAGCGCAGATAACCGTTCTCACTCACTACCAACCCTTTATTACCAATACGCGACAGCAGCGCAGGCAGGTTCATCAGTGAATTAAGCGGATCGCGCTTCAGCAGCCAGGCGATGCCGAGATAAGGTTTCACGAACACCTTGTCATACAGCCAATCGAAGCCCCAGGCCGCGAACCACCAGGTGCCGAAGAAACGACCCGGCGCGCTGTTAGCGATGCTGGTAACCAGCTGACGTTTACCCAGCCACAGCGCTGCAGCAATCAGGATTCCGACGATTGCCACTACGCCTGAGGTGATTTCCAGCATCACTTTGCCGCCTTCACCAAATTCGTTCTGCGGCAAGACGCCCGCCAGCGGTGGAGTAATCAGCGCACCAATAAAGGTGGAGAGCACCATCAGCACAATCAGCGGCAGATGATGAGTAATGCCTTTGCCAGCGTGAGCATGAATTTTCTCTTCACCGTGGAACACGATGAAGATCATGCGGAAGGTGTAGATTGAGGTGAGGAATGCACCCACCAGACCCGCAACCATCAGATTGATGTGACCATTCGCCAGCGCACCAAACAGGATTTCATCTTTACTGTAGAAACCTGCGGTAATCAGCGGCAGTGCCGCTAGCGCAGCGCCACCCACCAGGAAGCAGACATAAACCAGTGGGATGCTCTTACGCAGGCCGCCCATCTTGAAGATGTTTTGCTCATGATGGCAGGCAAGAATGACCGAGCCTGAAGAGAGGAACAGCAAGGCTTTAAAGAATGCATGCGTCATCAGGTGGAAAATCGCCGCGTCCCATGCCTGCACGCCAAGCGCGAGGAACATGTAGCCAATCTGACTCATGGTGGAGTAAGCCAGCACGCGTTTGATGTCGGTTTGCACCAGCGCAGCAAAACCTGCCAGCACCAAGGTAATCGCACCAATGATTCCGACCAGATGCAACACTTCCGGCGTTAACAGGAACAGACCGTGGGTACGTGCAATCAGGTAGACACCGGCGGTTACCATGGTGGCGGCGTGAATCAGCGCCGAAACCGGGGTTGGACCCGCCATCGCATCCGCCAGCCACGTTTGTAACGGCAGCTGTGCAGATTTACCCACCGCGCCACCCAACAGCATCAGGGTTGCCCACTGCAGCATATGGTTGTCAGCAGCAAAGTGCGCTGGTGCCAGCTCAACCAGTTCGCGGAAGTTCAGCGTACCCAGTTCGTTGTAAAGGATGAATAAGGCGAAAGCGAGGAACACATCACCGACACGGGTGATGATAAAGGCTTTCATCGCCGCTTTGCCGTTCTCTGGATTGCTGTAGTAGAAGCCAATCAGCAGATAAGAACACAGGCCCACACCTTCCCAACCGAGATACATCAGCATCAGGTTATCGGCCAGTACTAACACCACCATGCTCGCGATAAACAGGTTGGTGTAAGCGAAGAAGCGCGAATAACCTTCTTCACCACGCATGTACCATGAAGCGAACATGTGGATGAAGAATCCGACACCGGTAACGACTGACAGCATGGTCAGCGATAAGCCGTCCAGCACCAGATTTACTTTGATGTCAAAATTGCCGACGTGAATCCAGGTCCACAGCGCTTGTGTAAACGGCTGCTGTCCCTGATTGAAGAAGTCAAAACCGGCATAAATAGTGGTCAATGCTGCCAGACCAACCGATCCCATTCCGACTGCAGCCGACAGGTTCTCCGACCAGCGACCGCGTGAAAACGCTAATAGCAGAAAGCCAATCAGCGGAAATAATACGGTTAAATAGAGAAGATTCATCCGCGCATCTCGCTCACTGTGTCAATGTTCAGCGTCTGACGACGACGATAAAGCTGGAGCAACAGCGCCAGACCAATACTCGCTTCCGCCGCCGCAAGGCTGATTGCCAGAATGTACATCACCTGGCCGTCAGCTTGTCCCCAATAGCTGCCTGCAACCACCAGCGCTAACGCCGAGGCATTGATCATAATTTCCAGACCAATCAGCATAAACAGGATGTTACGACGCAGCACCACCGAGGTCAGGCCGAGAACAAACAGCACAGCGGCCAGCATTAGACCGTGTTGTAACGGGATCATGCGTGATCCTCCTTATTTGCTTGCGCATCCGCTTGACGATTGCTCAGCACTTCGCCGTGACGCTCTTCACGTCCAATATGGAAGGCCACTACCAGACCGGCGAGCAGCAGCATTGATGCCAGCTCAACAGCCAGAACATAAGGACCAAACAAGCTGATACCGACCGCTTTGGCGTCGATGACGGTGCCATCAATGCCCTGATCCTGTGCAGTGCTAATGGCATAAATCATTACCGCCAGCAGCAGTAACGAGACGATGCCGGGACCAATCCACAGTGAAGGCTTCAGCCACTCGCGCTCTTGATCCTGCTGGGTTTTGCCCAGGTTCAGCATCATCACCACGAAGACGAACAGCACCATGATAGCGCCGGCGTAAACGATGATTTCCAGGGCACCCGCAAAGTAGGCGCCCATTGAGAAGAACACGCCGGCAATCGACAGCAGCGAAACAATCAGGTACAGCAGCGCATGTACCGGATTGGTGTGAGTGATGACGCGCAACGTCGTCAACACCGCGACCAGTCCGCAAAGATAAAACGCAAATTCCATACCTGGCTCCTTAAGGTAACAACCCTTTGACGTCGATCGGCTTGGCTTCGTTTTCCGCTTCGCCCTTCTCTTTTCCGTCGATCGCCATACCAGCCATACGATAGAAGTTGTATTCCGGGTACTTACCCGGACCGGAAATCAGCAGGTCTTCCTTCTCATACACCAGATCCTGACGCTTAAACTCACCCAATTCAAAATCGGGCGTCAGCTGGATCGCGGTGGTTGGGCACGCTTCTTCGCACAGACCACAGAAGATGCAGCGTGAGAAGTTGATGCGGAAAAACTCTGGATACCAGCGTCCATCCTGCGTTTCAGCTTTCTGCAGCGAGATACAGCCGACAGGGCACGCTACCGCACACAAGTTACAGGCAACGCAGCGCTCTGCACCATCCGGATCGCGCGTCAGCACAATACGTCCGCGGTAACGCGGCGGCAGATAAACCGGCTCTTCCGGATACATTTGGGTTTCGCGCTTGGCGAAGGCATGCATGCCTATCATCCAGATACTGCGCACTGTCGTGCCGAAGCCAACGACAATATCTTTTAAAGTCATTTCATTGTCCCTTACTGCGCGGTGGACAGAATCACTGCGGCGGTCGCCAGCAGGTTCAACAGCGTCAACGGCAGACACACTTTCCAGCCGAACGACAGCACCTGGTCATAGCGTGGACGCGGCAGCGCAGCACGAATCAGGATAAACATCACCATAAAGAACGCTGTTTTCAGAGCGAACCAGATGAATGGCGGCAGGAACGGACCGTGCCAGCCACCGAAGAACAGCGTGACAATCAGCGCTGATACAGTGGTGATCGCCACGTATTCACCGACGAAGAACAGGCCGAATTTCATACCGGCATATTCAATGTGGTAACCATCCGCCAACTCCTGCTCCGCTTCTGGTTGGTCAAACGGGTGGCGGTGGCAGACCGCAACGCCGGCGATGCAGAAGGTGAGGAAGCCGAAGAACTGCGGAATGATGTTCCACAGATGCGCCTGACTTTCGACGATGGCATTCATATTGAATGAACCGGCTTGCGCCACTACACCCATCAGCGACAGACCAAGGAACACTTCGTAGCTCAGCGTTTGTGCCGAGGCACGCATCGCACCCAGCAGCGAGTATTTGTTATTACTCGACCAGCCAGCGAACAGCACCGCATAGACCGCCAGACCCGCCATCATCAGGAAGAACAGCAAACCGATGTTCAGGTCGGTGACCATCCACGTTGGCGAAACCGGTACAATGGCAAAGGCCAGCAGCAGCGATACAAAGGCGATAACCGGTGCCAGTGTAAAGATGAAGCGGTCGGTAAACGGCGGAACCCAGTCCTCTTTAAAGAACATTTTGATCATATCTGCAGCCAGCTGCAGCGATCCGCCCCAACCTACACGGTTCGGTCCGTAGCGGTTTTGCCACAAGCCGAGCAGACGACGCTCGGCGAAACTCATGAAAGCACCGCAACCCACCACTACCAACAGGATGACCAGCGCTTTGCCAATGTTGATCAGGATTTCAATAACGTCCGGTGTCAGCCAACTCATTGCGCGGCCTCCTGCAGTTTGTCAATTTGCGCACCTGAGAGGAACGGCGGCACACCTGGCATACCGAGCGGTAAACCCACCTGCCCCGCTTGCAGCGACGCAGAGAAACGTACCGGCAAACGTAACGTTTCACCGGCACAGACCAGCTCGACAGAGGAACCGTTGTTAACGCCCAGTTTCTCAGCATCAGCCGGATTAATCACCAGCGTGGCCGGTGACATGCGTTTCTGGAAGGTGGTTGAGCGCTGCGTCATCTCTTCACTGCCAAACAGCTGGTAGTAAGGAGCGACACGCCACTGGCTGCCCTCAACGAAGCTTTCCGGAATCGCAGTAAACCACGGTAGAGAGCGATCGCTGGCTTCAAACAGACGTACGCCTGGATCGCCATGACGCAGTTTGCCGCCGACTTCCGCCTGGAACTTGTTCCATGCTTGCGGTGAGTTCCAGCCCGGCGCCCAGGCAAATGGAATCTGCGAACGAGGTGCGCTTGGTTGGTTGTTACCTTCCATCGAGAAGGCAAACATGGTGTCTTTATCCTGCGGCTGGCGCGGTTCATGCACGCTGATGTTGGCACGCATCGCGGTACGGCCACTGTTACGATGCGGGGAACGCGCCAGTTTTTGACCACGGATACGGAAGCTTGCGTCTGGCGCGGCATCTTTAATGCCTTTCAGCTGTGGCAGCGCCGCAACGGTGGCATCAATCACGTGATCGAGCTGTGTCCAGTCAATGTGACGGCTTTCAACCGCGCTGTGCAGCGAGCGCAACCAGCGCCAGCTTTCCAGCATCACGACGCTGTCATCGTAATAAGACGGATCGTAAACCTGGAAGAAGCGCTGAGCACGACCTTCATGGTTGATAGATGTACCATCGCTTTCGGCGAAGCTGGCGGTAGAGAGCACCAAACCGGCTTTTTCCAGCGTTGCGGTACGCTGATGATCAACCACAATCACGTTAGCGGTGGTATCTAGCGCCGCATCTACGTCGGCCTTTGGCGCATGACGATAGAGATCGTTTTCCAGCACCACCAGCGCATCGGCTTCGCCTTTGCTCAGCTGTTCCAGTGCGCTATCCAGCGACTGACCGCCCATCAGGCCCAGGCCGAAGCTGTTCGCCGCACCGGCTAGCAAAGTAATGCCGACATCGGCTCCGCGCGCTTTCAAGGCTTTCGCCACGTTCGCGGCGGCTTCAATCATCGCGATGCTACCGGAATGCGTACCGGAGATGATCAGCGGTTTTTTCGCCCCCGCCAGCGCCTGAACCACGACATCTAATTTGCCGTTCAGTTTGCTGTCGAAGCCGCTTACCGCTGGTGCGCTCTCATCCAACGCATTGGCGATGGCAAAGCCGAGACGCGCCTGATCTTCAATCGGTGCGCGATAGCTCCATGCCGCGATATCATCCAGTCGGGTTTCGTCAACGTTGGTCACGAACAGCGGATGTTTGGCATGCTGACCGATATTGAGGATTGCCGCGATTTGCCAGTCAGCCACTTTTTGTGCGGCTGCCATCTCACGTGCTTTACCTTTTACCGCCTGACGTACAGACAGCGCTACGCGCGCGCCAACCTGAGTCAAATCTTCACCCAGCACCAGCACCGCATCATAGCTTTCGATTTCGCGCAGTGATGGCGTGTAAACGCCGCCGTCCTGCAGCACTTTCAGCATCAGTTCCACGCGCGCCTGCTCACTTGCTGGCATACCGGTGGAGAAGTTTTCTGCGCCAACCAGCTCACGCAACGCGAAGTTGCTTTCAATGCTGGCGCGCGGAGAGCCGATACCGATCACTTTCTTCGCCCGACGCAGCACATCCGCCGCCGCATTCACGGCTTGTTCAGCATTCAGGCTGACCCAATCGTTACCGCGTTGCTGTACCGGATGACGTGGACGATCTTTGCGATTGACGTAGCCGTAACCAAAACGACCGCGATCGCAGAGAAAATAGTGGTTTACGCTGCCGTTGTAACGGTTTTCAATACGACGCAATTCACCATAACGCTCGCCTGGGCTGGTATTACAACCCACGCTGCACTGCTGACAGATGCTTGGCGCGAACTGCATATCCCATTTACGGTTATAGCGTTCAGAGTGCGTTTTATCGGTGAATACGCCGGTCGGACAGATTTCCACCAGGTTGCCGGAGAATTCGCTTTCCAGCGTGCCATCTTCCGGACGACCAAAGTAGACGTTGTCATGAGCGCCATAGACGCCGAGATCTTTGCCGTCAGCATAATCTTTGTAGTAACGCACGCAACGATAACAGGCGATGCAGCGGTTCATTTCGTGTGAAATAAACGGGCCGAGGTCCTGATTCTGGTGGGTGCGCTTGGTGAAGCGGTAGCGACGGAAGCTGTGTCCGGTCATTACCGTCATATCTTGCAGGTGGCAGTTACCGCCCTCTTCGCACACTGGACAGTCGTGCGGATGGTTGGTCATCAGCCATTCCACCACGCTTTCACGAAACTCTTTTGCTTCGCCATCGTCGATGGAAATAAAGGTGCCGTCTGACGCTGGCGTCATGCAGGACATGACGAGGCGACCGCGGGTATCTTCGGCATTCTGGAATTGCTTCACCGCGCACTGGCGGCAGGCCCCTACGCTTCCCAGCGCCGGATGCCAGCAAAAATAAGGAATATCAAGGCCCAGAGAGAGACACGCCTGCAGCAGGTTGTCCGCTCCGTTCACATCATATTCTTTACCGTCTACATGGATTGTAGCCATAGTGAACATGCTTCCGTAAGGCTCGCCCTAAGACGAGCGTTAAACATCTAATTCTTTCCTCACGCTATTACAGCGCGAGGCGAGTTCCGTGTACGGCAGCCGATTACCAGCGCGCTTTCAGCAGGTTCGGCTGAATACCACCGATGGCTCGGGTATTACCAAACACCTGCGGCGCAATGCCGGCTTCAAACTCTTCACGGAAATATTTAATCGCGCTCTGCAATGGCTCGACGGCACCCGGTGCGTGGGCACAGAAGGTTTTACCTGGGCCGAGCTGGCGGCAGAGTTGCTGCAGGGTTTCGATATCACCCGGCTGACCTTTCTTCTGCTCCAGCGCACGCAGGATCTTCACGCTCCACGGCAATCCGTCACGGCACGGCGTACACCAGCCGCAAGATTCACGCGCAAAGAACTCTTCCAGATTACGTACCAGCGAAACCATATTGATTTCGTGATCGACCGCCATCGCCAGCGCGGTACCTAAACGGCTGCCGGCTTTACCAATGCTGGCAAATTCCATTGGCAGATCGAGGTGCTGATCGGTAAGGAAGTCGGTTCCTGCGCCGCCGGGCTGCCAGGCTTTGAATTTCAAGCCATCGCGCATGCCGCCGGCGTAATCTTCCAGGATTTCACGTGCGGTAGTACCGAATGGCAGTTCCCAGACGCCGGGATTTTTCACGCGGCCTGAGAAGCCCATCATCTTGGTGCCGGTATCTTCACTGGTAGAGATGTTTTTGTACCAATCGACGCCGTTAAGGAAGATGGCCGGCACGTTCGACAACGTTTCCACGTTGTTGACGCAGGTTGGCTTGCCCCATACGCCAGCACTTGCCGGGAACGGTGGCTTAGAGCGCGGATTGGCGCGACGACCTTCCAGCGAGTTGATCAGCGCCGTCTCTTCACCACAGATATAACGCCCTGCCCCGGTGTGAACGATCAGCTCGAAATCAAAACCGGTGCCGAGAATATTTTTACCGAGATAGCCCGCTTCGGTGGCTTCAGCAATCGCGCGACGCAGATTGACTGCCGCTTCGATGTATTCACCGCGTAAGAAGATGTAGCCACGATAGGCTTTCAGCGCGAACGCGCTGATCAACATGCCTTCCACCAATTGGTGCGGCAGTTGCTCCATCAGCAAGCGGTCTTTATAGGTGCCCGGCTCCATTTCATCGGCGTTACACAGCAGGTAACGGATGTTCATAGATTCGTCTTTCGGCATCAGGCTCCACTTCAGGCCGGTATTAAAGCCGGCGCCACCGCGGCCTTTCAGGCCAGAGTCTTTTACCGCCGCGACAATTTCGTCCTGGCTGAAATCTTTCAGCGCTTTTTCAGCACCGACGTAACCGTTTTTACTGCGGTATTCATCAATCCAAATTGGCTGCTTGTCGTCACGCAGACGCCAGGTCAGTGGATGCGTTTCGGCAGTACGAATGATCTGTTTAATGGTCATTGATACTGCTCCAGCAAGTTGGCGATGCCTTCAGGCGTCAGATGAACATGCGTATCTTCGTCTACCATCATGGTTGGCCCTTTATCGCAATTACCGAGGCAGCAGGTAGGCAAGAGCGTAAAGCGACCATCCGCCGTGGTTTGACCAGGCTTAATATTCAGCTTCTGCTCAAGTGCGTCCTGAATGCCCTGATAACCGGTGATATGGCACACTACGCTGTCACAGTAGCGAATCACGTGACGGCCAACCGGCGTGCGGTAGATCTGGCTATAGAAAGTGGCAACACCTTCCACATCACTGGCGGGAATTCCGAGTACTTCTGCGATAGCGTTAATCGCGCCATCCGGCACCCAACCGCGCTGTTTCTGCACGATCTTCAACGCTTCAATCGAAGCCGCACGCGCATCTTCGTAATGATGTTTTTCGTGCTCGATAGCGTGGTGCTCGGCCTCGCTCAGCACGAAGACCTCAGTCGGGTCGATGGTGTGAATAGCAATCTTTTGATCGTGCATAATTAGCGGTCCACGTCTGACATAACAAAATCGATACTACCGAGGTAAACGATCAAGTCGGATACCAGGCTGCCGCGGATCACCGATGGGATCTGCTGCAGGTGCGGGAAGCTCGGCGTACGCACGCGGGTGCGATAGCTCATGGTGCTACCATCGCTGGTCAGGTAGTAACTGTTGATCCCTTTGGTCGCCTCAATCATCTGGAAGGATTCGTTGGCCGGCATCACCGGGCCCCACGAAACCTGCAGGAAGTGGGTGATCAGGGTTTCAATGTGCTGCAGCGTGCGCTCTTTCGGTGGCGGCGTGGTCAGCGGATGATCCGCTTTGAACGGGCCTTCAGGCATGTTGTTCAGGCACTGTTCCAGGATACGCAGTGACTGCCACATCTCTTCCATTTTCAGCTGAACGCGGGTGTATGCATCACTGATGCCTGCGCCAACGGGAATTTCGAAATCGAAGTTTTCGTAGCCTGAATACGGACGCCATTTACGCACGTCAAAATCTAAACCGGTAGCGCGCAGACCAGCACCGGTGGTGCCCCATGCCAGCGCTTCATCCATGTTGTACGCCGCAACGCCCTGCGAACGGCCCATCAGCACGGTATTGCGCAGTGCAGCTTTGTCGTACTCTTTCAGACGCTTCGGCATCCAGTCGAGGAAATCGCGCAGCAGGCGCTCCCAACCTTTTGGCAGGTCATGCGCGACGCCGCCAATACGGAACCACGCTGGGTGCATACGGAAGCCGGTGATCGCTTCAACCACGTCATAGATTTTCTGACGATCGGTGAAGGCGAAGAACACCGGCGTCATGGCGCCGACGTCCTGAATAAAGGTGGAGATATAGAGCAGATGGCTGTTGATGCGGAACAGCTCGGACAGCATCACGCGAATCACATTGACGCGATCCGGTACGGTGATGCCCGCCAGTTTTTCTACTGCCAGCACATACGGCATTTCGTTGACACAGCCACCGAGATACTCGATACGGTCGGTGTACGGAATGTAGCTGTGCCAGGATTGGCGCTCGCCCATCTTTTCAGCGCCACGATGGTGGTAGCCAACATCGGGAACGCAATCGACAATCTCTTCACCATCGAGTTGCAGAATGATGCGGAAGGCACCGTGCGCAGACGGGTGGTTTGGACCGAGGTTGAGGAACATAAAGTCCTCGTTGGTAGTGCTACGCTTCATGCCCCAATCTTCAGGCTTGAAGGTCAGCGCCTCCATCTCCAGATCTTCTTTCTGTTTGGTCAGTTCGAAGGGATCGAACTCGGTGGCACGCGCCGGATAATCTTTACGCAGCGGATGGCCTTCCCAGGTCTGCGGCATCATGATGCGCGTCAGGTGCGGGTGACCATTGAAGGTAATACCGAACATCTCCCATGTTTCGCGCTCATACCAGTTGGCGTTGGCGAAAATTTTGGTGATGGTTGGCACATTCAGATCGTTTTCAGACAGCGCCACCTTGAGCATGATGTCGCGGTTGCGTTCAATCGACAGCAGGTGATAGAAAACGGAAAAATCCGCGGCGGGCAATCCGGCGCGGTTAGTGCGTAAACGTTCATCAAAACCATGTAAGTCATAGAGCATGACATACGGCTTTGGCAGCTTGCGCAGGAATTCAACGATTTCCAATAGCTGTTCACGCTTCACCCAAACTACCGGAATGCCGGTGCGGGTGGCCTGAACGGTAAAGGCATCCGGCCCAAAACGGTTACGCAGCTCGCCGACCACTGGATCATCCAGATGATCGCGGGTTTGCCATGAAGGCTGTGCGAGATCTTGCGTGGTTAAATCAGTCATACGTTACTCACCATTCCGGCCTGTAATCAGGCGCTCAAAAGAAGGCGTCAGGATGGCGGCGCACATTAAATTGTGATGTTCTGCTGCGGCCGTGGCTCCATCCGTGAACGGGAAGCTTAAACTTCGTCTGGCGTTCTCAGGTTGGTGACGGCAATACGCTCACCACGTTTCCTTTCACGCTCTGGCTGCATATTGGCGCGGTAAACACCTTGATCGCCAACCACCCACGACAGTGGACGACGCTCTTTACCAATCGACTCACGCAGCAGCAGCAGCGCTTGCATATACGCTTCAGGACGCGGTGGGCAGCCTGGGATATACACATCCACCGGCAGGAATTTGTCTACGCCCTGCACTACCGAGTAGATGTCGTACATACCACCGGAGTTAGCGCATGCGCCCATGGAGATCACCCATTTCGGCTCCAGCATTTGGTCATACAAACGCTGAATAACCGGCGCCATTTTGGTAAATGGCGTGCCGGCAATCACCATGAAGTCAGCCTGACGTGGTGAGGCGCGCATAACTTCCGCACCAAAACGTGCCACATCATGCACCGCAGTGAATGACGTGGTCATCTCCACGTAGCAGCAGGAGAGACCGAAGTTATATGGCCACAGAGAGTTTTTACGTCCCCAGTTCACCATGTCATGCAGAGCGTGTTCGAGCTTGCCCATATAGACGCTGCGGTGAACGTGCTGCTCCAGCGGATCGGTAACAATTTCCTGTTTCTGCAGAGGATAACGATCGTTATCGCCGCCCCCGTTCGGGTCTACGCGTGTCAGCGTGTAGTCCATCTTATTGCCTCGCTTTTACTGCTTATGAGGGTTGGTGTGGCTGTGACTGACCGGGACAGATTTGACGACTACGCGACGACGCGCAGGAGCCCAATCCAGCGCACCGATGCGCACCAGATAAACCAGGCCTGCCAAGAGCACCAAAATGAAAATTGCGGCTTCGACAAAGCCGACCCAACCGCTTTCGCGGATAGAAGTCGACCATGCGTATAAATAGAGGGCTTCAACGTCGAAGATGACGAAGAACATCGCAACCAAATAGAATTTTGCAGAGAGGCGAATATGAGTGTCACCGACCGACTCAATACCCGATTCGAACGGGGTGTCTTTGTGTCGCGCACGCGCACGTCCACCTAACAACCAGCCACCGGTCAACATGAAGGCACACAGGCCAAATGCGATAACGATAAAAACAATAAATGCCCAGTGATGAGCGATCACTTCTGTAGTTGTCGACATACTCTTTGCTTACTCATCAAAAGTGGTGATGGCATCCTGCACTGTTGCAGCAAACACACCACATCGATTCAAGGGAAGGATAAAAAACCTTATAAAGTTTGCTGTCATTAGCAATAAAGCAGCAATTTTATAGGGGTTTTTACTCCTTTCTATAACCTTTTGTCAACTTTGACAAAAGTATCCAAACATTATTTTACAGCTGCAGCATATTATTAACATTCACCTCTGCGATCGCCAGCTAAATCGCTTCAGTTTGTGAGGTTAATTTTAGTGTAGCGGGTATTCACATGCATGGATCGTGCATTTAACAATCATATTTTGACAGGTCTTGTCGAAGATTCCCCCCCCTTATCAGGGGTATTTTTTTGATCCAAAGCACATAAATGGGTTTTATGATGCAAAAACCAGCGTTACAAACGGGCAAATGCCCTGGGAAAGAGGGCACAAATTGATAAAATCATTCCATCCTGAAGAAGAATGGAACGCATTCTATATTTTAAGATGATGAGGAAATCTTCGACAGGAAAATTGGTCAAAAAAGGTCGACAAACGGGCATAAAAAAAGCCTTAGCGGGTAATTAATTCGCTAAGGCTCATTTATCTAAGTTTTAACAATTAACCGGTATTCCATTTAGGAGGAATTATCAGTTACTGCAGTACTTACTCTTCATCATCCAACAACAACGTACCGTCTGGATTAGCACTCAAATTGTACGGATCGTTGGTGGACTGCATGGCATTGAAAATAGCCAGCGCCAGTTCGTTATCGCTGTCTGGATTACGGCACAGCAAATACTGGGTATCCGGCAGCACTGGCAAACCTTCCGCCGCTCCCATCACTCGCAGCTCTGGGCTCATCATTTCAACTGGACGTGCTGTCACACCCAAACCGGCCTTAACAGCTGCACGTACCGCAGCTAACGTAGACGCGACATACGAGATGCGCCACGGAATTCCAGCTTCGTTGAGGTGATCAATCGCCATATCGCGATAAGGGCTTGGCTCATCCAACAGAACCAAAGGAATGGCTTCACCGCGCTGGAAGATATAATCCGCCGCGCAGTACCACAACGTGGGTGAAGTTCGCAGTACCTGATGGGTAAAATTGCCTGGGCTGGACGTGGTCACAACCAGATCAACTTCACCTTGGTTTAGCATTTCCATCATGAACGGGTTGCGTTTGACACGAACATCAATGGCCAGCTTCGGATAAACCGACGTTACGCGATTAAGCAGGAACGGCAGAATGGTATCTGAGGTATCATCTGAAGCGCCAATGGTCAGAACGCCCTGGATGTTGCTGTACATTAAAGAGGTGCAAGCTTCGTCGTTAAAACGAAGGATTTTCCTGGCGTAACCCAGCAGTTGAATGCCATGCTCCGTCAGCAATTTATTACGTCCATGTCTGGCAAACAGCTCTTTACCTACCAATTGTTCCAGACGTTGCATCTGCTGGCTCACTGCTGACTGCGTTCTGCATACCGCGGCAGCGGCCGCTGCAAAAGTATTCAGATCGGCAACGGCAACAAATGTACGCAGCAGATCGAGGTCGAGATTCAGTATCGGACGATTTGCATTAGTCATGTTTTTTTCTTCACTTATAAGATTTTTTAAAACTACTACCCTGGTGTATTACCCGACTTATCAAAGAGATAAGAGGCAATGGTGCTTAATGACAGCCCTGTGTTGAGGCTGCCACGAAAAAATTTTGTTATGCGGATGCCGACGATCGCACCACTCTGAGATCAGAGCAGCGTCGTCATTATAGACAGCAGAACTTCTGGGCCGGAAACGTATGTCGTACAGGTGCTGGAAGCTGCGTAGTTGTCTATGTATCCCGCGTAAAGTCCCTGCGGGTCAAAAAGAAATAACATCATGTTAAGCAGATGCGAAGCGATAAAGTGCATCAAATAATAAATTATACTTAATCATTTTTACGCTATAAATGGAAATGTTTTTGTTCAAAACATTGCAATTTTTGACCAAAAGCCTTTTCGCACACATCCTGCCATAACGCTGCTCTTATTTTAAGCCCCCCAGGTTCTGAATCTTAAACACTTGCGTTAAAGTTACAGCACAAATGCTATTTTACCCGTGTTTTACACCACATTTGTCTCATTGCTGGAGCTTAATCCTATCCCTGAAAACTGAATGAGAATGAACTGCATTTTGTAACACCAGTTAGAGCTTAACCATTAACCGACGTTTTTTCGCCATCTAACAAGAATCACTTAACTATTTCATTAGGTCGCTAATTTTTTTATAAGCCAATTGTGACTGAAAAATTTCTGAATAGTCCGCCATGCTGATGGAAGAAGGCATTTACACGTCTGCCATAGCTAAGCAGTGTTTAATCTTACCAATTACTGCATCCCTGAATTAATGAACCAGATTAATAGAATTCCAATGACTTTTACGCCATGCGGCGCGGGAAAAAATGGCAAATGCGCCAAAACCAAGCGCTGCCCTTCTTTTGTTAAGGTGAGAAGAGTAAATTGGGCAAGTTTGATTTTTGGTGGCAGGTTAAAGGACTCTGCCCTTAAAGGCGGTAATGATGAATTTTCAAATTGATAAATCCGGCAAGCTGGAAAATGTCTGTTATGACATCCGTGGTCCGGTACTGAAAGAGGCTAAACGTCTCGAAGAAGAAGGCAACAAAGTTCTCAAACTGAACATCGGTAACCCCGCCCCGTTTGGTTTTGAAGCGCCTGATGAAATTTTGGTGGATGTCATTCGTAATCTGCCGAGCTCGCAAGGTTACTGCGACTCAAAAGGTCTGTATTCGGCGCGTAAAGCGATCATGCAGCACTATCAGGCGCGCGATATGCGCGACGTTACTGTCGAAGACATTTATATCGGTAACGGTGTATCGGAACTGATTGTGCAAGCCATGCAGGCATTGCTTAACAGTGGCGACGAAATGTTAGTGCCCGCACCCGACTATCCGCTTTGGACGGCTGCAGTTTCGCTGTCGAGCGGTAAAGCGGTGCATTACCTGTGTGATGAATCGGCTGGCTGGTTCCCAGACCTGGATGATATTCGCAGCAAGATTACGCCGCGCACGCGTGGCATTGTCATCATCAACCCCAATAATCCCACCGGCGCGGTTTATAGCAAAGAGCTATTGCTGGAGGTTGTTGAGATTGCACGCCAGCACAACCTGATTATTTTCGCCGACGAAATCTACGACAAAATTTTGTACGACGAAGCTCAACATCATTCGATTGCAGCACTGGCGCCAGACTTGCTGACCGTAACGTTTAACGGCTTGTCCAAAACCTATCGCGTGGCGGGTTTCCGCCAGGGCTGGATGGTATTGAATGGGCCGAAGAAACATGCCAAAGGTTATATTGAAGGGCTAGAAATGCTGGCCTCGATGCGTCTGTGTGCCAACGTTCCGGCACAGCACGCAATTCAAACGGCGCTCGGCGGCTATCAGAGCATCAGCGAATTCATCGCCCCAGGCGGTCGTTTGTATGAGCAGCGTCAGCGTGCGTGGGAGTTAATCAACGATATTCCTGGCGTCAGCTGCGTCAAACCGCAGGGAGCGCTTTACATGTTCCCGCGTATTGATGCCAAGAAATTCAACATCTTCGACGATCAAAAGATGGTACTGGATTTCCTGTTGCAAGAGAAAGTGCTGCTGGTTCAGGGGACCGCTTTCAACTGGCCGTGGCCGGATCACGTGCGCATTGTTACGCTGCCGCGCGTGGACGATCTGGAGATGGCCGTAAGTAAGTTTGGGCGCTTCCTGCAAGGGTATCGCCAGTAATCGGTGACACGTCTGTATCCGTGGATATTCAAGTCCTCTCATGGGGACTTGAATTATTTAGGGTATAGTGATCGTATTTCGGGGAGAGCGTTCGCTTCGCTCTCCCCGCCATGCGAACAGGAACCGTCCATGACTCGTAGCCATTTTTTTGCCCATCTCTCTCGCCTCAAACTGATCAATCGCTGGCCGCTGATGCGTAATGTGCGCACCGAAAACGTCTCCGAACATAGCTTGCAGGTGGCGATGGTCGCTCATGCACTCGCCATCATTAAAAACAAAAAGTTTAACGGCAACCTTAATGCTGAGCGTATCGCGATGCTGGCGCTCTATCATGATGCCAGCGAGGTGCTTACCGGTGATTTACCTACGCCAGTGAAGTATTACAACGCGCAGATCGCGCACGAATACAAAAAAATTGAGAAGATCGCCCAGCAGAAGCTAATAGATATGTTGCCAGCTGAACTACAGGACGCCTATCGCCCGTTGATCGATGAACACTTGCATACTGAAAGTGAGCAATCGGTGGTGAAGCAAGCGGATGCACTTTGCGCCTACGTAAAATGTCTGGAAGAGTTGTCGGCGGGCAATAACGAGTTTCTGCTGGCGAAAGCGCGCCTGGAAAAAACGCTCTCACAGCGTCGCTCGCCGGAAATGGACTATTTCGTTGAGGTGTTTATCCCCAGCTTTAGCCTGTCATTGGATGAGATTTCGCAAGATACCCCCTTATAAAAAACGGGCCGTTCAGGCCCGTTTCATTATGCATTGATTGAGAGCGTAAACTCGCCGCTACTCTCTTTCGTCACCTTTACA
The DNA here is from genome assembly GCF_000282675.1 of Pantoea sp. GM01. Taxonomy (NCBI): domain Bacteria; kingdom Pseudomonadati; phylum Pseudomonadota; class Gammaproteobacteria; order Enterobacterales; family Erwiniaceae; genus Pantoea; species Pantoea sp. GM01. The sequence goes on along the minus strand of NZ_AKIU01000035.1, from coordinate 109,741 downwards.
GGTTCCAGCGTCGTAACGCGAAACGCCACGTCGTTGAGACGCGGCGAATCTGCTGGTGCATTCACAGCAACGACCGCGCTGCCCGCCTCTAAACCTGAAATGATGCCCGCTGGCGCATCCTCAACTACAACGCAGTGTGTCGCCGAAAGCCCTAAACGTTCCGCGCCCAGCAAATAAGGCTCTGGATTCGGCTTGCCATGCTTAATATTCTCAGCGGTGATAAAGACTTCTGGCATCGGCAGATTTGCCGCTTTATGGCGCGCGTGCGCTACCGGAATCGAACCGGACGTCACAATTGCCCAGGGAATCTGTAACTCGTTCAGCGTAGCGAGTAACGCTAACGCACCCGGAATGGCTTGCACCCCTTGCGTATCCTCAGCCTCTAAGCGTTCAAGCCAAAGGAACTCCGCCTGGATTGCCTCTTCCGATTGTCCCGCCATGAAATGGCGCAGCGAATTGATAGCAGGCTTTCCATGTATGTAGCTCAGGACCTCATCCGCCGATAAGCCGTGGCGCTCGCCCCACAGTGACCATGCGCGAATCACTGCAGGCAGTGAATCCACCAGCGTGCCGTCTAAATCAAACAGAAAACCCCTGTACTTCACACATCGCTCCTTATTCAGGCATTGATAATCTGCGCGATCTCATTCGCGCTGAGATGATACTGACGTGGACAAGTTTGCCACACCGTTAGCATACGTTGGTATTTTTCCCACATCGGTGTTTGCGCATTGAAACCGTGCGTGCCGGAATCAAAGTGGGTGTAGCGTCCCTCAACATTCACCATAAATCGTACATAACCGAGGTAACGCGCTTCCGTGGCGGCATCAAATCCAAGAAACGCGAGGCGGCGCTCGTCAATAGAACTGCCATCTTTCAGGTTCGACCAGGAAACATGCAGCGCATGGTGCATTTCCATAATATCGATGAGCTGGCGACAAGTGGCTTCCGTTAACTCGCCGAATTCCTTGTCCAGTTCGCGTAACTGCAGGCCGTAGCCGCGCTCAATAATGGTTTGATAGCGGCGATAGCGCTCGGCGTTATCGGGCTCGAGCATTGCCATCATTTTATATTGGTTGGAAAGGATGAGTCGTTGCGCGTGGGTCATTTCCATGGTTTGCTCCCGGGCCGGCAAGGCCGCTTAAGATTTAAACAATGAAGAAATGATTACACAAGGAGAGTGATGCGTGTGTGTCCGCATCACTTTTCTTTGATTTGAACCGGGATTTGGCTCAAATTCTCTGCCCGGTAAAAGCGTAAGCAGATCAAAGATCGTCGAGGAAAGTGCGATCAAGCTGTTTAAAAGCGCGCTTTAATACGTCAGCGAGCGATTGGTAAGTCGGCTTACCGTCCACAGGCGCAATCGCCTGCCCCGCTTCTTCCAGCTTAGTGCGCACCTCATGAAACCACTGCAGCAGGGTTGGCGGCAAAGGCGTCACAGAGCGTTTACCCAACCACCACAAACCTTGCATCGGCAGGCTACAGGCAAAAAGCGCCGTTGCAATTGCTGGGCCGAGCTGTCCACCAAGGGCGATTTGCCACGTCAGCGTGAAAATTGCCAGCGGCGGCATAAAACGGATAGCAAAGCGGGTGGTATTCACAACACGATTTTCGGGAAACACCGGCGCCAGGCGTTTATCGGCAGGCCAGGTCTTCATGTATCGCTGTCCGCGCTGGAACAAGCTGAACCAGCCGGGATTGTCTGTCTCATTCGCCATGATAGACCTCAACAAAATCTGCAATATTTAAAATAAACCGATAACTACACAACTTTACGTGACATCCTTCAAAAGTTTTTGTCTTTGTGGGTGACAGTGAGTATTCTGACGCCGTTTAAGCAACATTACCGGAAGCATTAGCTCAATAAAAGAGCGGCCAGAGCCATGTTTCACTAAACGCTTATCAAAAATAAGCGTAAAATCACCAAAATTTTTTGCATGTCACTCAATTTTTGACTAGCACATGATGTTTATCATTAACCTACCAGCTTTCATGGGCTACGCTGTTAGTCTGATTGCGTTATTTTTAGCCACTATTTAACAAAATAGGTACTTCCATGTCGACGAAGTTAGTACTGGTTCTAAACTGCGGCAGCTCCTCTCTTAAGTTTGCCATCCTCAACCCAGCCACTGGCGACGAATATCTGTCGGGTCTGGCTGAATGTTTCCATTTACCTGAAGCGCGTATCAAATGGAAGCTGGAAGGCAGCAAACAAGAAGCCCCATTGGGTGCAGGCGCTGCTCATAGCGAAGCGCTCAACTTCATCGTTAAATCTATTCTGGCACAAAAACCAGAGCTTTCGGCACAAATCGCTGCAATCGGCCACCGCATTGTTCATGGCGGCGAGCAGCTGACGAAATCCGTCATTATCGACGAGTCTGTCATTCAGGGCATTAAAGATGCGTCTTCATTTGCACCGCTGCACAATCCCGCGCATCTGATCGGTATTGATGAAGCGCTGAAAAACTTCCCGCATCTTTCCGATAAAAATGTGGCGGTTTTTGACACGGCATTCCATCAGACAATGCCGGAAGAGTCCTATCTCTATGCTCTGCCCTACAAACTGTACAAAGAGCACGGCGTTCGCCGCTACGGCGCACACGGCACCAGCCACTACTATGTGACGCAGGAAGCCGCAAAAATGCTGAACAAGCCGGTGACTGAATTGAATATCATCACTTGCCACCTTGGCAACGGCGGTTCAGTTTCCGCAATCCGCAACGGTCAGTGTGTTGACACCTCAATGGGTTTGACCCCGCTGGAAGGTTTAGTGATGGGTACCCGTAGCGGTGATATCGATCCTGCCATCATCTTCTTCCTGCATGATGCACTGGGCATGAGCGTTGATGCCATTAACAAACTACTGACCAAAGAGTCTGGCCTGTTAGGTTTGACCGAAGTCACCAGCGACTGCCGCTATGTTGAAGATAACTACGCGACCAAAGAGGATGCCAAACGTGCGATGGATGTATTCTGTCATCGTCTGGCGAAGTACATCGGCAGCTACACTGCGCTGATGGAAGGTCGTCTGGATGCGGTGATCTTCACCGGTGGCATCGGTGAGAATGCAGCAATGGTACGTGAACTGGCGCTGCAGAAACTGGGCCTGCTCGGCTTCGAGGTCGATCACGAGCGCAACCTGGCAGCCCGCTTCGGTAAATCTGGCTTCATCAATAAAGAAGGCACTCGCCCAGCCGTGGTGATCCCAACCAACGAAGAGTTGGTGATTGCTCAAGATGCCGCGCGTCTCACCGCATAAAAACACTTCTCTCCGTCAGCTTAGGCTGACGGAGTTGTTTTAGACAGTCTGCAACACCTGAGAGGTTTCTATCGTGTCACGTACAATCATGCTCATTCCTACCGGCACCAGCGTCGGCCTGACCAGCGTCAGCCTCGGCGTGATCCGTGCTATGGAGCGCAAAGGCGTACGCCTGAGCGTATTCAAGCCCATTGCCCAGCCACGTGCGGGCGGCGATGCGCCAGATCAGACCACCAGCATTATCCGTAAAAGCTCCGCAATTCCTGCTGCTGAACCGCTGCAGATGTCACGCGTTGAGTCGCTGCTGGGTTCTAACCAGCAAGACGTGCTGATGGAAGAGATCATTGCCAACTACCACGCGAACGCCAAAGATGCCGAAGTCGTGCTGGTTGAAGGTCTGGTCCCCACGCGTAAACATCAGTTCGCCTCGGCGCTGAACTATGAAATCGCCAAAACCCTGAACGCAGAAATCGTCTTCGTGATGGCGTTGGGTAACGATTCGCCGGCCCAGCTGAAAGAGCGTATCGAACTGACGCAAAGCAGCTTCGGCGGCAGCAAAAACAAAAACATCACTGGCGTTATCATCAACAAACTGAATGCGCCAGTGGATGAACAAGGCCGTACGCGCCCGGATCTGTCAGAGATTTTTGATGACTCTTCCAAAGCGAGCATCGCCAACATCGATCCTAAGCAGCTGTTTGCCAACAGCCCGCTGCCGGTGCTGGGCTGTGTGCCGTGGAGCTTTGATCTGATCGCTACCCGCGCCATCGACATGTGCCGTCACCTGAATGCCGATATCATTAACGAAGGTGAAATCCAGACGCGTCGTGTTAAATCAGTGACCTTCTGCGCGCGCAGTATTCCGCACATGCTGGAGCACTTCCGTCCAGGCTCACTGCTGGTCACTTCTGCCGATCGTCCTGATGTGCTGGTGGCTGCATGTTTGGCCGCGATGAACGGCGTGGAAATCGGTGCGGTGTTGCTGACCGGCGGTTATCAGATTGAAGCGCCGATCGCGCGCCTTTGCGAGCGTGCGTTCCAGACTGGCCTGCCGGTATTTATGGTGAAAACCAATACCTGGCAAACCTCACTCAGCCTGCAGAGCTTCAACCTGGAAGTTCCTACTGATGATATTCAGCGTATTGAGAAAGTGCAGGAATACGTAGCCAGCTTCATCAATGCCGATTGGGTTGAATCGCTGACCGCCACCTCTGAGCGCAGTCGTCGTCTGTCACCGCCGGCATTCCGTTATCAGCTTACCGAATTGGCGCGTAAGGCCGGCAAACGCATCGTGCTGCCAGAAGGCGACGAGCCGCGCACGGTGAAAGCGGCGGCGATTTGTGCCGAACGCGGCATCGCTACCTGCGTGTTGCTGGGTAATCCGGAAGAGATTCAGCGCGTTGCTGCCGCTCAGGGTGTTGAACTGGGCAAAGGCATCGTCATCGTCGATCCAGAAGTGGTACGCGAAAACTATGTGCCGCGTTTGGTTGAGCTGCGTAAGAGCAAAGGCATGACCGAAGTGGTGGCGCAAGAGCAGCTGGAAGACAACGTGGTGCTGGGCACCATGATGCTGGAGAGTGGCGAAGTTGATGGCCTGGTATCAGGTGCGGTTCATACCACCGCGAACACCATTCGCCCACCGCTGCAGCTGATCAAGACCGCGCCAAACAGCTCGCTGGTCTCTTCCGTGTTCTTCATGCTGCTGCCGGAACAGGTTCTGGTGTATGGCGATTGCGCCATCAACCCGGATCCGAACCCAGAACAGCTGGCGGAAATCGCCATTCAGTCTGCCGATTCAGCCAAAGCTTTCGGTATCGATCCACGCGTTGCGATGATCTCTTACTCCACCGGCAACTCCGGTGCCGGTAGCGACGTAGAGAAAGTACGTGAAGCAACGCGCATTGCGCAGGAAAAACGCCCGGATCTGGTTATTGATGGTCCGCTGCAGTATGACGCCGCGATTATGGAAGATGTTGCCAAATCCAAAGCGCCAAACTCAGCGGTTGCTGGTCGCGCTACGGTGTTCATCTTCCCGGATCTGAACACCGGTAATACCACTTACAAAGCGGTACAGCGTTCTGCCGACCTGATCTCAATCGGACCGATGCTGCAAGGCATGCGTAAGCCGGTAAACGATTTGTCGCGTGGCGCACTGGTGGATGACATCGTCTATACCATCGCACTGACGGCGATTCAGTCACAGCAAGCCGAAGGCTAATCGCTTTCCTGCTCGCTTAAAAAGCAAAAAGGCGCCCGATGGGCGCCTTTTTTATCGCAGCGTAATTATGCTTCACTGCTCTGCTTGCGGCGTGCGGCATCACTGTTGCGGCTCAGCCACAGTGAAAGTGCTTTCAGCGAATCATCAGTGAACTCATCACAGCGCGCGGTGATCTCTTCCGGCGTCATCCAGAAAATCTCATCCACTTCTTCCTCTTGCATCGCAAACGGACCATGCGAGACGCAGCTAAACAGCCCGCCCCACACGCGACAATGCTGATCTTCGAAGTAAAATTGTCCGTGCTCAGCAAACGGAACGGCCGCGATACCTAATTCCTCTTCCGCTTCACGACGAGCAGATTCCAGCAGGTCTTCACCGCTCTGCACCACGCCGCCGGCGGTGGCATCAAGCATACCCGGCATAAAGTCTTTAATTTCAGTACGACGCTGCACCAGAATTTTGCCCATGCCATCATGCACCACGATATAGGTGGCGCGATGGCGTAGACACTGCGCACGCATCTGCGCACGGCTGGCCTGCGCAATGACTTCGTTCTCTTCGTTAACGATATCAACCCACTCGATACCATCACCTGCCGTTTGATCCACCATCCATAACCCTTTTCTGTTTTCGGCGTGCCCAGCACGCGCCTGATTGCCACGCTTTATTAGAATCTGCGGTAAGGTAATGCGTTCTTTTCGCCATCGCAAGGCGCATCGTGCTTAGCGTGTTTTACCGGATTCAGCCAACCACAACTGCACCGAAGCACGCTGCCACTGGAACTCGGCATAATGCTGCAACTTCACTGGCAGCGCGTCACCGTGCAGCGCCAGACGATTAATCATCACCGCTAAATCAGTATCCACAATCGACCATTCACCAAACAGGTTTTGCTGTCCCTCCGGCAGCAGACGCTGCACCGCAGCAATCAGTTTATTTGCGGCCTGCTCACCCGCTGGCGTGAGCGGTGCAAAGCGCTCACCGGCAAACAGCACTTCGGTGGGACGTTCCGATCGCAGCGGCATCAGATCGCTGCGCAGCCACGCCTGCACTTCACGTGCATGCGCCCGTTTTTCGCGGTCGCGTGGATAGAGTCGCTCGAACTCTGGCGCTGGAAAACGCTCCTCCAGATACTCAGCAATCGCTGAAGACTCCGTCAGAACCACCTCATCGATTTGCAACGTGGGTACGCGGCAGGTAAGAGAGAGTGCACGATAATCATCATCCCACTGCGCGTTCTGTGATAAATCGACGCGCTTGAGGGTAAAGGGAATCCCCTTCTCGGTTAGCGCAACATAAACCGACATGGCGTAAGGGCTGAAAAAGGAAGAATCGGACCACAAGGTAATGGTTGGATAATTCATTGGCTGCCTCAGGTAAGCGTCAGGTGTGCATCATGTTTACCGATTTTTATTTGTTAAGGCAATGGTGCGCTGGTCGGATGTTTAGGTGCTAAGGCCAGCGCTGACTACGCCTTTTTATTCATAAGCGTAAGCCCAGTCACGCCGCACGGGCGCTTCTCTTCTATGCTGAATCTGAGCAGAGAAAAAATTACAAGGAGGCTCAACATGCATTTACTTATCACCGGCGGCACCGGCCTGATTGGCCGTCATCTGATCCCGCGCTTATTACAGCTCGGGCATCAGGTCAGCGTTGTCACCCGCGATGTCGCCGCCGCGCGAGAGAAACTCAATCCCAACGTGGCGCTGTGGTCCGGCATTAATCAGCAATCCGATTTAAACGGCATTGATGGCGTGATCAATCTGGCAGGCGAACCGATAGCGGATAAACGCTGGACCGAGCAGCAGAAACAGCGGCTTTGCGAAAGTCGCTGGCAGATTACCGAACAGCTGGTCTCGCTGATCCACGCCAGCAGCCATCCTCCCCAATTTTTGATCTCTGGCTCGGCCACCGGCTTTTATGGCGATACCGGCGATCTGGTATTGACTGAAGACGATCCGGGCCACGATGAATTTACCCATGCGCTATGCGCGCGCTGGGAGCAACTGGCGTTAACCGCGCAAAGTGACCGCACCCGCGTCTGTTTGCTGCGTACCGGCGTGGTGCTGGCAAAAGAAGGCGGCGCACTGGCGAAGATGAAGCTGCCGTTCAAACTGGGTGTGGGCGGTCCGATTGGCAACGGCAAACAGTATTTACCGTGGATTCATATCGACGATCTGGTGAACGCGCTGTTGTGGCTGATCGATCACCCGGAACTGCGCGGGCCTTTCAACATGGTTGCACCTTATGCGGTGCGTAACGAGCAGTTCGCCGCCACGCTGGGGCATGTGATGCATCGTCCGGCCTTTATGCGCACGCCAGCCAGCGCCATCAAGCTGATGATGGGGGAATCGGCGGTGCTGGTGCTGGGCGGGCAACATGTTTTGCCAAAGCGGCTGGAAGAGTCGGGATTTGGTTTCCGCTGGTACGATTTAGAGCAAGCGCTGCAGGATGTCGCCGGTTGAATAATCAGGGCGGCACGTCGGCCGCCCTGAGGTATTAACTGCGCTGTTGCGCGACGCGAGATTTCAACGTCACAGGTTCACGCGTATGACCCGGCTGCGGTACGCGAATGATAAAGGTTAGCACGCCGGCAAACACATACAATCCGGTATACGCCCACACCACGCCCACGATGTCGAAGAACGGTAGCATCACCGAAGCAATAGCGGGTGCCACGAAGTTACTCAATCCCGCCGACAGGTTGTAAATCGATACGGCAGCCCCTTTGTGATGCGGCTCCAGCGTCGGGAACACGGCCGTCATTGGCACAAAGGCCGCGACAAAAATCCCCAACATCACCGCCGGAATCAGCGCCACCCAAAAGTTATGCCCGGCATACACTGGCAGGTAATAGAATGCCAGGCTGGAAATGGCCATGCCGACACAGCCAAACCAGCGCACCTGACGAATCCATCCCAGTTTCTCGCCGGTGATGCCCCAGAAGATGTTAGTAAAGATGGTGACAAAGAAGAACACCGCCCAGATCTGCAGCCATTCGGAAATGGTAAAGCCAAGGCGATCAACGAACAGCAGCGGCATGATAATGGCGAAGCCAAACAGTGACAGCGTGTTAATGATGCGAATCAGACAGGCATAAAACACGTGCTGATTGGTGAACAGAATGGTGACGGCCCGCGACATTTCGGTCATTTTGTCGCGCATCGGCAGATTGACGCGCGAACGGTCAACCGGCACGTGGCGCAAGCTAAAGTAAGCCAGCACACCGCCACACGCCACCCATACGATCGCCAGCCACAGCGTACCGGTTTCGCCCAGCATGGGAATGGTGAGGCTCGGTAAATAGCTGCCAACCACACCAATGCCAACCGAGTACATCGCCCAGAACCAACCGGTCGCGGCCGCCAGTTTTTCCCGCGGCAGCACCTGCACCAGCATCATCATGAACGAGTAGATGAATAACGGATACGCCAGGCCGCGAATGCCATAGAACAGCACCATCAGCGGATAGTTACGCATCCCCAGACCAAGCGACATAAACAGCGTGTGCATCACAATCCACAACACGAAGCCAATCATCATGGCGCGCTGCGGGGTAATCAGCTCCGCCACCACGCCCGAGGCCCACGCAGCCAGCGCAGCGGCAAGTCCATAAAAGGTAAACACCACCGCCGACTGCGCAGGGGTGAAGCCCATATCGGTGATATGACGCGATAAAAACGCCATCTCAAAGCCGTCACCTGCCATAAAGATGGCGATGGCGAGGAAGCCCCAGAACATCTTTTTCGGTAAGCCAAACCAGTATTCATTCGATTGCATCTCATTCATCCTCTGTCTGGAGTTAGGCAGGCAACAGCGCCCGCGCCTGCTGTTGCTGTTCGTAGAGTGTGCGGAACAGATGCAATCGCTGGTGCAGCACCTTGCCGCGCCCGGCATCCGGCTGATAGCGCGCCTGCACCGGCGGCTTGAGACAGACATCGCGCTCGGCACCACCATCGGCCAACCACGCCAGACGTGCTGCGCCCAATGCGCCGGAGGCGCTGGCCGGATGCGTGACGATGGGCAGTTGCAGCACATCCGCAATCAGCTGGGCCCACAGCGTGCTGCGTGCCCCGCCGCCGGTCAGGCTGCATTGACGAATCTGCTGCTGCGCATCACCCAGCACCGCCAATCCATCGGCCAGACCAAAAGCCACGCCTTCAATCACCGCGTAACCCAGCAGCGCACGCGGCGTTTCATGGCGCAGATTGAAGAAGGAGCCGCAGGCATCAGGATCGTTGTGCGGCGTGCGTTCGCCAGAAAGATAGGGCAGGAACAGCGGCGCATGACGCCGTTGTTCCTCACTGAGCGGTGCCATCTCGTCCATCAGCTGGCTTTCCGTGACCGACAACAGATTGCACAGCCAGCGCAGACAGCTGGCGGCGCTAAGCATTACGCTCATCTGGTGCCAGCGCCCAGGCAAGGCGTGGCAAAAGGCATGCACGCCAGATTGTGGATCGGCCAGCAGGCGATCGTTAACCACGAAAATCACGCCGGAAGTACCCAGAGAGATAAAGGCATCTCCCGGATTGATCGCGCCGACTCCCACCGCCGATGCCGCGTTATCGCCGCCGCCGCCCGCCACGCTAACCGAGGCCGATATGCCCCACTGGCTTGCCAGTTCGGCTTTCAGCGTGGCGCTAACTGCACTGCCTTCCACCAGTTCGGGCATGTGGGTGCGCGTCAATCCGCTAATGGCTAACAGTTCGTCGGACCAGTCGCGTTTGGCGACATCAAGCCACAGCGTACCCGCCGCGTCCGAAGGTTCGCTGACAAAGCGTCCGGTCAAACGCCAGCGCAGATAATCTTTTGGCAGCAGCACCTTATCGATGCGCTGAAAAATCTCCGGCTCATGTTCCGCTACCCAACGCAGCTTTGGTGCGGTAAAGCCCGGCATGATCATGTTGCCGCTCAGCTGCATCATTTCCGGATGTTGCGCGCTGAGTACTGCACATTGCGCTGCGCTGCGCGTGTCATTCCACAGGATGCAAGGACGCAACACCTCACCCTGGTTATCCAGCAGCACCGCGCCGTGCATTTGTCCCGACAAGCCAATAGCACGAATTTCGCTCCACGCCGCTGCGGCCTGTTGGCGCAATCCGGCCAACACCTCACCGCAGGCCTGCCACCAGCGTTCAGGATCCTGCTCGGCCCAGTGGGCATGTGGACGCTGCACGCTAAGCGCGGCGTGATGAGTCGCGACGATGTCGCCCTGCGCATTGATGAGCAGCGCTTTGAGTTCAGAAGTACCAATATCGATTCCGAGATACATGACCCGCTCCTTACCCTTCAGCCAGCGCAGGTTGCGGCTGTTTCAGCCACTTCTGCAGGTCAGCAACGGTGCGGGTCACCAGCGCATGGAACGCTTTGTCCTGCGCCAGTTCGCCAAACAACGCGCTGTCGCTGAGGAATGCAGTAAGGGTATCGGACCGGCTAAACTGCTGACGCAGCGCATCGGCCTGCAGCACGCCATCCTGATAGGTGTAAGGCAAATCATCATCAGCCCAACGTTGCAGGAACAGGAAGAACAGCGCAGGCAGCACGGCGGTGGCAGCCGGTTCTGCGCCGCGCTGATAGCATTCGCGCAGCGTTGGCGTCACCATGCCGGGGATTTTCGACAGACCATCGGCGCCAACGCGCTGATTAGTGTCTTTGATGTAGGGATTACTGAAGCGCGCCAGAACCACATCGCGATAATCCGCCAAATTCAACGGGCTCGGCGACAGTGAAGGCATCACGTCCTGCGTCACATAGTCATACGCTAATTGATAAATCGCCGGCTGACGCGTGCTGTCGTCAATGTAATTGAGGCCAATCAGCGTGCCTGCCCAGGCAATTGCGGCATGCGTCGCGTTGAGGATGCGGATTTTTGCCTCTTCCCACGGCAATACTGACTCAACCAGCTCAACGCCCACCTTTTCCAGCGGCGGACGACCGGCAATGAAATCATCCTCAATCACCCATTGAATAAAGGATTCGGCCATTACCGCCGCGCCATCGTCTTTGCCGGTGGCAGCTTTTACCCGCTCAGCCACATCCGGCGTCGGGCGTGGCGTGATGCGATCGACCATCGTGTTGGGTGACGTCGTGCTGGTGCGTACCCAATCTGCCAGTGCCCGATCGCCCTGCGCTGCGAGAAACGCGAGGAAGCCGTGACGGAAACGTTCGCCGTTATGGCGCAGGTTATCGCAGTTGAGCAGCGTGACGGGCGCGCCGCCCTTTGCCAGTCGCTGGGAGAGAATGCGCGCCAGAGCGCCATAAATGGTGCGGATATCGCCTTTCACATCGGCCTGCACATCCGCCTGTTCAAGATCAAGTTCATGTTCCGGCGTCAAATAGTAACCAGCTTCGGTGACGGTGAAGCTGATTACGCAGGTTTCTGTTTTAGCACCCTGCTCAACTAACGCGCTGATGTCGCTGTCCCAAGGCAGAATTTTGCGCAGTGAAGTGATGGTTTCGTAGGCGCGTTCGCCTTCAGGAGTAACGGTTTCCAGTACGTACTCGCCACTCTGCGCGGCGAGTTGCTGTAGCAGCGGCGCAGCGTCGCTGCGGATATTACCGAGTGCAATGCCCCAGCACTCATCGCCCTGCTCGCGTAATTTATGCAGATACCACGCCTGATGTGCACGGTGAAATGAACCTGCGCCAATGTGCATCCACACTGAGTTATTTGTCATAGCCACCTCAAAATAAACATTTGCCACGATTAAGGGCATTTGCCCGATGCCGTGTAGCATAGTGTGTGCGGTAAGCCAGGTTCTGCGAACTGAATCACAATTAATACTTTTGCTCTTTTTTAGGGCTTTTGCTCAGTTAACACTTAGCGGCCTTCTCGCGTTAACATGGCGCACCGGTTTTGACGGAACAGCGCGATGAGCAGAGAAGAGAAAAAACAAGAACTGGCAGCACGTGCGGCCTGGATGTATTACGTCGCTGGGGTGACACAGCAGGAGATTGCGCGTGCGTTGGGATTGTCGCGTCAGGTGGCGCAGCGTTTAGTGTCCAACGCACGGGAAATGGGCATGGTGAGCGTGAAGATTGAGCATCCCGTCACCCATTGTTTGCAACTGGCGCGCGAAGTGCAGGAGAGGTTTGCTCTGCAGCTGTGCCGCGTCGTGCCTTCAGCCAACCTTAATGATGATGCCATCCAGCAGATGTTGGCCGTGGAAGGCGCAGCGGTGATGGCGCAATATATCAGCGAAGAGCAACCGCAGGTATTTGGCATCGGTTCGGGCAAGACATTGCGTTCAATGATCGATGCGCTTCCCTGGGTTGAACGACCACAGCATCAGTGCGTTTCGATGATTGGCGCGATTGCGCGAGACGATTCAGGTACGCGTTATGACGTGCCGCTGAAGATGGCGGAGAAGATGCAGGGTAAGTATTTTTTCATCCCTGCACCGCTGTATGCCGATACACCCGAAGACAAGGCGATGTGGATTCAGCATCAGGTCTATCAACGCGTCACGCTACGCGCGTTGCAGGCAGATGTAGCCTTCGTCGGCATTGGCGAAGTACAGCCAGGTTGCCCGCTACATGCCGAAGGCTTTATTACCGATGCGCAAGTGGCTGCACTCAACGCACGCGGCGTGGTTGGCGAAATGCTCGGGCACTTTTTCAATCATCAAGGCGAACGCGTGTTGGGTGAAACCGATGAGCTGCTCACCAGCGTCTTGCTGGAAAGCCAGACGCAGCGCCAGATTATCGGCTTTGCCGGCAGTGAACGTAAGTATCCAGCGATTCGCGCCGCGCTGCAGGGCGGCTGGGTGTCAGGCTTGGTGACCGATGAGGATACGGCGCTGAGATTGTTGCGGGATTAGAACGTGCTGGCTGTCCCCCATCCCGCCTTCCCCCGCTAGCGGGGGAAGGAGACGCTGCCACATGCAGCATCAGTACGCACATATTGCAGCATCTTCCTTCCCCATTTATGGGGGAGGACCGAGGTGGGGGGCAGCGAGCACAGACCAGCCAGCACTATTCTAAAACTACTTTAACGATCCCTTCAAAAACTGCTGCAGGCGCGGGCTTTTCGGGTTACCGAACAGCTCATCCGGCGTGCCCTGCTCTTCGATTTTGCCCTGATGCAGGAAGATCACATGATTAGAGACGTGACGAGCAAACTCCATCTCGTGCGTCACCACCACCATGGTTTTCCCCTCTTCGGCCAGCTTCTGCATAATGCGCAGCACTTCACCGACTAACTCTGGATCGAGCGCCGAGGTCGGTTCGTCAAACAGCAACACTTCAGGCTCCATCGCCAGAGCACGCGCAATCGACACGCGCTGCTGCTGACCGCCAGAGAGATGCACCGGATATTTGGCGCGCGCACGCGCATCAATACCAACCTTATCCAGATACTTAATCGCACGTTCGCGCGCTTCGGCCTTACTAAGCCCCAGCACCTGAATCGGCGCTTCGGTGACGTTATCCAGCACCGTCATGTGGCTCCACAGGTTGAAGTGCTGAAACACCATCGTCAGACGGGTACGCAGCATACGCAGCTGCTCTTTGTTCGCAACTTTGAGCTGGCCATCGGTGTCGCGCACCAGGTTGATCTGCTGATTGTTAACGGTAATGGTGCCTTCGCTCGGTTTCTCGAGGAAGTTAATGCAGCGTAAAAAGGTACTTTTCCCGGAACCGGACGAGCCAATAATGCTGATCACATCGCCGGCGTTGGCCTGCAGTGATACGCCTTTTAGAACTTCATGCTCACCGTAACGTTTGTGCAGTTCGGTAACGCTTAATTTATTGTCAGCCATAGTGATACTCAGTGCGATGAAGAAGGTTTTACGTGTGCCAGGAAGCGTTGTTCGGCTTTGCGGAACAAGCTAATCAACCCGTAAGAGATTATCAGATACAGCACCGCTGCAATGCCAAACGCGGTAAACGGCTGATAGGTGGCCGAGTTGATATCGCGCGCAATTTTTAACAGATCCGGCACCGTGGCAGTGAACGCCAGCGCAGTGGAGTGCAGCATCAGGATCACTTCATTGCTGTACGCCGGCAGCGCCGTGCGCAGTGCCGAAGGCAGAATGATGCAGCGATAGAGTTTAAACGGCGAGAAGCCATAGGCGCGTGCCGCTTCAATTTCACCGTGCGGCACCGAACGAATCGCGCCAGCAAAGATTTCGGTGGTATAAGCGCAGGTATTGAGCGTAAACGCCAGCAGCGTACAGTTCAGTCCGCTGCGGAAGAAGGCATTCAGCAACTCCGTGCCTTTCACCACTTCCAGCGTGTACATGCCGGAGTAGAACACCAGCAGCTGCACATACAGCGGCGTGCCGCGAAACACGTAAGTGAATAGCCACACCGGCGTGGAGATAAAGCGGTTGGAGGAGACGCGCGCAATCGCCAGCACCACTGCCAAAGAACCGCCGATCACCACAGAAAGGATCAACAACCACAAGGTAATCGCGATGCCGGTAAAACGATAACCATCGGTCCAGAGCAGCTGTTTCCAATACTCCTGAATAATCTCAATCATAGCTCTGCCCTTTTCACACCCACCGTGTAGCGACGTTCAAGCCACCACAGCACGCCGTTCGACAGCGTGGTAAATACCAGATAAATCACGCCTGCCACAATGGCGAAGTAGAACGGCTGCCAGGTACTTTTACCTGCCAGCTGCGTGGCTTTCACCACATCTTCCAGCCCCAGCAGCGACACCAGCGCAGTCGCTTTCAGAATGACCTGCCAGTTGTTGCCGATGCCCGGCAGCGCAAAGCGCATCATCGCCGGAAACAGAATACGCCGGAAGGTCTGCGAGCCAGTAAAACCGAAGGCGGTTGCCGCTTCGATCTGTCCTCGAGGCACGGCGAGAAAGGCACCACGGAAGGTTTCGGTAAAGTAGGCGCCGTAGATAAAGCCAAGCGTAATGATACCGGCGACCATCGGGTCGATATCAAACTGGGCCAGTCCCAGCGCATCGGTGAGGGTATTCAGGGCGATCTGCAGACCGTAGAAGATCAGCAGCATCAATACTAAGTCGGGAACACCACGAATTAAGGTGGTGTAGCCTTCGAACAGCATCGCCAGCGGGCGATTGCGGGAGAGTTTGGCGCCCGCGCCAACCAGGCCGAGCACCACCGCCAGCAGCACCGAGCTGAGCGCCAGCTCCAGCGTCACAAGGGTGCCCTTGAGGATTACTTCGGAATAGCCATACAACATGAGTTCAATCCTGTCGTGAGGGTAAATTACAAACGCTGCCCAACTGACGGACAGTCCTAACCAGGAAATTTGAATCGCAGGATGGATGGCGGCAAGCGTATGAAGCCGGGCAGTTTACATAAGTAAGCGCCCGGAGTGAATACTTATGACCAACCTTCCTGCAACTCAAAGAACAGGGTCAGGAACAGAATTGTTAGTCGCCGTACACGTTAAAGTCGAAATACTTTTTCGCAATCTTGTCGTAAGTTCCGTCTTTACGCATTTCGCCAAAGGCTTTATCGATCGCTGCCTTCAGATCCGCGTCATCTTTACGCAAGCCCATACCGGTACCGACGCCAAAGATTTTATCGTCTTTAACCGCTGGACCAGCAAATGCATATTTTGCGCCGACCGGCTGCTTGAGGAAACCTTCGCTCGCTTGAACTTCATCCTGGAACGCGGCATCGATACGACCCGCATTCAGGTCCTGATATACCAGGTCCTGGTTAGCGTATGGCGTAACGGTGACGCCTTTCGGCTGCCAGTACTCTTTTGCATAAGTTTCCTGGGTGGTGCCCTGCAGCAGACCGATGTTTTTGCCTTTCAGTGATTCAATGGTTGGCTGCAGCGTTGAGCCTTTCGGCGCCACTAAGCGAGCATTTGCCGCGTACAGTTTTTCAGAGAAGTTGATCTCTTCCTGGCGCTTCTCGGTAATAGAGAGAGAAGAGATGATGGCGTCAATTTTCTTCGCCTTCAGCGAAGGGATCAGCGCATCGAAATCACTTTCTACATAAGTACATTTTGTCTTGATACGCTTACAAATTTCGTTGGCCAGATCGATATCAAAGCCAACCAGCTGGCCCTGCGCGTTCTTGGATTCGAATGGCGGATAAGTCGGGTCAGTTCCGATACGCAGCGACTGCGGCACAGCGGCGAAGACACTCGCGCTACTTGCCATTGCCAGCATCAGAGAAAGAGCCAAAACTCGCTTTTTCATAGGTAACCCTCAAGTGAAGTGCTTATTGTTATGTAGTGCGTGATGTGTTGGTTTGCGCAGTAAGATGTGCACGTTTCATGCCAGTTATGCGAATCGGCTAAACGCTGCACAGGCGCACTAAATACCGCGCCGATAAGCGGCGCAAGCACTTAGTTTGTGAGGGAAATATAACAGCGGTGTGAGGAAGAAAAAGCGACATTGTTAACTTTTGGTGCACAAGATGCACGAACAGTGATCGCGCCCCCGAATTTGCACAGAGTCAGTGCATCACTGCACCATTATGCGCCGCTCCAGCGAGTGAAAAGATCTTCCGGCAGTTCGATATCAAACTGATCGAGTACGCGATTGACGGTTTGATCGACCAAATCGCCAATTGATTGGGGACGGTGATAAAACGCCGGTACCGGCGGCATAATTAGCGCACCGAGTTCAGCTGCCGTGGTCATCATGCGCAGATGCCCCAGATGCAGCGGCGTTTCGCGCACGCACAGCACCAGCTTACGCTGCTCTTTCAGCACCACATCCGCGGCGCGCGTCAGTAGGCTATCGCTGTAGCTATGCACAATACCGGAGAGCGTTTTCATCGAGCATGGCGCAATCGCCATGCCGAGGGTTTTGTAGGAGCCGGAGGAGATGCTGGCGGCAATATCGCGCACGTCGTGCACCACATCGGCCATCGCTTGCACCTCACGCAGGCTGAAATCGGTTTCCAGCGCCAGGGTTTGGCGTGCGGCGGGACTGATCACCAAATGGGTTTCCACTTCCGTCAGCGGTTGCAGTACCTGCAACATCCGCACGCCGTAAATTGCGCCGCTGGCGCCGGAAATGCCAATGATCAGTCGTTTCATAATTTAGCCTTGCTGGTTCAGATTGCGGCAATGATAGCGGCTCGCTGAACAAAAATACAAAAACAAACAGGGCGGGATTGCGCCCGCCCTGCTTTTCATTCTGCCACAACGTTGAGCTTAGCCTTCGTTGTGCAGTTCCAGACCTTCAACTTCTGTCTGACGTGCAATGGCTTTAGAGTCGTCATTACGCAGCGACTGCAGATACTCAAGGTACTGCTGGTCGACATCCTTGGTGACGTAAATGCCGTTGAATACCGAGCACTCGAACTGCGCGATATCCGGATTCTCTTCACGCACCGCTTCGATCAGATCGTTCAGGTCCTGGAAAATCAACGCATCGGCTTTAATCAGCTGACGAATCTCTTCCACTTCACGACCGTGCGCGATCAGCTCAGTAGCGCTAGGCATATCAATGCCGTACACGTTCGGGAAACGAATTTCCGGCGCTGCAGAAGCCAGGTAAACCCGCTTCGCACCCGCTTCACGCGCCATCTCGATAATTTGCTCCGAAGTGGTGCCACGGACGATGGAGTCATCCACCAACAGCACGTTTTTATCGCGGAACTCGGCACGGTTGGCATTCAGCTTGCGGCGAACCGCGCTGCGACGCAGCTGCTGGCCCGGCATGATAAAGGTGCGGCCAACATAGCGGTTTTTCACGAATCCCTGACGATAAGGTTTATCGAGGATGCGGGCGATTTCCAGCGCGATATCGGTTGAGGTTTCCGGAATCGGAATCACCACGTCGATATCCAGATCTTCCCACTCGCGGGCAATTTTATCACCCAGCTTGGTGCCCATACGCACACGGGCGCTGTACACCGAGATTTTGTCGAGGAATGAGTCCGGACGCGCAAAATAGACGTACTCGAACAGGCATGGATTGGTTTTCGGGTTTTCCGCACACTGACGGGTAGAGAGCTGGCCCTGCTCGGTGATGTACACCGCTTCGCCCGGCGCTACGTCACGAATGAACTCGAAGCCCAGCGTGTCCAGCGCAACGCTTTCCGACGCGACCATGTATTCCGTGCGGCCGTCGGCAATGACGCGTTTGCCCAGCACCAGCGGACGAATACCGTTGGGATCGCGGAAAGCGACCATACCGTGGCCGATAATCATAGAAACGACCGCGTAAGCGCCGCGCACCTGCTGATGCACCGCCGCCACCGCAGCAAAAATGTTGTCAGCTTCCAGCGGATAGTGCTGAAAACGGTCCAGCTCCTGCGCAAAAATGTTCAGCAGGATTTCGGAATCAGAGGTGGTATTAACGTGACGGCGGCCCGTTTCGAACAGCTGTTTACGCAGTTCGTGCGCGTTGGTCAGGTTACCGTTATGCGCCAGGGTGATGCCATAAGGGGAGTTCACGTAGAAAGGTTGCGCTTCAGAGGCGCTGGAGCTGCCTGCCGTTGGGTAGCGCACATGACCAATCCCGATGTTGCCCTGTAAACGCTGCATGTGACGCGCTTCGAACACATCGCTTACCAGACCGTTGGCTTTACGCAAACGGAAGCAGTTAATAGCATCGATGGTACAAATGCCGGCGGCATCCTGCCCGCGGTGCTGAAGCACCGTTAACGCGTCATAGATTGACTGGTTTACTGGCATAAAACCGGTGATACCAACAATACCGCACATATTGTCATTTCCTCATTAGCCGCACTCCCGATGGTGTCACCGGGGTAAAAAACTCGACGTGCTTTTCAGGTAATCGAAAAACCACCTGATGATGTAACTGAACTCGGGAATAAGTTGCGACTGTTGCCAGTCGGGGCTTTTGGAAAAGCCGGTGAATGTATCGAGGAAGAACAGCATAGCAGACACGATCAGTACGCCACGCAACGCCCCAAAACAGACCCCCAACACCCTGTCGGTTCCTGACAAGCCGGTTTTTTCAACCAGCGAGCCGATCACATAGTTCACGATGGCACCCACAATCAGAGTGGCAACGAATAACACCGCGATGGCGATGCCGTTGCGAACCAGTTCGTCGTCAAAACCTGTAAACCAGACTGCAAGGTAGGCGTAATAATGACTGGCGACAAAAAACGCACATCCCCAGGTAACGAGAGATAAGGCTTCCCGGACAAACCCACGAATCAGGCTGACCAGAGCCGAAAAACCAACTACCGCAATAATGACGTAATCAATCCAGATCATGAACTCTTCCAGCCCAGTGCTATCGCACCCCTGCATCCAGTTCGGGGCGCATTCTAACAGAAAAAGAAAACGTTTGCGTAGGGTTTTCCGGTTCTGTTTCCGTAAAAAGGGCGATGAAAAAAACTTTCCTCGCCCTGTGTATTACCAGCGATTTAATTCACTGATATTCAATGATTTTATGGCCGCGCTTCGCTACAAAAGTTTTATAAAGCCGCGCCTTTTTCTGCCATCGGCGCGGCTTATCAACGCTTTATCGCGCGCTATACGGTTTGACCACACCACCGAGGCCGGAGATGCTTTGCAGCTCACTCAATGAACCTTGTAGCTTGGCCTTATTCGCATCCGGACCGACATAAATGCGAGTGATTTGCCCCTGCACCGGCGTTGACGGCACGGTAAAGGCGCGATAGCCCGAGAGACGCAGTTGCGCCACAATCTCACTCACTTTCGCCGCGTTCTTCAGGGCACCGAGCTGTACCACAAACGCCTGACCGGCTGGCGCTGCGGGCTCACTTTGCTTCGGCGTTTCAACCGGTTTTGGCTGCTCAACCGGCTTCGGCTGTTCGACTGGCTTCGGCTTCGGTTGCTCAACCGGTTTAGGCTTCGGCTGTTCCACCGGTTTCGGTTTCGGCTGCTCAACCGGTTTTGGCTTCGGCTGTTCTACCGGTTTCGGCTGCACCTGTTGATGCACCGGCGGCGGCGTGACGACGCTGGGCTCGCTGTTCTGCGTCGGCTGTGCGCTCCCGTTGGTGGCGGTTTTACCGCTCTCCGGGTTCTGCGCCGCGCCAGCCCCTTCCGGTGGCTGCGAAGGCAGCGGTTGCGTCACCGGCGGCACCATTTCGCTATCCTGCTGATCGTCCGGTTTTGGCACCAGCGGGATGGCGGCGAACTCCTCTTTATAATGCTTTTTCTGGCCGTCCAGCAGGCCCGGCAAAACGATGACGCCAATCGCCACCAGAATAACCGTGCCGACTAAGCGATTTTGAAACTTACTTGCCACTGCCGTTCTCCGCTGCCATCGATTCCATAACCTGCGCTACGGTGTGGAAAGAACCACACACCAGAATCACATCTTCGGGACGCGCCTGCTGACGCGCTGCCTGCCACGCCGCCTCAACGTTGCGGTAAGCATCGCCGCTTTCCAGATGAGCCAACAGTTCGTCGGCCGAGGCACCTCGCGGCCCTTCGAGCGGCGCGCAGTACCAGCAATCCACCTGAGGTGCCAACGCGGCCAGCGTACCGGCAATATCCTTATCATGCAGCATGCCTACCACCGCATGCACCTGACCACTTAACGGCTCAGCGGCCAGACGTGAAGCCAGATAATAAGCGGCATGAGGATTGTGTGCCACATCCAGAATCACGCGCGGCGCTTCGCTCACCGTTTGGAAACGCCCTGGCAGAATCGCCAGCGGCAGATGCTGACGGATAATCGCTTCGCTGACATTCAAGCCCGATGCACGTAACGCGGTAAGTGCGGTTGCAGCATTGGGTAGAGGTACCTGCGGTAACGGTAAATCGCGCAGTTCACCCTTTGCATCCTGCAACATCCAGCTATTGCCGGTTTGCTGCCACTGCCAGTCGCGATTGCGCTGCAGCAGCAATGCGCCCTTCTCGGCCGCGACATCCGCAATAGTGCCCGGCATATCGTCTTCACCGACTATCGCCGGTTTGCCTGCACGGAACACGCCGGCTTTTTCACGACCGATGCTTTCGCGATCCGGACCCAGCCAATCGGTGTGATCCAGCGCGATGCTGGTGATCACCGAAACATCGGCATCGACAATGTTGGTGGCATCAAGACGTCCGCCAAGGCCAACTTCGAGAATCACCACATCGAGATTCGCCGCGCGGAACAGATTGAAAGCCGACAACGTGCCGAACTCAAAATAAGTGAGAGAAATGTCACCGCGCCCGGCTTCAATCGCGGCAAAACTGGCGCTGTGCTGCGCTTCATCCAGTTCTGCGCCCTGCACACGTACACGTTCGGTGTAACGCACCAGATGCGGCGAGCTGTAGACGCCCACGCGATAACCGGCAGCGATTAACAGCGTTTCCAGGGTGCGACAGGTGGTGCCTTTGCCGTTAGTACCGGCAACGGTGAAGACAAACGGAGCAGGTTTGAGCAGGTCGAGGCGTTCAGCAACGCGTTGAATACGATCCAGACCGAGTTCAATGGCCTGCGAGTGCAGATGCTCAAGATAATGAAGCCACGTGGCCAAAGGCGACGTGGCTTGAGGAAGAGAATTATCCATGTGTCCCGTTCTTAATTAATACACATCATCCTTCAAGCTGCAGCGGCGTTGGCTGCGTTCATCCACCCCGGTCACTTACTGATGTAAGCTCCCGGGGATGTATTCACTTGCCGCCTTGCTGCAGCTCGAATGATTTCGTGTAGACGGTGCATTGGAGGAAAGGAAGATTCCTTTCCGTTGCCTGTCAGGCTTCGTTGCTCTCCGGCTCAGCCACATCAGGCTGATTACCATCCTGCAGCGGTGCTGGCAGGTTCATCATTTTCGCCAGCAGACTTGCCAGCTTAAAGCGCATTTCCGGACGACGGATGATCATGTCGATCGCGCCTTTCTCAATCAGGAACTCACTGCGCTGGAAGCCCGGCGGCAGCTTTTCGCGCACGGTCTGCTCGATAACGCGTGGACCGGCAAAGCCAATCAGCGCTTTCGGTTCCGCCACGTTGAGATCGCCTAGCATCGCGAAGCTGGCAGAAACGCCGCCCATCGTTGGGTCGGTCAGCACGGAGATGTACGGCAAGCCGCGCTCTTGCATTTTCGCCAGTGCAGCACTGGTTTTTGCCATCTGCATCAGCGACTGCAGTGCTTCCTGCATACGTGCACCGCCTGACGCAGAGAAGCAGATCAGTGGGCAGTTGTCTTCCAACGCCTGCTCAACGCCACGCACAAAGCGCGCACCCACTACGGAACCCATTGAGCCGCCCATAAAGGAGAACTCAAACGCGACCGCGACAATCGGCATACCGTGCAGCGTGCCTTTCATCGCCACCAGCGCATCTTTCTCGCCAGTGTCTTTTTGCGCGGCAACCAAACGGTCTTTGTACTTCTTAGAATCGCGGAACTTCAGCAGATCCTTCGGTTCAAGCTCGCTACCCAGCTCAACCAGCGAACCTTCATCCAGCATGCTATGCAGACGCTCACGGGCGTGCATGCGCATGTGATGGTCGCACTTCGGGCAGACCTCGAGGTTACGCTCCAGCTCGGCGCGGTACAGCACCTGTCCACAGCTATCGCACTTGGTCCACACCCCTTCCGGGATGCTGGCTTTGCGCGTTGGCGTGGCAGTGCTTTTATTCAGTATGCGTTCAATCCAGCTCATTGATGACCTTTCTGTTTAATGCTGACCTGGTCCAGTCTTCTCATTGCTGCTGAAATCACCTTCAGCAGGCCGTAAATGTCGCTCATTAAACCACAACCCGTTCACGCTGTGGATAAAAATCTGGTAACGAGCTTACTGTGACTTCTGCTGACGGCGATGACGCCACACTTCAATTACGCCAGGCAGTATTGAAACCACGATGATGCCGACAATCAGTAGCTTCAGGTTCTCCTGCACAATCGGCAAGTCGCCAAACAGGTAACCGGCGTAAGAGAAGAGCAGTACCCACAGCAGTGCACCCGTTACGTTATAGAGCGCGAAGTGGCGATAAGACATATGTCCCATCCCCGCCACAAAGGGGGCAAAGGTTCGCACGATTGGTACAAAGCGCGCAAGTATAATGGTTTTGCCGCCGTGGCGATCGTAGAACGCATGGGTTTTATCGAGGTAGCTGCGACGAAAAATTTTCGAGTTCGGGTTACTGAACAGCTTCTCACCAAACAGACGCCCAATAGTGTAGTTCACCGCATCACCGAGGATCGCGGCGATCACTAGCAGCGTTACCATCAGATGCACGTTGAGATCGTTACCCGGCAAGGCCGCCAGTGCACCTGCCACGAACAGCAGCGAATCGCCGGGCAGGAATGGCGTGACCACCAAACCGGTTTCACAGAACAGAATCAGGAACAGAATGGCGTAAATCCACACGCCGTACTGCGCCACCAGCTCGGCCAAATGCACATCAATATGCAGAATAAAATCGACCAAAAAGTGGATAAACTCCATATAACGACAACTCCCCGATACCCGTCATACTTTAAGCCGCAGCTTCGTTAGCTGCGGGCGCTCACCTCGATCACTTACTGGAGTAAGCGCCCGAGGATTCACCCACTTGCCGCCTTGCTGCCGCTAGAATTATTTAGGGTATACATCCTAGATTAATGGTTAATCCGCGAGGAACAACGGTCCCAACGCAGGCTGAGGTAATGCAAAGTGGGATGGATAATCCACCGCCACCAGATAAAGTCCCTCGGCTTTGGCCGTCGCCGCCGCCAGCTTACGATCTTTGGCTGCCAGCAAGGTCGCCATCCACTCTTCCGGCTGATTGCCCGTGCCGATTTCCATCAGGCTGCCCACAATATTGCGTACCATATGGTGCACAAACGCATTGGCTTTGATGTCAATCACCACGTACGGTCCATGACGCGAAACGTTGAGATGCATCACGTTGCGCCACGGGGTGCGTGACTGGCACTGCACCGCACGGAACGAGGTAAAATCGTTTTCACCAATCAGCGCCTGGCCAGCGCGCTGCATCTTCTCCACATCCAGCGGGTGGTAATAATGGGTGATGCCATTACCTAAAATCGCCGGACGCAGCCGATGGTTATAAATCACGTAGCGATAGCGACGCGCGGTAGCGCTAAAGCGCGCATGGAAATCGTCCGGCACCGCTTTCACCCAACGTACCGCGATGTCATCGGGCAGATTGGCGTTAACACCGAGCGTCCAGGCTGCATCAGCGCGCGGCGAGGTGGTTTCGAAATGCACCACCTGCCCGGTACCGTGTACACCCGCATCGGTGCGGCCGGCGCAGAACACCACTACCGGATGGTCCGCCACCTTCGACAGCGCCTTTTCGAGCTTTTCCTGCACGCTGCGCACTTCATTTTGTCGCTGCCAGCCGTAGTAACGGCTGCCATCGTACTCAATACCCAACGCCAGCTTAAGCGTCTTACCTTCAGGCAACATTAATAGAAATACTCCTGCACCAGCTTCTCGGCCGTTTTCACCGCCATCAGTGCGCCGCCAAAGCGGATGTTGTCTGCCACAGACCAGAACTGCAGCAGCTCCGGAATGCCGTAATCATTGCGCACGCAGCCAATGCTCAGCACGTCGCTACCAGATGCATCGCCCACTTGCGTTGGATAATCGCTCTCTTCACTCAGGTTGATATCACCAGAGCGGCCGAGTTCATCGCGCGCTTCTTCTGCTGACAGCGGACGCAGATTCTCCACATGCACAATCTGCGCATTGCCGTAGAACACCGGTGCCTGCACGCTGCTGACCGCAATCGGCAAACCTTCGTCCTGCAGCACCTTACGCACCTGCTCAACCACGCGACGCTCACTCTCCACGCTGCCGTTGTTGTCAGCCAGCAGCGGCAGAATGTTGAACGCCAGTTGGCGACCAAAATAGTGCTGCTCGGCAGGCACGCCGTTCAGCAAGCGCGCACTTTCACCGGCCAGACCATCAACCGCCGCTTTACCGTGGCTGGAAGCGGCAATCAGGTTGGTCACCTGCAAACGGCTCAGACCAGCCAGATCCACCAGCGGTTTAATGGAGCACAGCAGCTGGCTCACCAGGCTGTCGGCCACGGTAATGATGTTACGGTTGCGATAATCCGCCAGCACCTGTGGGTTCACATCTGGCACCACCAGCGGCACATCCGGTTCAAGCGCAAACAGATCGCTGCTATCAATCACCAGACAACCCTGGCTCGCTGCTTCTTCGGCATAGCGAGCCGAAGCTTCACGTCCGGCGGTGAAAAACGCCAGCTGCACCTGCGTCCAGTCAAACTCGGCTGCATCCTGCACCAGCACGGTACGCCCCTCAAAACGTTTGTTCTCACCGGCACCGTTTTCACTCGCCAGTAAATACAACTCACCAACCGGGAACTGGCGTTCCGCCAGCAGTTCCAGTACAGCGTTCCCTACTGCGCCTGTTGCGCCCAGTAGCGCGATATTCCAGCCGTCAGACATGTTGGTTTACTCCAGACAATGACACAAAAACAGAAGGCGATGAAAACATGCCCGAGATTTAGGAATTATCCCCCGCATTTTTGCAGGTGATTGAAATATCTTTACAAACTGGCGCGAAAGCCCAGTTGATTGAGCATCGCCGCCGTTTCGGCATCATCGCAATTCACCTGCAGCGATGACCACTCGCGACGCTCTTCATACTGCTTGCGCAGGCGATCAAACTCGCCCGGCTTTGCTGCCACTTTGCGCAGTGGCGCATCGTCGCGGCGCACATCATACACCAGATGCACTAAGCGTTTTAGCGTTGGCTGATCGAGCTTACCACGCAGGGTAATCGCGCCAAATTCGGGCGCAGGCAGCAGACTCTCAAGTGCAACTTGCTGCGGCTGACCGATAAAGTCGCACCAGGCTTCAAACACCTGCGTGGTACCGCGCGCTTTACCTTCCAGCGTGTAACCGGCGATATGTGCAGTGGCGATATCGACTTTATCCAGCAGGTCGAGCGACAAGTCCGGCTCCGGCTCCCACACATCCAGCACCACGCTAAGATCGTGACGCATCTTCAACACTTCCAACAGCGCGGCGTTGTCTACCACCGGACCGCGACAGGCGTTAATTAAAATAGTGTTGGGTTTAAGCGCCATCAGCAGTGCCGCATCGGCCAGATGCCAGCTCTTATATGGGCCATCTTTAAACAGTGGCGTGTGGAAGGTCAGGATATCGGCCTGCGCCACCAGCTCACCGAGAGAATGGAAGGTTTCCTCATCGCCGCGATCGGCGCGTGGAGGATCGCATAGCAAGGTTTTCACACCCCACGCCGCAAGACGCTTTTGCAGACGACCACCCACATTACCCACGCCAACAATACCCACCGTGCGATCGCGCAGTTCAAAGCCATCGCGCTCCGCCAGCAGCAGCAGCGAGGAGAAGACATATTCCACCACTGCAATGGCGTTACAACCTGGCGCAGCAGAGAAGCTGATACCTGCCGCCGCCAGCGACGCCTCATCAATATGATCGGTTCCCGCGGTCGCGGTGCCGACAAACTTCACCGGCGTGCCGGCCAGCAGCGCCGCGTTTACTTTGGTAACCGAACGTACCATCAATCCGCTGGCATCCTGCAGTTCCGCTTCCGGCAACGGACGTCCCGGCACCGCTAACACATCGCCGGTGCGGCTAAACAGTTCACGGGCATAAGGCATATTTTCATCGACGAGAATTTTCACTGCGGCGGTCCTGTCTGGTTGAAATCAACGGGGCATATTTTGGCATAAAGCCGGGGATTAACCTAACCGACTGCGATAGCGATCGGGCGTGGTTCCGGCCTGCTGCTGGAACATCACAATCAGCGCCGAAGCCGAGCTGTAACCCAGCTCATGGGCGATGCCCTGCACGCTGCAGCCCTGCTCAAGCAGCGCAATTGCGCGCAGAAAGCGTAAACGCTGCCGCCACTCGCTGAACGACATATTCAGCTGCTGCTGACAGCGTCGCGCTAGCGTACGCTCGGTGGTAAACACGCGCTTCGCCCATTGTGCCAGCGTGGTGTTATCGCCGGGATGGGCTTCCAGCGCGCGCAAAATTGGCGCAAGAAATTTGTCATCCGTCATCGGTAAATAGCTGTTATGCACCGGCGCCTGCCGCAGGCGATCAATCAACACCTCGCACAAACGCCAGTCGGCCTGCGTTTGCGGCTGCGCCAATTCACGATGGGCAAAATCATTCATGATGGCGTGCGCGATGGCATCGACATGCAGCAAGCAGGCTTTTTCCGGCAGGCCTGCGCAGAGATCGGCGGCAAGATTGAAGGTGCGAAAACGCGCATCGTTGTGGTTATAGCTGCTGTGGCGATGACCCGCCGGGATCCAGATCGGGATATCTGCGGGCGTCAGCAGACGCTCCCCCTCCACTTCCATCTCCAGCACGTGGCTAGTGACGAAAATTACCTGCCCCCAATCGTGCGCGTGCGCCAGGTATTCGGTCTTCGCGTTGACTTCGTCGTAACGCATAAAGTAGCGCAGTAAAGGCGCATCAATCGGCGGCTGGTATTCAACTTGAAGATTCATTCTGTCCGGTCACTAACGAATATTGTCCGATTTTAACTATCTACTTTAAACCGGTCAAACGTAAACTATTCGCGATTATTTGAGGAGCTGTATCATGAATTTACTGTTTCCGCTGATCGCGGTGCTGATCTGGTCGATCAACACTATCGTCAGCAAACTCTCGGCAGGAAGTATCGATCCTGCGGCGATCTCCTTCTATCGCTGGTTATTGGCGCTGGTGGTGCTGGCACCGTTTTGCCTGCCGGGCGTATGGCGCCATCGTCTGACGATTAAAGCCAACGGCTGGCGCTTGCTGATCCTCGGGCTACTCGGCATGGTGCTGTATCAAAGTCTCGCCTATTATGCGGCGCACAGCGTGTCGGCGGTGATGATGGGGATTCTCGGCGCGACCATTCCGCTGTTGACCATTCTGCTTAGCCTGGTGGTGCTGCGCCTCGCGCCAACCCGCGGTATTTTGATTGGCGGCCTGCTGTCGTTCGCCGGTTTAGTGTGGCTGGTGAGCGAAGGCAATCCGGCGCAGCTGCTCAATCAGCGTCTCGGCAATGGCGAACTGATGATGCTGGCGGCATCAACCTCCTACGCCTTGTACGGCGTGCTGACCAAGCGCTGGGCCATTCCGCTGCCGACCTGGCAAAGCCTGTACGTGCAGATTTTCTTCGGCGTGCTGCTGCTGCTGCCCGGTTTCCTGCGCGCGCCGGACGTGACGCTTAATATGCATAATGTGCCGCTGGTGCTGTATGCCGGACTGTTTGCGTCGATTATTGCGCCGTTCCTGTGGATTCTGGGCGTGCAACGTCTGGGTGCCAGCACCACCAGCATTTTTATGAATTTCGTACCGGTGTTTACGGCGATTATTGCGGTGATGTTCCTGCATGAGCAGCTGCATGCCTATCACTGGATTGGTGGTGGCATGACGTTAGTGGGCGTGATTCTGGCGCAACGTCTGAAAACCCCGTTACGCAAGCCGCGCAACGCCACCCTTCCCGACCCCGCCACCTGATTTTATTATCCGGAAAGGCCGCAGCCCCCGTGGATTTCCTGGGGGCTTTTGCTATCATGTGGCCTCTTTTTTCCGGCGCACCCGGATCTGACCCGTTTTCAAGGATTCCGCCATGCAACCTCTCAGCGGTCCCGGTGTGCCCGCGGGCGATCGTTCCCCTTTATCTCAAGCAACTGGCCCGACACGTCCGGGTGGTCCAGCCGGTGAACAGCCCTTGTCTCCTGCCCAGCGCACCACGCTGGAGCGCCTGATTGTGCGCATCATGTCGCTGAGCACGCTTAAAGCGCCAGAGTTGTGGGCCGGTGTCCGCCACGAAGTCGGCGTAAAGAGTGAAGCCGAGCTGCAATCACGCCACTTCCCGGCGGCGGAACAGCATCTCAATGGTCGCTTAACCCAGGTGCAAAATAGCCTCGCCACGCGCCAGTTGCTGCAGCAGCTGCTGGAAAAACTGCCGCAAGGCAACAATCGCCAGGCGGTAAGCGACTTTATCCGTCAGCAATTTAACCAAACGGTATTGAGTGCGCTGTCGCAGGATCAGCTGCGTCAGGTGCTGACCATGCTGCAAAATGGCCAGATGGCGATTCCGCAGCCGCAGCAAACGCGCGTTTCCGACCGCAGCCTGCTTCCGGCAGAGCAGCAATCGCTGAATCAGCAGGTGACACGCCTTGCGGCTACCACCGGCGAATCACCGGTGAAGCTGCTGGCCGATACGCTGAAGCTGGTGAATCTGAAAAGTGGCGATCCAATCCCTTCACGCCACTTCCCGCTGCTCACCCAGTATTTGCAGGTTCGTCAAACGCTGGCGCAGCATAGCGCGCCGACCTTGCAGATGCTGGAAACCTCATTGAAGCAGCCGCTCACCCATGATGAACAGCGACTGCTGGAGGATTACAGCCAGCAGCGTTTCCAGGCGCTGCCGAATACCGTGTTAACGCCGGCGCAGACGCAGGATCTGCTGAATCTGCTGTTTAGCCGCCGCGCTGAAAAACTGCATGAACAGCCGCTGGCGGATAATGAAATTCGCCCGCAGCCCATTTGGTCGCCGTTTATTCAGATGCTGCCGCAGCCGCTGGCTCAGCGCCCTGCCCTGACGTTGATTGTTGCGATTTTCGTGTTCATCTTCTTGTTGTGGCTGTTTATCTAGCAGCCGCAGTTGGCAGCGGGCGTGGCGTGCGGCCATTCGCCCGCTGCCGCACCCCACGCCAGCGGATGACCATCGCGCTTCCAGAAATCCAGCCCACCAATTAACTCTTTCACCTGAAAACCCAGCGATGCCAGCTTGAGTGCAGCTTTGGTTGAGCCGTTACAGCCGATGCCGTCGCAATAGGTGACATACACTTTGCTGCGATCGAGATGCGCCGTGGATTGCGCATTCATAGTGCGATGCGGAAACGATATCGCGCCACAAAGGTGTCCCGCCTGATAAACCTCGCTGGAGCGCGCGTCGATCACCACAATCGCTGTGATACCCTGCGCCAAATCTTCCGCCAAATCCCACGCATCGGTGTAGTACGCCAGTTTATGTTGCAAATAGGCCACGCTTTCATTCGCGCTGGCTGGCGCAACGTTCAATACCGCTGACATCGCATTCTCCTGTTGTGATTTTCCCTCAGTTTACGGCAAAGTGGTCTGCATCCTGATACCACTTTTAGCGATGCGATAAGACCGCGATGAACACGTCATTTTTGGCCCTGTTTAGCCATCAGCCACAAGGGGGTTTACGTCAGCGCTTGTGCAATACCTTGCGCCAGGCGATTGCCAGCGGACATCTGCGACACGCGCAGAGACTGCCTTCCAGCCGCCAGCTGGCGCACGATTTATCGCTGTCGCGCGTGACGGTGGAAGCCGCTTACGCGCAGCTGGAAAGCGAAGGCTATCTGCAGCGCCACGGCGGGCGCGGCACGTTTGTCTCCATTAAGATGGTGCCGCCCGCAGTGAAAGCACCTATCGACCGCTCACCGCACTTTTCCCAGCGCGGCCAGCAGGTGCTGGCCACCGGTGGCTGTCAGGATCCGCCCTTTCCACATGCGTTTGCCGCGGGTTCGCCAGAGTTACGCGCCTTCCCGCACGCGCAGTGGCGTCGCATCAGCAATCAGGTGCAGCGTTCGCTGGGCAGCAAAGTGATGGGCTATGGCGATCCGCTCGGGCTGCCATCGCTGCGGCGGGCGGTGGCCGACTATCTGGCACTTTCACGCGGCGTACGCTGCTCGGCAGAACAGGTGGTGATGCTCACCAGTTCACAGCAGGCGCTGCAGTTACTGGCGCTGATGTTCCTCGATGCAGGCGATGAAGTGTGGCTGGAGGAGCCGGGTTATCCCGGCGCACGCAACGCGTTTCTCGCCGCCGGGGCGAACTGTCGCGCTATGCCGCTGGATGCAGAAGGTGCCGTTCCCCTCAACGGCAGCGCGAAGTTGGTGTATCTGACGCCCGCGCACCACTATCCAACCGGCACGTCAATGAGCCTGGCGCGCCGGTTACAGTGGCTGGCGTGGGCGCAGCAGCATGATAGCTGGTTGATTGAGGATGATTACGACAGCGAATTTCACTATGAGGATCGCCCAGCCCCGGCGTTGCAAGGATTAGAAGTGGATGGTCGGGTGATTTGCCTCGGCACCTTTTCCAAAACGCTGTTCCCCTCGCTGCGGCTGGCGTGGATGGTCGTGCCACCGCAGTTGGTTGAGGCGCTGGGCCGCGCGCGCAGCGTGATGGATGGCCACAGCGCACTGCTGCCACAGGCGATTACCGCAGAGTTTCTGCAACAAGGCCATTTTGCCAGCCATCTGCGCCTGATGCGCCAGCTGTATCGCAGTCGACGTGACTGCTTGCTCGAACAAATCGAAACGCGTCTGCAACCCTGGCTACAACCCCTACCGGCGGCGGGAGGCTTACAGTTGACGGTGCAGCTAATCCAGGGTGATGAAGCGCACTTAACCGCACAGGCTAAAAAGACGGGATTGTTGCTGCCGCGTCTGTCACCGCTTTATGCCAATGATGCAAGGCAATCAGGTTGGTTGCTGGGGTTTGCGGCGCTGACGCCCGGAGAAATTGTCAGCGCCTGCGATAAGTTGGTTACGCTGTTGTCGCTCCACGCGCAAACGTCCAGGTAACCAAAATTCCCAGTGCGGCGCAGCAGGCACCGGCAACATACACCGAACCGTAACCCAGCGCCGTCGCCAGTAAACCGGTTAAGGGGCCGCTGGCACCGTAAGCGATATCCTGAAAAGCGGAGAAGCCACCGAGCGCAGTGCCACGAATCTGCGGCGATACGCGCTTAATCACTTCGACGCCCAGCGCGGGGAAGATCAGCGAGCAACCGCAGCCGGTCAACGCCGCGCCAATCAGCGCCATCCAGCCGGAACTGGCAAACGCCAGCAGCAGTAAGCCGGCAGTTTCTACCAGCAATGACACCATCGCCACTTTTACGCCACCGTGCCGATCCGGCAAGCCGCCAAAGAACACGCGCACCAATACAAATGCGCAGCCAAAGGCGGTGAGTGCGAAACCGGCATTGCCCCAGTTTTCCGCCGCAAAATAGAGTGAAGTGAAAGTACCGATGACGGCAAAACCGGTGCCCTGCAGCGCCAGCGCCAGTCCCGGCTGGAAGATGGTTTTTACCACGCTGAACAGCGAGGGCCGCTCACCGCCGACAACCGGCACCTTGCGAATCCAGCAATTGATCGCCAGTGACAACAAAGGCAACAGCAGCGCAACCGCGCCGAGTGCGGCAAAACCGCCATGCTGATTAATCAGCAAGCCCAGTGGAGCGCCAGCCGCCAGCGATCCGTAAATCGCCATGCCGTTCCACGACATCACCAGGCCAGAGCGTTTACTGCCCACCAGTCCCATCCCCCAGGTGAGGTTTCCGGTCAGCAGTAAGCTTTCACCAAATCCCAACATCAGGCGCCCCAGCGCCAGTAAACCAAATTTCGCCCAGGGTGAAACCGGCAACAGCGCGGCAGCCAGATAAGCCACGCCCACCAATGCAATGGCAATCATGCCGTGCTGCGTAGTCAGCTTCGCGCCGTGCTGATCGGCACGACGGCCGGCAAAGCTACGCGTCAACAGCGTGGCAAAGAACTGAATACCCACCGCTACACCGACCATCAGATTGCTCATGCCGAGTTCCTGATGGACATACAGCGGGATCACCGGCAGCGCCAGGCCGGCGGTCAGATAAGTCAGAAACACCGCAAAGGAGGTGCAGGCTAAGGGCAGAACGGATTGCGCCTGCGCGTCAGCAGTCGTGGTCATGATCGGTCGAACTCCTTGTAATAACCAGACTCACGCTTGCTGCCATAACAGAAACGGGATATTTGGTTCATATTTAGCAGGAAGTGATACTTTTGTTTCGGATGGAAAGAGAGTGTAGGCAAGCAGGAGGTGAGTTGTCAAAAACAACAAGGGCCGGATTAGCCGGCCCTTAGGTATATTCTGGAAGATAACCCTAAATAATTCGAGTTGTGGGAAGGCGGCAAGTATGTAAATCCCCAGGAGCTTACTGAAGTAAGTGACTGGGGTGAGCATACGCAGCCAACGCACCCACGGCTCGAAGTATGATGGGTTATAGTTTGCGCATAGTCAGCGTGGCATTGGTGCCACCGAAACCGAAGCTGTTCGACATCACGGTAGTCAACGCTTTTTCGGTCGGCTTGGTCACAATGTTCAGACCTTTACCGGCTTCATCCAGCTCTTCAATGTTAATGCTTGGCGCGATAAAACCGTGCTCCAGCATCAGCAAGGTGTAGATCGCTTCCTGCACGCCCGCCGCACCCAGAGAGTGACCGGTCATGGCTTTGGTGGCAGAGATGGACGGTGAGTTGTCGCCGAACACTTCGCGAATTGCACCCAGCTCTTTCACATCACCCACTGGCGTTGAGGTGCCGTGCGTGTTGAGGTAATCAATTGGGGTATCCAGGCCTTGCATTGCCATTTTCATGCAGCGCACGGCGCCTTCGCCTGAAGGAGCAACCATATCTGCGCCATCTGAAGTGGCGCCGTAGCCCACGATTTCAGCGTAGATGTGTGCACCACGTGCCAGAGCGTGTTCCAGCTCTTCCACTACCACCATACCGCCGCCGCCTGCGATGACGAAACCGTCGCGGTTGGCATCGTAAGTACGTGACGCTTTTTCAGGTGCTTCGTTGTATTTGGTCGACAGCGCGCCCATCGCATCGAACTCACAAGCCATTTCCCAGCTCAGCTCTTCGCCGCCGCCAGCAAATACGATGTCCTGTTTGCCCAGCTGAATCTGCTCAACGGCGTTACCGATGCAGTGTGCAGAAGTCGCACAAGCTGAACTGATTGAGTAGTTAACGCCGTGGATTTTAAACGGGGTTGCCAGGCAAGCCGAAACGCCTGAACCCATCGCTTTGGTTACCACATAAGGCCCCACTGCTTTCAGGCCGCGTGGGCTACGCATCGCGTCCGCACCAAACACCTGATAACGCGGAGAACCGCCGCCTGAGCCGGCAATCAGGCCAACGCGTGGATTTTGCTGATACTGTTCGTCAGTCAGGCCAGAGTCTTTGATAGCTTCAGCCATAGACAGGTAAGCGTAGATCGAAGCATCACTCATAAAACGCACGATTTTGCGATCGATGAGCCCGTTGGTATCCAGTTTGACGTTGCCCCATACGTGGCTGCGCATTCCGGCATCTCTCATCTCTTCAGAGAAAGTAATACCTGAACGGCCTTCACGCAGAGAAGCCAGCACTTCTTGCTGGTTATTACCAATGCTGGAAACAATACCCAGGCCAGTAATCACTGCACGTTTCATTCAATAGTCCTCGTTCCACTCTTTTGGATTGACGTGCACTCTAGCGTACAGTTGTAAGCCGAACAAGTCCGATCAGCCATTTCATTTTGTAAATTTGCGTCATGTGACGTCTGTCGCTAAACTCGCGCCACTGCCTGAAATATGAGCCTTTCCCCGTGAAAATAACCCCGGTTGAACATGCCCAAATAAACTGGAATGAACAGGGTACACCTGTGTCTCGAGTGTTTGGTGACGTCTATTTCTCCAATGATAATGGACTGGAGGAAACGCGCTATGTGTTCCTCGATGGCAACCAGATTCCGCAACGTTTTGCCGATCATGCGCGCGATTTATTTATTGTTGCCGAGAGCGGTTTTGGGACTGGTCTGAACTTTCTCACCCTGTGGCAAGCCTTCGATCGCTTCCGCGCCGCGCATCCTCATGCCCCGCTAAAGCGCCTGCACTTTATCAGCTGTGAAAAATTCCCGCTGACGCACGCGGATTTGGTCGCCGCCCACGCGCATTGGCCAGAGCTACAGCCGTGGGCTGCACAGCTGCAACAGCAGTGGCCACAGGCGTTACCGGGCTGTCAGCGCCTGCTGTTTAACGGCGGCGAAGTGACGCTTGATCTCTGGTTTGGTGATATTAACGCGCTAATTCACACCTTTGATGACAGTCTGAATCGTCAGGTGGATGCCTGGTTCCTTGATGGCTTCGCACCGGCGAAAAATCCGGAGATGTGGACGCCCGAGCTGTTCGCCGCGATGGCACGCCTGGCGCGTCCGGGCGGCACGCTGGCAACCTTTACCGCGTCTGGCTTTGTACGCCGCGGCTTGCAGGACGCGGGTTTCAGCATGCAGAAACGCAAAGGATTCGGCCACAAGCGTGAAATGCTGATCGGTTCACTGCAGCACGCGGTTGCATTGCCGCACAGCCAGCCGTGGTACGCGCGACAGCAAGCAGCCAGCCAGGATGTGGCGTTGATTGGCGGCGGCGTTGCCAGCGCAGTGCTGGCATTGGCGTTGCTGCGTCGTGGTTGGCGCGTCACCTTATATTGCGCTGATGATGCGCCAGCATTGGGCGCATCCGGCAATCGTCAGGGCGCGCTCTATCCGCTGCTGAATCAGCACGATCCGGCGCTGGCCACCTTTTTCCCGGCCGCCTTTAGTTTCGCCCGTCGTCTTTACGATCGCCTGCCGGTGATGTTTGAACATGACTGGAGCGGCGTGCTGCAGCTCGGCTGGGATGCAAAAAGCGCCGAGAAAATCGCGCAGATGCTCAGTATGGATCTGCCGCACGAAATCGCCTGCGGCGTTAATAAAGAAGAAGCGGAGCAGCTGGCGGGCGTCGAACTCGGTTTCGGCGGCATTTTCTATCCGCAAGGTGGCTGGCTGTCACCTTCGCAGCTGACCAGCAATCTGCTGGAACATGCGCAATCGCTGGGATTACGCCTTCACTGGCAGCATCGTCTTACTCAGTTAACACCTGATGGAGATCGCTGGACGCTGCACTTTAGCCAGCAGCCGCCGGTGCAGCATCAGCAGGTGGTGCTGGCGAATGGACATGCGCTGCTGGAGATTGAGCAGAGTAAAGCGCTGCCGGTCTATGCTGTCGCGGGTCAGGTGAGTCACGTACCCACTAATCCGTCGCTCGGCGAACTGCGCACCGTGCTGTGTTATGACGGCTATCTCACGCCGGTCAGCCCCACTTTCGCTACCCATTGCATGGGTGCCAGCTATCACCGTGGCGATACCGCGACTGATTTTCGCGCCGACGACCAGCAAGAAAATCGTCAGCGGCTAATCAACTGCCTACCAGAAAGCGCATGGCCACAGCAGGTAGATGTCAGTGACCATCAGGCGCGTTGCGGCGTGCGTTGCGCCACGCGCGATCATCTGCCGATGAGTGGCAGCGCGCCGGATTACGACGCCACTTTGGCGCAGTATGCGGATCTTCCGGAACAGCGAGCGCACGGTGCAACCGTGGCCGAGGCGCCAGTGCATGCAGGGTTATTTGTGCTGGGGGCGTTGGGATCGCGCGGCTTGTGCAGCGCACCTTTAGCAGCCGAAGTGCTGGCGGCACAGATGAGCGGTGAACCGCAGCCGCTGGATGCAGCGACGCTGGCGGCCATGCATCCAAATCGCTACTGGGTACGTAAACTGCTGAAGGGCAAAAAGGCGGGTCGATAATCTGCGGGGCGAACGATCGCCCCGAAAAGTTAAGCGCTCTGGCGCGCCTGCAGGAACAGATTGTCCCACATGCCAGTGACTAAGGCCTGATCGCGTGGCGACAACTCACCAGCTGCAATGGCTTTTTGCAGGCTGTTGGTGACGTGAGTTTGCAGCGCTTCCGGCGTGTGTTCGCCACTCAGCTCAATCTCCGCCACTGCCAGGGTCAGATGACCACGCAGATAGCCGCCAGCAAACAGCTCATCATCGCTGGCGTGATCGACCATGTCATCAATCAGGGCCAGAATGCGGGTCTCAAATTCTACGATCATCTCTTCCTCTCTTCTTATATCCTTTGCGGATTATAGATCTTCCGGCCAAGGGAATTGTGCCGCCGTCAGTGCCGGCGTGCCGTAATACTGGATTAACGCCTCGATAAAACGTGCCGGTCGCGGCGGAATGCCCTGCTCCAGATAAGTCATCACCTGTGCATGAACCTTGCGCTGAAACGCTATGCGATCTGGCTCACAATCGCCTTCGAGATTGTCACAACTTACATTGAAGGGAAAGCCCGCCGCAACGCAGAACAACCACTCCAGCGCCTGCGGTTTAACTTCCACCGCTTCAAACTGGCTCTGCGTTTGCGCATCGCGGCCGTCCGGGCAGTACCAATAGCCAAAATCCACCAGTTTGCGGCGTGCTTCACCGGCAATGCACCAGTGGGAAATTTCGTGCAGCCCGCTGGCATAGTAGCCGTGCGCGAATACCACGCGATTCCACGGTGAGGTTTCATCCGCTGGAAGATAAATAGGTTCGTCGTCGCCTTTAATTAGACGGGTCTGAAAATCGTCAACAAAGCAGCCATCAAAGATGGCAATCAGCTGATCGTAATGGTGTGTTGTACTCATAATTTTTAATCTTTAAAAAAACCGGCGCCATTGTCGCATTGGCAGCCGGTCTTGACGAGTATTGGATTACAGC
Organism: Pantoea sp. GM01; assembly: GCF_000282675.1. Classification (NCBI taxonomy): domain Bacteria; kingdom Pseudomonadati; phylum Pseudomonadota; class Gammaproteobacteria; order Enterobacterales; family Erwiniaceae; genus Pantoea; species Pantoea sp. GM01. Next base: position 72,039 of record NZ_AKIU01000035.1, on the reverse strand, counting down.
GTTGCCAGCCAGGCCATCACTTCGCTGCCGTGGCTATCCCACAATAATTTGGCGCTCATCACCGCAGAAACCGTCACCACCATCGGGCGGATCAGCTTCTGGCCGCGGCTCAGCACCAGCCTGGCGCCGAGGCGCGCGCCGATAAAGGCCCCAAGCAGCATAATCGCGCCGGTGCCCCACACCACTTTTCCGCCGAACATAAAGAACAGCAAACTGCCAAAATTCGAAGTGAAATTTAGGATTTTGGCGTGGGCGGTGGCTTTCGCCAGATTAAAGCCGCACAGCGTGACGAAGGCCAGCGCGTAAAAGGAACCTGCGCCTGGACCAAAGAAGCCGTCGTAGAAACCGACGCAGCCGCCGCCGACCAGCGCATAGGGCAAACCGTGCAAGCGACGTTCGCGATCCGCTTCTCCCAATCGTGGCATCAGCAGGAACCACAAACCAATGCAGATCAGCAGCAGCGGCAAGATTTGGCGCAGCACATCCGCTTGTAAATGCTGAATCAGGATGGTGCCGCCGACGGCGCCGAGAAAGGTCATGGCGATATTCAGCCACTGCTCATTCAGCTTCACCGCACCGCGACGGATGAAATAGAGGCTGGCGGAGAAGGATCCGCCGACCGACTGCAGTTTATTGGTGGCTAGCGCCTGCGCGGGAGAAAGCCCGGCTGCCAGCAACGACGGCACGGTGAGCAAACCACCGCCACCGGCGATGGAGTCGATAAATGCCGCCAGCATCGCCACAAAAAACAGCACGCCGATGATCAGCGGGCTAACAACAAACCAATCCATTTTATTCCTCAAATAACCGCGATCCTTTGAGCTGCAGCTGCGTTGGCTGCGCTCGCTCACTCCAGTCACTTACTCAAGTAAGCTCCTGGAGTTGAACGAACTTGCCGCCTTGCTGCAACTCAAATTCTCACGGTTATAGTAAGTGATGGTCTAATAAAGACTGACATGACGGCGGCAATGGCGGTGGCGTCTTTTTCACCGGCGGCGTGCTGCCGGGTTTTTTCGGCAGGAACCAGCTATCCAGCTCGGCACCACAGCCATCGCCTGGCGGCTGTGCGGCTTGATCCTCGCACTCCAGACTGCCGGCCGGACAGCGCAGACGCACGTGCATATGCGCGCGATGGGCAAACCACGGACGCACTTTATTTAACCACGCGCGATCGCTACCCGCATCGGCACACAGCTGCCGTTTAATCGCCGGGTTGACGAAGATACGTGTGACTTCCTCATCTTTCGCCGCCAGTTTAATCAGGCTATCAATTTGGGGTTGCCAGTGACGCGCAATGACCTGCTTATCATCCGCAGAGACCAGATCGAGCGGCTGCGGCTTCAGCAATTGCTGCGCCGTCCAGCGGGTTTTCGGTAGCTGCAGCCAGATATCAACGTCGAGACCGGTTTGATGGCTGGCGTGGCCGCTGCTGAAACGTCCACCTGCTGCCATACCCATATCACCAATCAGCACTTGTCCCAGCTGCAGCTGATGAACCTGGGTACTGAGGCGCTGGATAAAGGCGATGAGATCGGGATGACCGAAATAGCGGCGCTGATCCTGGCGCATCACCTGATAATTTGCTGAGTTAAGCGGCAGCTGTTGCGCACCCACAATACAGCCGTTGGCGAAACCGCCAATCGACTGGGGAGTGCCGGCAATCGGCTGATGGATTTGCTGCCACGGCGTCGCGGCAACGGCGGCCGCACTGCACAACAGCGCGGCACAGGTGATGAGCAGACAGCGCATCATCGGGCTTACCAGCGTGGAACGCTGCTGTTGACGTCACCGTTTTGCGCGCGCTGGCGCAGCAGGTGATCCATCAACACGATCGCCATCATCGCTTCGGCAATCGGTACCGCACGGATGCCGACGCAAGGATCGTGACGACCTTTAGTGATCATCTCCACTTCTTCGCCGTCACGTGTGATGGTGTTGCCTGGCACGGTAATGCTCGACGTTGGTTTCATCGCCAGATTGGCACTGATGGTTTGGCCGCTGCTGATGCCGCCTAAAATGCCGCCCGCATGGTTGCTCTGAAAACCGTTCGCGCGAATTTCATCGCGATGCTGGCTGCCACGCTGGTTGATCACCGCGAAACCGTCGCCGATCTCTACGCCTTTCACCGCGTTGATGCTCATCAGCGCATGCGCCAGATCCGCATCCAGACGATCAAACACCGGCTCGCCTAAGCCCGGCGGCACGTTTTCGGCCAGCACGGTGACTTTGGCGCCAATGGAATCGCCCTCTTTTTTTAGGCCGCGCATCAGTTCATCCAGCGCCTCCAGCTTGGATGCATCCGGGCAGAAGAACGGGTTCTCTTCCACGATGCTCCAGTCTTTCAACTCGCAGGCCACGTCGCCAATCTGTGCCAGATAGCCGCGCACCACAATGCCGTGCTTCATCTGCAGATACTTCTTGGCAATTGCACCTGCCGCTACGCGCATCGCGGTTTCACGTGCGGAAGAGCGTCCGCCGCCGCGATAGTCGCGCAGGCCATATTTCTGCTCGTAGGTGTAATCGGCATGACCCGGACGGAACAGATCTTTGATGGTGCCGTAATCCTGCGAACGCTGATCGGTGTTTTCAATCAGCAGGCCGATCGAGGTGCCGGTGGTGACGCCCTCAAACACGCCGGACAAAATTTTCACCTGATCCGGCTCGCGGCGCTGGGTGGTGTAGCGCGAGGTGCCAGGACGACGGCGATCGAGATCGTGCTGAATATCGGCTTCGGTGAGCGGAATGCCGGGTGGCACGCCATCAACGATGCAGCCCAGCGCAATACCATGCGACTCGCCAAAAGTGGTTACGCGAAAAACTTGTCCGATGCTGTTTCCGGCCATGCTGGTTCCTTGTTGCGATGTTGCGGGCGAGCACTCGCCCGCGTATTTAGTCTTTAAAGAATGAGAAGTGATGCTGTGCTGCGACAATTTGCTCACGCGTCAGCATAAACACGCCGTCACCGCCGTTATCGAACTCCAGCCAGGTAAACGGCACATCTGGATATTGATCGATCATGTGCACCATGCTGTTGCCGACTTCGCAAATCAGCACGCCCTGCTCGGTGAGGTATTCTGGCGCACAGGCCAGAATGCGACGCACCAGTTTCAGGCCGTCGCTACCCGCAGCCAGGCCAAGCTCCGGCTCGTGGCGGTATTCGTTCGGCAGATCGTCCATATCTTCCGCATCCACGTAAGGTGGATTGGTGACGATCAGATCGTATTTTACCGGCGGCAAGTTGCGGAACAGATCGGCACGAATCGGCGTGACGTGGTTCAGCAAGCCATGCTCTTCAATGTTCTGCTCGGCGACGGCCAGCGCATCGGTGGAGATATCCACTGCATCCACTTCCGCTTCCGGGAAAGCATAAGCACAGGCAATGGCGATGCAGCCGCTGCCGGTACACATATCAAGGACGTGATTAGGCGAATCACTGATCAAACCGGCAAAACGGTTCTCAATCAGCTCGCCAATCGGTGAACGCGGCACTAATACGCGCTCATCAACGTAAAATTCGTGGCCACAGAACCAGGCTTTATTGGTGAGATAAGCCACCGGAATGCGCTCGTTAACGCGGCGAATTACGCGCTCGACAATGCGATGCCGCTCGCTAGCGGTCAGGCGCGCGTTGCGCATATCTTCTGGAATATCCAGCGGCAGCCACAGCGTAGGCAGAACCAGTTGGACTGCTTCGTCCCAGGGATTATCCGTGCCGTGACCGTACCAAATGCCAGCCGCCGAAAAACGGCTGACAGCCCAGCGCAGCATGTCCTGAATGGTGTGCAGTTCATTCACTGCCTCATCGACGAATATCTTGTCCACGTAGCCCTCCGCAGGCCATAAAATCAATCGGCCGATAGTGTGCCACGAAGCCGGGCAGAATTCAGCGCGGCGAGGTGAAAAAGCTGACATTTGTTAACGCTAACGGTTAAGGTATGCCACCGGCTGTTAACCAGCCTTTTCTGAACCCATAACCGAGCCATGAGTAAGAAAACGCCGCTAAGCCAGGACGACCAGGAGATGTTCCGCCAGTTGATGAGTGGAACCCGCAAACTGAAACAGGACACTATCGTACATAAACCGGTGGTGAAAACGCGCGAACGGCCGTTGAAACGTCTGATTTCAGAACAAGCAGATAATAGCCATTACTTCTCTGACGAGTTTCAGCCGCTGTTATCCAGCGAAGGACCGGTGCGTTATGTGCGTGCTGACGTCAGCCATTACGAGCAGAAGAAATTGCGTCGCGGCGATTACACGCCGGAAATTTTTCTCGATTTACATGGCTTAACGCAAATGCAGGCTAAACAGGAACTCGGCGCGTTGATCGCCGCCTGTCGCCGTGAGCATCTGTTCTGCGCCAGCGTGATGACCGGGCACGGCAAACACATTCTCAAGCAGCAAACGCCGCTATGGCTGGCGCAGCATCCGCACGTGATGGCATTTCATCAGGCACCGAAAATGTTCGGCGGCGACGCGGCGCTGCTGGTGCTAATAGAAGTGGAAGAGTGGCAACCGCCAGAACTGCCGTAAAGGCTGCGGTATATCAGGATAGGGCCGCATTGGCGGCCCACAGAGAGATTAAATTGCTTTGGCCAATTTTGACGGGCTGACCTGCCACTCCAGCTTACCTTCGCAGGCATCTGCATCAAAGTTTACGCAGGCTATCGCTGAGGTGGCGAACATTGGCGGCGCTTCCTGCGGGCAAAGTTCAGACACCAGATAACCCACCAGCGGCAGATGCGAAATCACCAATGCTGACTTAACACCTTTCTGCGCCAGCGCTTGCAGATAACAGGCCACCATGCCTGGATCGCCACCCGGCGTCAGTTCCGGTAACACATCCTGCCCTTCCGGCAACTTCAGCGTTTCACGTACCGTTGCGAGCGTTTGCTCGGCACGCAAATAGGGACTGACTAAAACCCGATCGATTTCTGGCGTTTTGCCGTTGAGCCAGCTCGCCATTTGACGCGATTCGTCACAGCCACAGAGGGTGAGAGGACGAACTGAATCACTCGCTGCTTCCAGAGCTGCGTCGCCATGACGCATGATAAAAACTTGCATAAAGCACCGCTGTTGTTTGTCGATATCGCCCGGTACCACAGCACCAGACGCTTCATTCTGCGAATGAACGGTGTGTTTTACCCCAATGGCTTCAGTATAGTCAACCGGTTGTTTATTAAATAAGCATATCTCAGAATGGTGCCGAACAAGCCGCTGCGCGTCCACCATACTAACCCGCTGAATCTGTGCGCCTATTCATGATTGTGCAGAAGTGTAAAAATTCGTTTGTTCTTCTGACAATGCAATCAGCGCCTCACAAGGCGTAAAACGTTCGCCGTATTGCTGCATTAATGACCTTAATGCTTTAACGATATCGCCAACACTGCGCTGATCCATATAGCGGAACGGCCCACCGAGAAATGGCGGGAAACCGATGCCAAACACGGCAGCGATATCCCCGTCACGCGCGTTGCGGATCACCGCTTCATCCAGGCAACGTGCCGCCTCATTTAGCAGCATCATGACGCAGCGTTCGGCAATTTGCGTTTCGCTCTGCCTCGCCTGCGGCTTGGTGTTCAACAAGCTGTAGATGGACGCATCCGCTTTGCGTTTACCCGGCCAGCGCGAGCGTTGATAGAGATAGAAACCTTTGTGGTTTTTGCGCCCTTTCCTGCCGTCAGCGAGAATCGCGTTCGCAGCGGCGGGTGCGCTAAAACGTGCGCCATAAGCCTGCTCGAGAATCGGGCTGATTTTACTGCCGACATCAATTCCCACTTCATCCAGCAGCTGCAGCGGCCCGACCGGGAAACCGAATTTGACCAGCGCACGGTCGATATGCTCGATCGGCTCACCTTCCTGCAAACAGTGCAGTGCTTCATTTATATACGGCGTAAGGATGCGGTTGACGTAAAAGCCAGGACGATCGGCTACAACCACCGCAGTTTTTCCCTGCTGCCGTGCCAGCTGCACCGTATTCGCCAGCGTTTGTGCCGAGGTGTTGGCATGAGGAATCACCTCAACCAGCGGCATTTTGTCTACCGGACTAAAGTAATGCAGGCCGATAACATTTTCGGGACGCTGCGCATTGGCAGCGATATCGCCAATCGGTAATGACGAGGTGTTGGAGGCAAAAATCGTATGCGGCTGGCAATGGCTTTCAATTTCGCTAACCATCTGCTGCTTAAGCGCTAAATCCTCAAACACCGCTTCAATCACCACATCGCGCTGACTAAACCCCTGGTAATCAATACCGCCGCTAATGCGCGCCATGTGCTGCTGACGTTCGGCTGCTTTCAGCTGGCGCCGTTTCACCTTTTTACTCAGCAGATCCCAGCTGTACTCAAGAGCATGATTCACGCCGCTGAGATTGATGTCTTTAATACGCACCGGTAATCCGGCTTTCAACGCCGTAACGCTGGCAATGCCGCCGCCCATCAACCCGCCGCCCAGTACGCCAATCTGTTTTAGCGTTTGCGGTTCGACACTCGCCATCGCCTCTTTCTTTAACGCGGTTGAGGCGAAAAACAGGCTGCGCAGCGCCGCCGATTCAGGCGTCATCGCCAACTGGCCAAAGGCGCGTGCTTCTGCTTCATGCCCGGCGGCGCTGCCCTGCTCCAGACCGATGCGCACCACCTGCAGAATGCGCTCGGCTGCCGGATAGTTACCCTGGGTTTTGCTGTGGGTTTGACGCTGTGCTAGCGAAAACAGCACCTGACGCGCAATCGGTCCCTGCAGCAGGCGATCGCGGCGCGATAGCTCCCGGCGTGTGCCTTTTCCTTTATGGACGCGTGCAATCGCTGTATCCAGCAGAATCGATTGCGGCACCGCATCGTCAACAATGCCGAGCTTGAGTGCCTGTTTAGCCCGCAGCTGTTTGCCCGTAAGGATTAACGGCAGCGCCTGCTGCACGCCAATCAGCCGTGGCAAACGCTGCGTGCCGCCGGAACCTGGCAGTAAACCGAGCTGTACTTCCGGCAAACCGAGACGCGTTTTGTCATCCAGTGAACAGATGCGCGCATCGCAGGCTAACGCCAGTTCCAGGCCGCCGCCAAGGCAGGCACCGTGAATCGCCGCCACCACCGGAAACGGCAACGCGGCAATCATCGCCATCACATCCTGGCCCTGCCTCGCCAGCGCTTCGGCTTCTTCCGCCGTTTTGCAGCTGGCAATCATGCTGATATCCGCACCGGCAACAAAGTTATCGCGCTTGCCGGAGATCAATACCAAACCCGCCAAATCCTTATGGCTGCGTGCTTCATCCAGCACCGCTTTAATCTGTGGCACAAACTCGGCCTTCAGCGTGTTCATCTTCTCGCCCGGCACATCGATGGTAATCACACCGACGTGGTCAAGACGCATCTGTAAATGAAAAGCAGATTCACTCATTATTCAGCCTCCAGAACCATTGCCGAGCCTAAGCCACCCGCCGCACAGGCGGTGACTAACCCTAAACCACCGCCGCGCCGCTGCAGTTCATGCAGCGTTTGCGTGATCATGCGCGCGCCGGTCGCGGCAAAGGGATGGCCATAAGCAATTGATCCGCCGAGCACATTAAAACGCTCTTCATTCACTTCGCCTAACGCATGGGGGCGATTTAGCACCTCGCGCGCAAAACGTTCATCGCGGAACATCTTCAGGTTCGCCAGCGTCTGCGCAGCAAAGGCTTCGTGCATATCAATCAGCGTCAGATCATTTAGCGTGATACCGGCACGATCCAGCGCCAGCGGTGAGGCATACGCCGGACCAAGCAGCATGTCCTGCCAGACATCAATGGCGGTGAAAGCGTAGCTGCGCAGATAGCCCAGCGGTTTGATGCCAAGCTCGCGCGCTCGGCCTTCACGCATCAGAATCACCGCCGCCGCGCCATCGGTCAGCGGCGTGCTGTTAGCAGCCGTAACCGACCCGTGGCGACGATCAAACGCCGGGCGCAGTTTGGCGTAATCTGCAGCGCTAGCGTTGAAACGAATATTGTTGTCCTGCTCGATAGGGGCTTTCCACGGTGGCACAAAAGCGGGCATCACCTCCTGCGCCAGCACACCGGATTGCCAGGCGCGCGCCGCATGCTGGTGCGAACGCAGCGCTAACGCGTCCTGCTGTTGGCGCGTGATGCCGTGGCTTTTCGCCATCTGCTCGGCGGTATCGCCCATACGCAGCCCGGTGGAGTACTCCGCCACCGCCGGTGGCACCGGCAACAAATCGCGCGGACGTAAACGACGAAGAATACTGAGTTTCTGGCTAAAGCTGCGCGCTTTATTAAGATCGACCAGGGCACGCGCCAGAGTTTTGCTGACGCCAATCGGTAACACTGAAGAAGAGTCCGCGCCACCGGCAATCGCGGCATCAATGGTGCCTGCCATCAGGCTCTCCGCCACGTTTGCCACCGCCTGGAAGCTGGTGGCGCAGGCACGACTGACGCTATAAGCATCGGTGTGTACGCTTAATCCGCTGCTCAGGACAATTTCACGCGCGATATTAGGCGCTTCCGGCATCTGCACCACCTGGCCAAACACCAATTGATCGATCACCTCCAACGGCAATTCACTGCGCGCCATCAGTTCACTCACCACCATGCGCCCCAACTCCAGCGCGGGAATACCGTGAAAATCTGTCGCCTGGCGGACAAAAGGCGTGCGCAATCCATGGGTTATGGCGATACGTTCACCCTGACGCGTCAGCAGCGGCTGCGCTTTGCTCATTGCAATCACCTGTAATTTTCGACCAAGGCATCATTGCCAAACAGGTCTGACCTGATCATCAGTGTTAACCAGGTGTTGCTAAGTAGCCAATAACCTGAGGAAAAAAGTGCGAGGGAATACACGAAAAAGAGTTAACGCTGCCGAAGGGGGTTCCGGCAGCGGTGGAATTAGCGTAAGCCGAGCTGGAAAATCAGGGTTTCGGCCTGGCAGGCAAAGGTGAAGTCGATGGTCAGGCGCACCGCGTCGCCCTCTTCAGCAAATTCAGCGTGAATGTCACAGGGATCGGATTCTACCTGACGCGCGCGTTCAGTCAGGTGCGCGAGCATCGCATCCGCCGCATGGCGATCGGCGAATACGCCAGACCAGCTTGCGGTGCAATCGGTGTTATCCATCACGGTACCGACATCTACGCAGCAGCAGGCGGCCGTTTCATTCGCACTACATTTATTAATGGCATCAGTCATGGTTCTCTCCTGACGATAAATTCAACACAATCGGATCATTTTCTGTCGCAAAGTGTACGCCTGCTGCGTTTTCACATCCACGATCAAGCCGCTAAGTGACGAATATCACACTAAAAATTGATCCATAACAAAATTGAAAGCTATGTTGAAGGCGAACCGCTAAGATTTTGTTAAGCAGATCTGATTTTATCGATCAAATTAGAAATATCTAAAAAACATTATTGCAACAAATACACAGGTCAGACCTATACTCGTCGCACTGGTCTGATATGTGGTTTTGCCATCAGTCCCTACAATTCGCCGCTCTTTGTTACGCGACGTAACAACGTTAAATAATAAATCTAGATGAGGTTGTGGTCATGAACCATAAAAACCTGTTTGCAAAGTCAGCTGTGGCAGCTGCAGTAACGCTCGTCTGTTCCCATGTTTACGCCGCAGGCTTTCAGCTTAATGAATTTTCAGCAATTGGTTTAGGTCGTGCTTATTCGGGTGAAGGTGCGATGGGTGATACCGCCGCCTCTGCCAGCCGTAACCCGGCAACCATGGCATTAATGGATCGCCCCTCTTTCTCCATCGGCGCGGTTTATATTGATCCCGAAGTAGACATCACCGGTCAGAGCCCATCTGGTCGCAGCCTTGATTCAAAAAATATTGCCCCAAACCAGTGGATTCCCAATATCCACTATGTTCAGCCAATTAACGATCAGTGGTGGATTGGCGCTTCGGCCACATCCAATTATGGTCTGGCAACCGAATTTAATGATGGCTATACCGCGGGCGGTTACGGCGGTAAAACCGACCTGATGACCGGCAATTTTAATATCAGCACCGCTTATCGACTGAATGAACACTTCAGCTTCGGTATTGGATTTGATGCGGTGTATGCAAAAGCCAAAATTGAGCGTTATGCCGGTGAATCAGGTGCCGCGCTGGGCATTCCCGCCAATACCCAAATTGCCCACTTAAAGGGTGATGAATGGGGCTACGGTTGGAACGCCGGTATTCTGTATGAAGTGGATAAAGACAACCGCTTCGGCTTCACCTATCGCTCAGAAGTTAAAATCGACTTTGATGGTGATTACAAAAGCAGCCTGCCAACCTACGTGAACTCTTTGCCGCAGGCGCAGCTGCTCGGCCTGCCTTACGGCACTGGCGGCTCAACCATCCCAGGCTCTCTGACGCTGAATCTGCCAGAGATGTGGGAAGTCTCCGGCTACCACAAAGTCGCACCGCAGTGGGCGGTTCACTACAGCCTGGCGTACACCAGCTGGAGCCAATTCCAGGAGCTGAAAGCCACCGGCAGCAACGGTCAGACGTTGTTCTATAAAGATGAAGGGTTCCACGATGCCTATCGTATCGCATTGGGTACCTCTTACTTCTATGACGACAACTGGACCTTCCGTACCGGTATCGCCTTCGATGACAGCCCGGTTCCTGCCGATAAGCGTTCTATCTCCATCCCGGATCAGGATCGTCTATGGCTGAGCGCCGGTGCATCTTACGCATTTAATGAAGATGCCTCGGTAGACGTGGGTGTTTCTTACATGCACGGACAGAAAGTCACCGTCAAAGAGGGCCCCTATACCTTTAACTCTGAAGGTAAGGCCTGGCTGTACGGCGCGAACTTTAACTACAAGTTCTGATGTCTAAATAGATATTAAAAAAAACGGCGACTATCATGTCGCCGTTTTTTATTAAGAATCGATTATTGAGAATCGATGTCCTTAAGATCATCCTGAATCGCGCTGGCGTTCGGATTATCTTCCGGCTTCAGCTTACCGCCGTTGGCGATAAAGTCATGCCGCTGGAAGTAGGCATTACGAATAAAGGCGTAAGGATCTTGTTGCTGGCGCAGGATGGCATCGGAATCCAACAATTGCGCGCGCGTTTCAATACCTTCCAGCGTCCATTTACCCACCGAAATCGGCCAGCTCAGCCAGCTCAGCACCGGATAAAGCGTATCGACGAAGTCACCACCATCTTCACGAATGGTAAAACTGCCGTACGCAGGCAATTCAACATACGGGCCGTAACCCACGCCATAACGACCGAGCGTGCTACCAAAGCGATGTGGCACTTCACGTGCCAGTTCCGGATTGGCTTTACCTGCCACGTCAATGAAGCCACCCAGCCCTAAAACAGTGTTAAGGAAGAAGCGGGTGAAGTGGATGCCCGCCTGGCGCGGTTCCCCAACCAAAATGGCGTTGACCATGCTGGCAGGTTCTTCCAGGTTACCGAGCACATTGCTCAGGCCGCTACGTGCCGGCACCGGCACATAATCACGCCAGGCGACCGCCACCGGGCGCAGCACATACGGGTCCAGCACGTTGTAGTTGAAGTTAAACATCGTGCGGTTGAAGCCTTCTAACGGATCGCTGCGCTGAGCAGGCTCCGTGTTGTCGGCCGGTTTAGAACTGGCGCAACCTACCAACAACAAACTGGCCAACGCCAAACCGGTCAGGCGGTTATTCATTCTTCTCTCCCTGTGCGGATCAGTAAGGTATCGCTTCAGGGCTGCTGTTGATTAATTTCCACAGCCAATTGCTGATGACCATCCCAGGGTGTGACCGCGCTTAAACCAAACCAGTCGCCAGACTGGGGATTGGCACTGCCGTCGCGCGAAATGCGCACCCTGACCTGCACCTGATGCTGCGCCGAAAGCAGGCGATCGGGCATCATGGCATTGCTGTCATCTAGCGTAAGCGATAACGGGAAGTGGCTCAGCGGTAAACGCTTCACAGCCACAGGCACCGGTGAAACACCGTCAGACACAGAAATATACATCACTCCGCCTTGCGGTAACATTTTTTCTGCCTGCGGCGTCAAACTCACCGTCAATGCCAGCTGGCTATTTTGCTGCCCCGCATCGGTTTTCGCTTGTTCAATGCTGCGTTCGATCATGGTGATGCGCCGATCGCCCGGCGGTAACAGTTTCAACATCACCTGCCAGGCGCCAATCGCTTCATTGTACTGCTGCTGCTCAAAGGCGTTAAATGCCAGCAGACTCAACGTGCGCACATCGCTGTGATCGCGTTTCAGCAGCTCTTTCAGCATCACGTTGGCCTGGCGGTTGTCCTGCGGATCGCTGGAGCGCGTCAGCACTTCGGCATAATCCTGCTGCAACTCCAGATTGTCTGGCGCCAGCTGGAGCGCGTGTTCAAAAGCCTGGCTGGCATCGGTAGCATTATTCAGCACCATGCCAAGACGACCGAGCATCGCCCAGTCATTGAGATTATTTGCGTCGTTCTGCAGCGAGTTGCGCAGCCCGAGCTGCAAGCGCGCCAGCTCTTCCATGGTTAACGGCTGGGCTTTAGGATCCATGACGCGCGCACGCAAGGCAGGATACTCCTGCTGTACGCTGACAAATGCCGTCTGCTGCGTTAAGCCACCGGTTTTCAAATACATCCCCACCGACACCACCAACAGCACGATGACGCCCGGCAGCAATACCCAACGGCTGCTGTGATGAATAGTGGCTGCATCCTGCTGAGGAACGTCGGTTAACAACGTTTGTTGCAGTTCACGCACCATTTCTGGGCGCTCAGCCACCACGCCCTCTTCTTCATCATGCTCCAGCTCGCGCAGACGCTGTTGATAGAAATCGGTATTGAGGCGATCGCGATCGCCGGTTACGGCTTCGCGCTGACGCCAGCCTGCACGTAGAAACAGCGCGATGGCCGCCAGCAGCAAAATAATCAGGGTAATCCAGAATCCAGTCATTACGGCTTCCCGTCACGCTTGAGTAACGCCGCAAGGCGCTGTTGTTCATTGTCGTCTAATTCGTTCCGCGCTTTGCCGCGCCGATTGCGCAGGATAATAATCAGCGCGCCCAGTACCACGAACAGCGCCGGACCAACCCACAAAATCAACGTGGACGGTGTGACCGGCGGCTCATAGGTGACGAAGTTGCCGTAACGCGCCACCATGTAGTCGATGATCTGCTGACGGTTTTCGCCCTGCTTCATCAATTCGTAGACTTTGAGACGCATATCTGCGGCGATCATGGCATTGGAGTCGGCAATGCTGTTGTTCTGGCATTTCGGACAACGTAAGGATGCGGTGAGCTCGCGGTATTGCTCTTCCTGCTGTACCGAGTCGAACTGATAGGTATCAATCGCTGCCCACAGGCTGGTACTGAGCAGAATGCCCGCCAATAAAAGAAGCAGTCGTTTCACGCGCCCGCCTCCTTGTTGTATTTGTCCCACAGCGGTTTCACTTCTTCCAGCCAGACGCGATCGTTCATGTCGCCGGCGTGGCGATAGCGGATAATGCCTTTGCCATCGATGAGGAAGGTTTCCGGCGCACCGTAAACCCCAAGATCCAGGCCCAACATGCCGTTGCCATCATACAGGCTGAGCGCGTAAGGATTGCCCAGCGTGTTTAGCCAGGTCACCGCTTTGCTGCGGTCGTCCTTGTAGTTCAGCCCCACCACGCGAATGCCTTTTTCCGCCAGCGTATTGAGGTATTGATGCTCCGCGCGGCAGGTGGGACACCACGTCGCCCAGACATTCAGCAGAATCGGTTTGCCGTCATTCAGCACCTGTTGATCGTAGATTTTGCCCGGTTGACCGAGCGCTTCAAGTTTAAACACCGGCACAGGTTTGCCGATCAGCGCTGATTCGAGACGCGTTGGATCATCGCCGTTAGCATTGCGCGACAGCTGCCACAGCAGCGCCGTCGCCAGCAGCAGAAACAGAACTAACGGGATAAACAGGATTTTTTTGTTCATGCCAGCTCCTCGCGTTGCGCTTTTTTACGCGAGCGATAGCGCGGATCGAACAAACAGAATAAGCCGCCGACCGCCATAAACACGCCGCCGTACCAGATCCAGCGCACAAAAGGTTTGTAGTAAATGCGTACTGCCCACGAGCCGTCATCCAGCTCTTCGCCGAGTGCCGCATAGAGATCGCGCGTGAAACCTCCGCTGATAGCCGCTTCGGTCATCATGGTACGCGCGGCTGCATAGAAGCGTTTCTCCGCCTGCATCACCGCTTCCGGCTTACCGTTGCGCGTCACTTCAATAATCGCCTCACCGCCGCTGTAGTTCGGGCCCTGCAGGTTACGAACGCCATGGAAAATGAAGTGATAACTGTGAATATCGACGCTATCACCTGCCTTCATGCGCACATCACGCTCAACGCTGTATTGGGTGCTAAACGCGATACCCACCACCGTCACCGCCACGCCAAGATGGCCCAGCACCATGCCCCAATGGCTGCGCGTCAGATGGCGCAGGCCTTTGAAGAAGGAGTGACGATGGGTGGCGCGCTCGTGCAGCTCCATCAATGTCAGCATGATCACCCAGATAGACATCAGCAGCCCGATCACCGTCATTGCTTCGATACGATCCTGCAGCAGCCACGGCAGCGCGATTGAAAGAATCAGCGTGACCAACAAGCCAACGCCAAGACGTTTCCACAATTTTTGCGGCTGATCGCGACGCCAACGCACCAGCGGACCAATGCCGAGCATCAGGGCAAACGGCGCCATCAGCCAGGTGAACATGGTATTAAAGAACGGCTCGCCCACCGAGATACTGCCCAGACCGAGCTGCTTGTGCACCAGCGGTAACAGCGTACCCAGCAACACCACCAGCATCGCCGCAATCAGCAGCACGTTGTTGCCCAGCAGGAAGGATTCGCGTGACCAGATTTCACTCTGCACGCGGCTGCGCACCTGACCACCTTTCAGCGCGTACAGCAGCAGCGAACTGCCAATCACGATCACCAGGAACGCGAGAATAAACATGCCGCGCGCCGGGTCGGACGCGAACGAGTGCACCGAAACCAGCACGCCAGAACGCACGAGGAAAGTGCCGAGCAGACTTAACGAGAACGCGGTAATCGCCAGCAGCACCGTCCACGACTTAAAGCTGCCGCGTTTTTCCGTCACCGCCAGCGAGTGCATCAGCGCCGTGCCGGCCAGCCACGGCATAAAGGAGGCGTTTTCGACCGGATCCCAGAACCACCAGCCGCCCCAGCCGAGTTCGTAATAGGCCCATGCGGAACCGAGCACGATGCCAATGGTCAGAAACACCCATGCAGCGGTGGTCCACGGACGTGACCAGCGCGCCCATGCGGTATCCAGTCGACCCGCCATCAGAGAAGCGATAGCAAAAGCGAACGCCACCGAGAAACCAACGTATCCCATATACAGCAGCGGTGGATGGAAGATCAGCCCGATGTCCTGCAACATCGGGTTGAGATCGCGCCCATCAATCGGGAAGTTTGGCAAAGTACGGGTAAACGGATTCGAGGTGAGGATGATAAACAGCAGGAAACCGAGGTTAATCATGCCCATCACCGCCAGCACGCGCGCCAGCGCATCCTGCGGCATACCGCGACTGAAAATCGCCACCGCCAGCGTCCAGGTACTTAGCAGCAGCACCCACAGCAGCAGTGAACCTTCGTGCGCGCCCCAGGTTGCAGCGATGCGATAGTAAACCGGCAACAAGGTGTTGGAGTTGGTGGCGACATAGCCGACGGTGAAATCATTTACGATAAAAGCGTGAACCAACACCAGGAAGGCGGCAGCGACGCAGGCGAACATGCCCCACGTCAGCGGACGCGCCATCGCCATCAATCGCGCATCCTGACGCGCGGCGCCCCACAGCGGATAAACACTCAGCAGTAGCGCCAGCCCTAGCGCCAGACACAGCAAGAAGCTGCCAATTTCCGGCATCATGATTGCGCTCCCGCCTGCTGATAGGCTGCTGCTGGTCCGGTGTGATTCTTCTTCATCGCGTCTTCAATTTCCGGCGGCGTGTATTTCTCATCGTGCTTGGCCAGCACCTCTTTGGCGTTCACCTGGTTGCCCTCTGCCAGCACACCTTGCGCGACGACGCCCTGCCCTTCACGGAAAAGATCCGGCAGGATGCCTTCGTAGCTGACGCTGACCACGCCATTGGCATCATACAGTTTGAAAGAGACCGCCAGCGTGTTGGGATCGCGCTTGACGCTACCCGGCATCACCATGCCGCCGATGCGCAGGCGCTGGCCCGGCTCAGGCTTCTGATGATCTTCGCCCTTGCCATAGAGAATTTCACTCGGGGTATAAAACAGGTCGATGTTGGAACGCAGCGCATACATGACCAGCGATGTCGCCAGGCCAAGGCCAATCAACACCGCTAGCGCGACATACAAGCGGTTACGACGACGGATATTCACACGGATTCTCCCGCTGCTTCACTGGCAGCTTTTTTCGATTTCGCCGCGCGAATGCGGCGCTCCCTGGCCTGGCGCTGGCGAATATCGGCCAGCAGTCGGCGACGGAACAGCACGGTGTGCAGTACCAGACCGCATAAAGGAATCAAGGTGAGAATGACGGCGAGCCAGACGTAAAAGGCATAGCCGCCCATGGCAAAGAAATCACTCCATGATGCGAAAGCTGGCGTCATGATTGGCGTCCTCCCTGTGCGACGTCAATCGCCCACGGACGATGGCGCTCGGTAAACAGAATCAGGTTACGCAGGCGCATCAAGGTGAGCGCGCCGAACACCAGCAAATAGCCGAGAATCGACCAGCGCAGCGGGGTGCGCATGCTCGGGTCAATCGCCTGCTGCAGAATGCCCGAAGAGCCCTGATGCAAGGTGTTCCACCACTGCACCGAAAAGTGAATGATTGGCAGATTAACCACGCCAACCAGGATCAAGATCCCCGCAGCACGACCGGCAGTGCGACGATCTTCAAACGAGTGGTAGAGCGCGATGACGCCCATATACAGGAACAGCAGCACCAGCTCCGATGTCAGACGCGCATCCCAGATCCACCAGGTGCCCCACATCGGTTTACCCCAGGCGGAACCCGTGACGAGCGCGATAAAGGTAAACACGGCACCGATGGGCGCCATGGCCGCCGACACCAGATCGGCCATCTTCATCTGCCACACCAGGCCGATAAACGCGGCGATTGCCATCGACGCATAGACGCCCATCGACCACATCGCCGCGGGCACGTGAATGTACATAATTCGGAAGCTGTTGCCTTGCTGATAATCCGCTGGCGCAAAGCCGAAGCCCCACACCCAACCGAGCAGCAGCGAAGCAACGCCCAGCACCGCGAACCAGGGAATCAAGCGCCCGCATAGCTGGTAAAGCCGTTCAGGCTTCGCCCACTGATGTAACCATTTCCACATTTTTGCATCGCTCACAATAAACAGAATTCAGGTTTCGGCCGCTCTGGGGCGACACGAATTAATGCAGACTAATACGCAAGGCCGCCGCCGTCGCAAAGGGCGCTAGCGTGGCGCTTAGCGCCAGCATCGCGCCCAGAATCGCCAGATAACCACCAATCGGCAATCCCATGCCGGCGGCATCAATCGCAGCGCTGGCAAAAATTAAAACCGGTATCGATAAGGGCAACACCAGCAAACTGAGTAGTACACCGCCACGGCGCAGCCCAACGGTCAATCCGGTGCCGATTGCACCAAGGAAACTCAGCGTTGGCGTACCGAGTAATAGCGTCAGCGCCATGGCGCGCCAGCCGGCAAAATCGAGCGACAGCAGTAATGCAGCCAGCGGTGATAATAAAATCAACGGCAGACCGGTAATCAGCCAGTGAGCAATCACTTTGCCCAGCACGGTGACCGGTAGCGGCGTCGGCAACAGAAGTAGTTGCTCAAGCGAACCATCAAGAAAATCATCACGAAACAGCCGTTCCAGCGCCAGCAAGGAGGCCAATAGCGCGGCAACCCACGCGATGCCCGGCGCAATGCGCGCCAGCTGTTGCGGTTCCGGCCCGATACCTAACGGAAACAGTGTGATAACAATCAGGAAAAACCACAGCGGATTGATCACTTCTGCGCCACTGCGAAAAGCGATTTTTAATTCACGCTGAATAACCCGGCCAAGCATCAAGCCCACTCCGCAGTAAGTCGAATTTTACGCACCCGAGCGTGGCTTGCGGGCAGATCTTGATGCGTAGTCAGAATCACCGCTCCACCGTTATCGGCATGTGCGGCGAATCGCGCCATTAATTTTTCTACGCCGCCTTTATCAATGGCGGTCAACGGCTCGTCGAGGATCCACACAGACACCGGGCTGAGCCACAGTCGCGCCAGTGCCACGCGCCGCTGCTGTCCGGCGGAAAGTTGCGCCACCGGCACCTCTTCAAAACCCAGTAAATCCACCTGCTCAAGGGCGTCGAAAATCGCGTTTTCATCGCTGCTACCATGCCAGAAGCGCAGATTCTCAAGCGGAGAGAGTACTGATTTCACTCCCGGGTGATGACCGAGATAGAGCAGATTTTGTTGCCATATTTCACGCTGTTGCCGAATTGGCCGTGCCTGCCACAAAACTTCGCCCTCTTCTGCGCGGCTTAATCCGGCCAGCAGGCGCAGTAACGAGGTTTTTCCAGCCCCGTTCGGCCCTTCGATTTGCACAATGTCACCCGATTGCACACGGAAGCTCAATCCATGAAAAAGCGTTCGCTCATCACGAACACATGAAAGATTAATGACTTCGAGCATAGAAGGGAGAATCACAGCAATGAATGAGGCGGCGATAATACCACATTGAATCTGTGGGCCGAAGTCTGTGAGCTGGCTCCCACTTACCCCAAATGGGGTATTCGTGCGCATCAGATCAATAAATCGCTCAAAAAACCACCTTCGTTAAAACTTCGTTACTCTTAATTTGAATCTTCGTAACAAATCGCCCTTGATAAAACCGGCTACGCTTATTACGCATTGGCATTATCACCAGGGGAAAACATGAAACATTCACCATCGATTTCAAACAGTGACAACGATGTAGAGAGCGACGAAAAAGATCAGGGCAAGGAGATTGAAGTCGATGAAGATGCCCTGCCCTCGCAGGCGGCGGCGATTCATGAGGAGATTCGCCACGACGGTGAAAAGGAGTTAGAGCGCGATGGCATGGCGCTGCTTTGGTCTGCGGTGGCGGCGGGACTATCAATGAGCGCCTCGCTGATGGCGAAAGGCATTTTTCAGGTCCATTTAAAAGGCGTGCCCGGCGCGTTTTTATTGGAGAACCTGGGTTATACCTTTGGTTTTGTCATTGTGATTATGGCGCGCCAGCAGCTGTTTACCGAGAATACCGTCACCGCCGTTTTGCCAGTGATGCACAAACCTACTGGCAGCAATTTTGCATTGCTGTTGCGTTTATGGTGTGTGGTGCTGCTCGGCAATCTGATTGGTACTGCGCTCGGCGCATTGGCCTTCAATCATATGCCGATATTTGACGATGCTACCCGTCAGGCTTTTACCGCTATCAGCGAAAAAGTGATGGTTAATCCACCGAGCGAAATGTTTGCTAATGCAGTGATCTCCGGCTGGATTATCGCCACCATGGTGTGGATGTTCCCGTATGCCGGCGCGGCGAAAATTGTGGTGATCGTGATGATGACCTGGCTGGTGGCGTTAGGCGATTTGGCGCATATCGTGGTCGGTTCAGTGGAAGTGCTGTATCTGGTGTTTGCCGGAACGCTGCCGTGGTATGAATTCTTCTGGCCATTTGCCCTGCCAACGCTGCTCGGCAATATCACCGGCGGTACGCTGATTTTTGCGCTGATCAGCCATGCACAGATTCGTAATGACATGAGTGAAGCGGCGAAAGCCAAAGCACGAGCGGAGCAGAAGCGTAAAGAGAAGCAAAAACAGGCGTGAGTTTGGTCTTAAATTGCTGATAGATTAAGCAAACAAGCTCAGCATAGTTAAAATCAGGCGCGCGGTGCGCTATACTGCGCGCCCGGCGTCTCCTTAGTTAAATGGATATAACGAGCCCCTCCTAAGGGCTAGTTGCAGGTTCGATTCCTGCAGGGGACACCAGATTTTAATCATTATCCCGCTTAAAATAGCCATCTTGCCAAAGCAAGCGTCATACCAGCGGTACTCATCATGCCCGCCACAATCCATTTGGTCTGTTTGCTCAGCTCCTGATGAATTTTTCCGATCTCCTGATGAATCTTGCCAACCTCCTGATGAAGATCGCTTTTGGTGGCGTAATTGGATTTAATGACTGCAATATCCACTTTCATCGACGACATATCAGTTTTGATGTTGTCGATGTCAGCTTCCAGCTTTGAAACGCGATTTTCCATAATTACGCTTTCCTCTAATATTCCAACTTAATCAATGCAATGCATGATCTTCCTGCCAGGCATCCTACTTCAAAACCTTTGAATATTTCACGTTGCAGAGTGGCGAAAATGGTTTTATGAGAGATAAGTTCAGAAAAGAATTGGCTTGCTTGCAGCGGATTACAGCGCTTTAGGGGCAGCTCGTTATTTTTTCAGGTCTCGCCGCCATGTGGAAGGCGTGACGCCATGCAATTGACGGAAGCGGTTGCTGAAGTGGCTGGAGGAGTGAAAACCGCAGCGCAATGCGATTTCGGTTAGCGGTAAAGAGCTGAATTTCAGTAGCTGCAATGCGGCGTCCATGCGGCGGCGCATCACATATTGATGCGGAGCTTCCCCGACACTGCTTCGGAACATCCGTGCAAAATGATATTCGCTCAACGCCGCTTCGCCAGCTAAATGTGCCAGCGTTAACGGTTGATCTAATTGCGCATCAATATAGGCCATGACTCGTCGCAGAACCGCCGGTGCCAGTCCGCCGCGTACTTGTGGCGCCTGCCATTGCACGTCGCTATAACGCTGCAAAAGATGCGTCATCAATAAGGTTGATGCGCTACTGAGCATCAGTTGGTTGGCTGGCTGTTGCCAATCGGTGCTGAGCAGGAAATGGCGATAAAGCTGCGTAATGCGATCATCCGCGGCAAAGATCTTTTCATGCAGATTGAGCTGCGACGGGCTGCGATCCCAGATCTGTTCGCCAAGATGGCGCAGATGTTCGTCGGTGCAATAGAGATGCACAAACGACAAATCAGCGCGAATATCCCACACCGATTCCACGCCGCTGGGCATCAGGCAAAAGCGATCCGGCCCGCCGCCGTTGCGCCAGCCATGCTGGGTTTTATGCCAGGTTTCGTAGCCGTCAGCGGTATACAGGCTAAGCGTGTGATGATTGCTAAGATTGGTGACGCGATCGCCGCTGTTAAACCAAGCCGCCAGCTTAATGCCGCCCGACAGCTGCACGCTGTCGCGCAATTGCGCTTTGTGGCGTTGTAGCATGTTGAAGGTCTGGTAATCGGCCATGGTAGCTATCACTCGCAGTTCATTAGCGCACAGTGTACGGATCTCGGCGGACAGAAAACAGGTCACAGCAGGACGCGAGGAGAAAAAGCGCAAGATTTTGCAATTGCCGCGCAAAAGCGTGCAAGTTGCGCTGTGCTTTTCACGCCACACTGCGAGCCGGATTCTGTTGGAGATCGCGTTATGAATGTGATGTTGTACCTTGCCGTGGTCATGATTTGGGGCACCACCTGGATCGCCATTTTCCTGCAGCAGGAAGCCGCTGAGACGCCGGTGCTGGTGGCGGTATTTTGGCGCTTTTTACTGGCTTCGCTGGTGATGCTGGCACTCCTTAAAGTGCTGCGTCGCCTGAGAACGCTGGACAAACGCGATCATCTATTCTGTTTGCTTCAAGGCTGCTGCGTATTTGGCTTCAACTTCGTCTGCTTCTATCATGCCGCCGCCTGGATCAGCAGTGGATTGGAGTCGGTCATTTTTTCCATGGCCGTGCTCTACAACGCGCTGAATAGCTGGATTTTCTTCCGCCAACGACCGTCATTTCGCCTGCTGCCCGCTGCGGTACTGGGCCTTGGCGGCATCGTCGCGCTGTTCTGGAATGATATTCAGGCGGCACATCCGGCGCCGCAATTATTATGGGGCGTTGGCCTGAGCGCGCTCGGCACTTTAGGTTTCTCGTTCGGCAATATGATCTCTTTACGCCATCAGCGACGTCAACGTGATGTGCTGACCACCAACAGCTATGCCATGTTTTATGGCGCCATCATCATGGCCGCGCTGGCTTTGCTAAACGGCGATTCACTTGCGCCCGCGCTAAACGTCCAGTGGTTGGGTGCCATGAGTTATTTGGCGATTTTTGGATCGGTGCTGGGATTTGGTGCTTACTTCACGCTGGTGGGTCGGATTGGCGCTAGCCAGGCCGCTTACAGCACCTTGCTGTTCCCGCTGGTGGCGCTAACGCTCTCAACGCTTTATGAGGGTTATCACTGGCACAGCAATGCGATTGTGGGATTGGTAATGATACTGGCGGGGAATATGGTGATGTTTGTACGCTGGCCGACTCTGGGACGCTTGCGCACCGCCTGACATAACGAGAGCGGGCATTGCGCCCGCTCTTTTGTTCCTCTAGCGCCAGCCCTGAACGCCGATATTGAGCTGGTGAGGTTTAGTTATGGCTTTTCTGGCAATCCAGTAAAGCAGGACGCGTTCATCATCTTTGTCGCGGTCGGCCATTGCCAGTAATTTCAGCGACAATGTGGATTTATTCACTGGTTGATGCTCATCACTTAACTCGATCACCGCCTGACCGATAATGCAGCAAACCTCATCCTCGCTTGACGCGGATTCATATGCTCGGTCTTTCATATTTCCTCCTCTTGAATGAACTCTAAGCCTGGCAAACATCCCGAGCTTTGCAGGCATAAAGGCGCCATAGATACACCTGGTTACACAAGGTTACCCGCAGTAACCGCTACGCTTATGCTGAAATCCCGCGTTGTCATCGTTATGTCATTCATACCCGCTTCGCTGCATTTCATTCCGTCATCCGGTGCTTTCACGCCCGCACTTCACTCGCCCGTGCGCGAGGCGCTTATTATCTCCACAGATTCCGCTTTCTCGCATGAGAGATAAAAAAATGAATACAGCTTTGACCGCGAATTATCAACGTACCCGCACGCTGACGCTTATCGGCACCATTATTACGCAGTTTGCTTTGGGCTCGGTTTATACCTGGAGCCTGTTTAATGGCCCGCTGGCCAATAAGCTGGATGCGCCAATCAGCGAGGTGGCATTCTCGTTCGGTTTACTCAGCCTGGGCCTGGCGATCGCTTCATCGCTGGCCGGAAAACTGCAGGAGCGCTTTGGCGTGCGCAACGTGACCATCGGCGCGGGCATTTTAATGGCAGTGGGATTCTGGCTAACCGCTCATGCCGATAATCTGATGATGCTTTACCTCAGCGCCGGTATTTTAGTCGGCCTTGCGGATGGAGCCGGTTATCTAATGACGCTCTCCAACTGTGTGAAGTGGTTCCCGGAGCGCAAAGGATTAATTTCCGCCTGTTCCATTGGCGCTTACGGTTTGGGCAGTCTTGGTTTTAAATTTATCTGTGGTGCACTGCTAAGCGCGCAAGGTCTGGAGAATACCTTCATGATTTGGGGCGTGCTGGCGATGAGCATGATCATTCTCGGCGCTTTGTTGATGCGTGATGCCCCGATGCAAAAGAGCAGTGGTAATAGCCAGTTGGAGACGAAGGATTACACGTTAGCGCAATCGGTACGTTTGCCGCAGTATTGGATGCTGGCGCTGATGTTTCTGACCGCTTGCATGAGCGGCTTGTATGTCATTGGTGTGGCAAAAGATATCGGCGAAGGCATGGTTCATCTTAGTGCGCAAACGGCAGCGAATGCAGTTACGGTAATTGCGATTGCCAATCTCAGTGGCCGCCTCATTCTCGGTGTACTGTCGGATAAAATGGCGCGTATTCGTGTCATCACCCTGGCGCAGATTGTCTCGCTGGCCGGCATGAGCATTCTGCTCTTTACCCATATGAGTGAATCCACCTTCTTCCTGTCCCTGGCCTGCGTTGCCTTCAGCTTTGGCGGTACGATTACCGTGTTCCCATCGCTGGTGAGTGATTTCTTTGGTCTGAACAATCTCACTAAGAATTATGGCCTGATTTACCTTGGCTTCGGGATTGGTAGCGTACTGGGTTCATTGGTTGCCTCAGCCTTTGGTGGCTTTACCGTCACCTTCAGCCTGATTATGACCTTGCTGGTGATCTCGCTGGTGCTGTCGCTCAGCATCCGTCTGCCAAATCGTCAAAACGTAGCAGAACCTTTACTGCATAATTGACCTCTCTGGATGCCGCATTTATTTGCGGCATCCTCTCTACAAAATTCCTCCATAAAAGGTATTTACTTGAGAACCACTATTATCAAGCCTTGTCTTTCAGAGTATTCGCGTTATTATAATCAGGCATTCAGCTTATTCTGATTGGCTTATTTTACTCGCCGATTTTTTTAGCATTTAATTGAAATACTCCGTAATACATCCAGTAATAAATCTACATTTTCTGCATCTTCACTCCACTATTCCCCTGTAATCTGGCTGCATTGGAACAGAGGAGGACTCTCCATGAAGAAGCTTATTAAGGTCGCATCGGTTGTCGCCATTATGACGATGTTGAGTGGCTGTATTATCGATCATCATCGTGGAGGCGGCCCAGGTTGGGGCCATCATGGTGGAGGAGGTTGGCACCATGGGCATGGCGGTTATGGACACCGCAGATAGTTGGGCAAAGAACACACACAGCACATAATAAGAAAATATAAAAAGGGCGGGAATTTATCCCGCCCTATTTTTTTAGCTTTTAACCGCGTAATTACATTGATACCAGGCTTTCTTTAATCCAGGCAAATTACTGTTTTGCGACGGCAATGATTCCACCTTATCGAACCCACGCTGACTACAATAATTCGCCAGGTCGATATCCAACGCATCTTTATTGAGCGTTTGTGGATCGTAACGGTACTGCACGGTATTTGAACTGGTGTCTTCATCCACGCGTTCAAATCCACCGGGTTTACTGACGCTACAACCGGCCAGCATAAAAAGCGCGAATGCGCTAATAAGCATTTTATTCATTAGGGTGTCCTCTTCAGCGTCGCAGTTTAAATGGCAACGCAGCGCTCTTCTATAAGAATAAAGCGCGAAATGTCTGCTTTAAGCAAGTTTTTGCCGATTAAATCGATAAAACCAAACGGCTTCTCTTATCAAACCATCAATGACATGATGCTTTCAGACAAAACGAAGTCTGCACCACACCAGGTGAATTACATAAAAACATACTGATAGTGACCTTCATGCCCGCGCTGAGCGGGCTTTTTTTTGCCCGCTAACCGGTGAGGCTGACCATCTTACGTAAAAGATTGGCCGCTTGTTTGTCAGGCAATGCGAGAATACCGTTGTAGAGATCAATCGACATGGCGCACATCGCGCCGCGATCGACGGCGGTATCCGCGGGCATATTCAGCTGTTGCAGCCGATCGCCCCACTTTCCATACAGTTTTTCCACTACGCTTTGCAAATCACGCTGCGCTGCCGCGTGATCCAGTGGCTGCTCATTTCCGGTACTCTGCTGAAGCAAGGCTTCAAGCACTTGGGCATCACGCTGATTTAACTCAGGTGACAACACCTGTTGCAGATTGATGCCGCCATTCACCTGCGGATAGAGAAAGCGGAAGCAGCGCTGCGGCTCCTGCTGCTGCAGCGCCTGCATTTCCTGCACCGATACGCGAACATAGTTGAGGATCGCCTCATCGGTGGCGCGCGTTAAGCGTTGATTGATCAAATCCATCAACCAGCCACGCATGTCGCCCAGCGCCTGATCGGCCGGCACCCCTTCCAGCCGCTTATGCAGCAGTTCGCGATTTAACAGCTGCCATAGCGCAGGCTCCTGAATCTTCAGCAAGCGATACCCTGGCGCAAGGCTAAGCTGGGTTGAGACTTCCGCCGCCAGCGCCTGCCGCTCCTGACGCGGATGCAGCCAGCTGAACCACAGCAGATTTGCCACCATCAGCGGCAGCAGAAACAGCAGCACGCCTTGCCAAAGTCGCAGAGAAGTGGTGCGCAGCAGCAGAATAATAAGCAGCGCCAGCAGCGCAAACGCCGCTAGCGTAATGGGAACAAGCGAGAGCATCGAACGCGATTAATCCTTACGTACATCAATCAAAACGGGGCAGTTAGCACGTTCAATGACCGCAGCACTGACCGACCCTTTTAACAGTCGGTTAAACGGCGACAAATGACGGCGCCCCATGATGATCATACTGACCTGCAGCTGAGTGGATTGCGCGACAATGGTTTCCGCCGCTTCACCTGCCAGAATCAAGCCTTTCGCAGCCACGCCAGCGCGCAGCAGCGGCGCCAGCGCATGACGCACCACCATTTCCGCGGTGTTCTGCTCATCTTTGGCCGCGACAAAATCATCGGGATCTTCACCCGCATCAATTTCAATCGGTTGATTGCAGGAGGAGTAAGCCGGATCGACGCAGCACAGCACCGTAACCTGCGCCTGATGCGCCAGCGCTTGTTCAATGGTTAACGCAATCACTTTTTCCGCCACCGGGGAGTTATCGATGGCCATCAGCAAGGTTTTCATCAGTTGTTATCCTTCCACAGCGGTCATTTTGCCAATTTCACGAATCAATGCGTCTTTGCATTTGATGATTTGCTCACGATAGTGCGTTTCCTGCTTATGAAAACGCGCCGTCGGCACCAGTAACGAGATGGAGAAGCGGCCAAATAGCGTATCGATGGCCACCGCCATGGTCGAAATGCCCTCCAGCGTTTCACCGCGATCGATTGCCAATCCGCTGACGCGAACCTCAGCGATCAATTCCAGTAATTGTGGCAGCGTTTTCACCGTCATCTCGGTCAACTCTTTATAGGCTTCGCCTACCATCACGCGCACATCTTCATCGCTCTCCAGCGCCAGCAGCGCGCGGCCGCCAGACGTGCTGTAAAGCGGCAGATTTAATCCGATGCGCGGCACCACGCGCAGTTCGCGCGATGCCACCACATAATGCACGATGGCGAGCTGCGTTCCACTGGCACGCGACAACGACACCGTTTCATTGATCTCTGCAGAGAGCTGCTCGAGGAAGGGACGCACGATCTCCACCACATCGCTGTGCACGCTGGAGATCAGCTTAAGCAACGCCGGACCAAGGCGTAAACCGCCTGCCCCGCTGCTGCGTACCAGTTGCGCATTGTCCAACGCGGCGACAATACGCTGCACCGTGGATCGTGGCAGATCCACCACCTGCGCAATTTCACCCAAACTCATGCCGCCGGGATGTTCACCCAACGCATTCAGAATTTTTGCCGCACGCGCGATGACCTGAATGCCACCCGCTTTTTCATCCTCACGGCTTGAGGGGAGTTCAACCATGATGCGTTCCTTTTTGGCCTGCCCTACTTTAGCGCGAATGATCGCACTTTTACACCCTGTATCACATTGCAATACAGCATATCGATATGTAATATGCCACCTGTATCACATTGCAATACACTGCATCAACAATATAACGAGAAGCCTGCTATGAACGCCCAGCCCACTGCGGCCCCGGCGCCCCACCCGTTTACTCTGCGCCTGGCGTTGGGACTGGTTGGCGTGCTGATTGCCGCGCTCACGTCGGGATTAAACGATCGCGTCACCGACATTGCGTTAGCGGATATCCGCGCCGCCATCGGCATCAGTTACGATCAAGGCAGCTGGATCATTTCCGCCTATCAGGCCGCTGAAGTGGCGGCAATGATGATTGCGCCGTGGTTCGCCGTCACCTTTTCTCTGCGCCGTTTTGCGCTCTGCGTCTCTGCGGGCTTTATGCTGAGCGGCCTGCTGTTACCGCTGATGCCAAACGCCAACTTGTTTATCGCCCTGCGCGTGCTGCAGGGAGTGTTTGGCGGCGCGCTGCCGCCAATGCTGATGACCGTCGCGCTGCGCTTTCTGCCACCGCCGATCAAATTGTACGGCCTGGCGGGCTATGCGCTGACCGCCACCTTTGGCCCGAATATGGCCGCTTCACTGGCGGCATTCTGGACCGACGATGTCAGCTGGCTGTTTGTATTCTGGCAAGTGGTTCCCGCCATGTTGATTGCCATGCTGCTGATTAGCTGGGGCTTGCCGCAGGACCCGCTGCGCCTCGAACGATTTAAGCAGATAGACCTATTTGGCATGCTCACAGGATGCTCCGGTATGGCGCTGTTAATTCTGGCGCTAACCCAGGGCGAGCGGCTCGACTGGCTCGAATCACCGTTATTTGCCGGCCTATTATTCAGCGCGCTGGCGTTGCTGACTGTGTTCTTTATTAATGAATGGTTTCACCCGCTGCCGCTGTTCAAATTGCAGATGCTAAGCAGGCGCAATCTGGCGCATGGATTGCTGGTGCTGGCGGGCGTGTTGATTCTGTCGCTGTCGGGTTCGGCGTTGCCCTCGGCCTATCTGGCGCAGGTGCAGGGCTTCCGCACCCTGCAATTCGCGCCGCTGGCGTTAACCGTCGGCTTACCGCAGTTATTGATCGCACCTCTTATCGCCGCACTGCTGAATATTCGTTGGGTCGATTGCCGCTGGATGTTGACGGCGGGCGTCGCGCTGCTGGTAACGTCCTGCCTGATGGGCATGCATATCACCACCGATTGGGCACGCCAGAATTTCTGGCTGATGCAAATCCTGCAGGCTTTCGGCCAGCCGATGGTGATTTTACCGGTGTTGATGAGCGCCACCAGCGTGGTCGCACCGCCGGAAGGGCCGTTCGCTTCAGCGATGTTTAACACCGTGCGCGGCTTCTCCAGCATCACCGCCAGCACGCTGGTGGAGTGGTTTATTAGCCACCGCGAAAAATTTCACTCCAACGTGCTGGTCGATAACGCGGCCAGCCGTTCGTGGTTGATGACGGCTCCCAACAGCGCCCAGTCCAGCAGCAGTTTGCCATTGCTGCCCGATGGCAGCGCCAGCAGCGCGGAAAACCTCAGCGGCTTTGCCACCTTATTGAAACATCAGGCAATGGTGCTGAGCCTGAGTGATTGCTATCAGATGCTGATTACGTTCGCCGCCCTGCTTTTACTGTTAACCGCCTGGCTGCCGAAACGCGTGTGGCCGCCACAAACTCTGATTCAACCTGTTACGACGACGTCGAGATAATTGATATGCAAGCTTCTGCTATGAAAAGAACGGTGCTGCTGAGTGCCCTATTACTGGTATTGCTGGCGATAGCCTTTTTTGTCTGGTCCACCATGACCGGCAACGATGGCCGCACCACCGATGCTTATGTGAATGCCGATTACACGCTGGTGGCGCCGAAAGTTTCCGGTTATATCGCCAGCGTCAAGGTGCAGGATAACCAGCGCGTTAAGGCCGGAGAACTGCTGGCGACGCTCGATGACCGCGATTACCGCGTTGCGCTGGAAACTGCGCAGGCCAATTTGCAGGTCAGCGAAGCCAAACGCCTGAGCAGCCAGGCGCAGTTGGAACA
The DNA here is from genome assembly GCF_000282675.1 of Pantoea sp. GM01. Lineage (NCBI taxonomy): Bacteria > Pseudomonadati > Pseudomonadota > Gammaproteobacteria > Enterobacterales > Erwiniaceae > Pantoea > Pantoea sp. GM01. The sequence continues at coordinate 42,735 of NZ_AKIU01000035.1, read as the reverse complement.
GCAACAATCCACCATTGACCAGGCGAAAGCGACCGTGGCGGCAAACCAGGCTTCCGCGCAGTACGCCGGGCAAAGTGCCGCACGTTACAACCAGCTGTATAAAAATGGCACCATTGCGGCAGACGATCAGCAAAAAGCCAGCTCGACGCAGCGTTCGGCTTCGGCAACCGTGCGTCAAAGCGAAGCGGCGCTGGCTGCGGCGATCAAGCAAGTTGGCGTGTTACAGGCTGCTGTGCGTCAGGCCGCTGCCGATGTGGCCGCCGCGCAGGCCAGCGTCGACCAGGCGCAGCTTAATCTTTCCTATACGCGCATCGTGGCGCCGGTCGATGGCATGGTCGGTCAGCGTTCGGTGCGCCTTGGTGCCTACGTCAGTGCCGGCACACGTTTGCTGGCGGTGGTGCCACTGCAGCAAACCTATATCACCGCTAACTATCTGGAAACGCAGCTGGCAGATGTGCAGCAAGGGCAGAGAGTCAGCGTGAAGGTAGATGCGTTGCCGGGCAAGGTGTTTACCGGTCGCGTTGACAGCATTGCGCCAGCTACCGGCGCGACGTTCTCCGCTATTTCACCGGACAACGCCACCGGCAATTACACCAAAGTAGTACAGCGTTTACCGGTGAAAATTGTGCTGGATGCCAACCAGCCGGATCTGGCAAAACTGCGGGTAGGCATGTCGGCGATACCGGAAATTGAGACCCGCTGAAAATGTGAGCAACATCTCAGTTGTGGCCTATTTATTTTTGAGACAAATCCGCGTAAATTAGCGCTCGATCCTGTTCTGGGCTTGCCTGGAGCGACCTGAGAAGAAAGCGTGTAGCGAAGATGAACTCCACCTTTCTCTTATTCTGTTCGGGTTACGCGGGTTTGGGATCGCCCGCCGGGTAACCGCTCAGAGGAGTTGTTTTGTGAGATACGCCTTGATGGGAATTTCTTTCTTCCTGTTGCTTTGGGTCGGTACCTTCGTACTGATGCTGTAGAATCGCCAGGCGGGGCGACCGTTTGTCGCCCCACTTAATCCTTACTCCTCTTCTTCCAGCGCCTTAACCGTTCCTGGTAAGATACCATCGGCACGGAACATCGCCTTAATCCCCCGCACCGCCTGACGAATACGATCGCTATTTTCAATCAGCGCAAAGCGCACATGGGTATCACCGTAATCACCAAAACCAATGCCCGGCGAGACGCACACTTTGGCTTCCTGCAGCAGTAGCTTGGCGAACTCCAGCGAGCCGAGATGCGCGTAGTGATCGGGAATTTTCGCCCAGACGTACATCGATGCCTTCGGCAAATCGACCATCCAGCCCGCTTCGTGCAGGCCTTTCACCAGCACGTTGCGACGACGTTTATACTGCTCAGCGATATCGCGCACGCACTGTTGATCGCCTTCCAGCGCGGCAATCGCCGCCACCTGCAGCGGGGTGAAGGTACCGTAATCGTGGTAGCTCTTGATGCGCGCCAGCGCGGCCACCAGCTCTTTGTTGCCCACCATAAAGCCGATGCGCCAGCCCGCCATGTTGTAGCTTTTCGACAGGGTAAAGAATTCAACCGCCACATCGCGCGCGCCCGGCACCTGCATAATTGACGGTGCTTTCCAGCCGTCATAGGTGATGTCAGCGTAGGCGAGATCGTGGATTACTAGCACGTTGTACTGCTTCGCCAGCGCAATCACGCGCTCGAAAAAGTCCAGCTCAACGCATTGTGCCGTAGGGTTTGACGGGAAGCCGAGGATCATCATTTTCGGCTTCGGATAGCTTTCACGAATCGCGCGTTCCAGTTCGTTGAAGAAATCCACGCCCGCCACCAGTGGTACCGAACGCACCTGCGCCCCGGCAATCACCGCGCCGTAAATGTGAATGGGGTAGCTTGGATTAGGCACCAGCACGGTGTCGCCGTGATCGAGCGTGGCCAGCATTAAGTGCGCCAAACCCTCTTTGGAACCAATAGTGACGATCGCTTCCGATTCCGGATCGATCTCCACCTGATAACGATCTGCGTACCAGCGTGAAATAGCGCGACGCAAACGGGGAATGCCTTTCGAGGTTGAGTAACCGTGCGTGTCTTCGCGCTGCGCCACCTGGCAGAGTTTTTCTACGATGTGCGGCGGCGTGGGGCCATCTGGATTTCCCATCGAAAAATCGATGATGTCTTCGCCGCGCCGACGCGCAGCCATCTTCAATTCAGCGGTAATGTTAAAAACATACGGGGGGAGGCGTTCAATACGCGAGAAACGACGGGGTGTGCTGTTATCAGCCATGATGTCCTCTGGATTACGTAAGCGCCCGGACCGTCCGAGCGACGTGGGTCACATGAGGTGACCGCACCAAGAACATAACGTGCTGATAACAAGATTGTCGAGAGCGGAATAAAATAATTTTAATTATTTGGATTCAGGCGGCCAAACACCCAATCGCTTACCCATTGGCCATTTAGCAGATAATTATCCCGCAGCGTGCCCTCAAGCGCGAAACCATTCTTCTCCAGAATGCGGCGCGACGGCCAATTTCCCTCAATCACCATCGCTTTTAGCTTATGAAACTCTGCCTGTAGCAAAAACTCACAGAGCGCATTAAGCGCTTCGCTGCCATAACCCAGATCGGTAAACGCATCGCGCAACATGTATCCCACTTCCGCCTGGCGATACGGATGCCATTCGGCGCTGCAGCCAAACAGACCAATCGGCTCGCCGGTTTCGCGGATACGCGCCACCAAACACAGCATGTGAAAACTGCTCGCCTGCCATGGCGCCAGACGCTCGGTAAAGCGCTGGCGGATATCATTTTCGTCCGGAATTTCACTCACCCACGTCATTGTCGCGGCATCCTGATGCACCGCTTTGAAAATCTGCCAGTCTTCCGGCTGTAAGCGACTGAGGGACAAACGGGGGGTGAGTAATTGCATTGCTGGGCTCCGCTATTTTGCATACGGCAACATAGCAAACCGGCAGAGCCACAACCAGCGATCGGCGCACGGTTTCGCTAATCCTCTTTTTGTTACTCAAGCTTTCCTCTTTTAGCCGGGATGGCTCGGTCGCCATGATGAAAATTGATCCTGGCTATAAGAAACAGCTGCAGACTGTTATGGCGCTGGCGGATCGCGATCACATTTTTTATCATGGCTTCCCGAGCATGACCTGAGAGATGCCCTTGCCTTCCCACTTCGACATGCTGCTGGCGGTATTTGACCGCGCGGCGCTAATGCTGATTTGCCTGTTTTTCCTTACTCGCATGCGGGTGTTCCGTCAGCTGTTGCAAAAAGATGAGCATTCAGTGCGTGAAAAAGTGGCCGTGACCGCGATTTTCTCGCTGTTTGCGCTATTCAGCACCTGGTCCGGCATTAACGTTGATGGTTCGCTGCTCAATGTACGCGTGATTGCAGTGATGTCTGGCGGCATCCTGTTTGGGCCGTGGGTGGGTATTGCCACCGGCGTAATTGCAGGTTTGCATCGCTATCTGATTGATATCGATGGCGTCACGGCGGTGCCTTGTCTGATCACCAGCATCATCGCTGGCATCGCTTCTGGCGTCATTAACCGCCGCGTCACGAAAGAGCAGCGCTGGCGCGCCGGTATTCTCGGCGGCATGCTGTGCGAAAGCCTGACCATGCTACTGATTGTGCTGTGGGCCAAGCCGATGGCGCTGGGCATGTCGATTGTATACGAAATTGCACTCCCGATGATCCTCGGCGCATCGAGCATTGGGTTAATCGTGCTGCTGGTGCAGAGCGTGGAAGGTGAAAAAGAGGCGATTGCGGCGCGTCAGGCCAAGCTGGCGCTGGAGATCGCCAACAAGACCCTGCCGCTGTTCCGCCAGATTGATAGCCAGTCGCTGCATAAAGTGTGTGACATCATTCGTACTGATATCCATGCCGATGCGGTCGCCATCACCAACAACAAACAGATCCTCGCTTATGTTGGCTACGGCGAGCAAAACTATCACAACGGTGATGACGCCATTAGCCCGACCACCGCGCAGGCTATCGCTAGCGGCAAAATCATTATCAAGAATAACGATGAGGCGCATCGCACCAAAGATATTCACTCGATGCTGGTTATTCCCCTTTGGGAAAAAGGGGAAGTCACCGGCACGCTAAAAATCTATTATCGCCGCGCGCATCGCATCACCGGATCGCTCAAAGAGATGGCCATTGGTCTGTCGCAAATCATCTCAACGCAGCTGGAAGTGTCACGCGCTGAGCAGCTTCGCGAGATGGCCAACAAGGCTGAGCTGCGCGCACTGCAAAGTAAAATCAACCCGCACTTCTTGTTTAATGCGCTGAATGCTATCTCGGCCTCGATTCGCCTCAATCCGGACACCGCGCGCCAGCTGGTGATCAACCTGTCGCGCTATCTGCGTTACAACCTGGAACTCAACGATGACGAGTTGATCGATATTAAGAAAGAGCTGTGGCAGGTGAAAGATTACATCGCGATTGAGCAAGCGCGCTTCGGCGATAAGCTGACAATGATTTATGACGTGGATGAGGATCTGCATTTTACGCTGCCCAGCCTGCTGATTCAGCCGCTGGTGGAAAATGCCATCGTACACGGTATTCAACCCTGTCGCGGCAAAGGCGTGGTCACTTTGAGCGTGAAAGATTTAGGCGATCGCGTGCGCGTTGCAGTACGTGATACTGGCGACGGCATCAGTGAGGATGTGATGAACCGCGTGGCGCGTAATGAGATGCCCGGTAACAAAATTGGCCTGCTAAATGTGCATCATCGGGTGAAATTGCTCTCCGGCCAGGGCCTGAACATCACCCGCCATTATCCGGGCACCGAAATCGCCTTTACTCTTAGCAAGAATGGTCAGCAACTGCCTGTGCCGCTGCGCCACACCACGGAAACCTCTGCGTGAAAGCCATCATCGTTGAAGACGAGTTTCTCGCCCAGCAAGAGTTGAGCTGGATGATCCAGCAGCACAGCCAAATCAGCGTTGAGGCCTGTTTTGATGATGGGCTGGAGGTGCTGAAATATCTGCAAAACCATCGGGTGGACGTCATTTTTCTCGACATCAACATTCCTTCGCTGGATGGCATGCTGCTGGCCCAAAACATCAATCAATTTGCCCATAAGCCATTGATCGTATTTATTACCGCGTGGAAAGAGCATGCGGTTGAGGCGTTTGAACTGGACGCGTTTGACTACATCCTTAAGCCGTATCATGAATCTCGCATCGTCACCATGTTACGTAAACTGGAAGCCAGCGCCCAGCAACAATCGCAACCGCAGAACGCGCCTGCCAGCTCACCCCAAACCGTTAATTTGCTGAAAGATGAGCGCATCATCGTCACCGATATCAACGAGATCTACTATGTTGAAGCGCATGAGAAGCTGACGTTTGTCTATACGCGGCGCGAAGCCTATGTGATGTCGATGGTGATCAGTGAGTTTTGCAGCCGCTTGCCGGAACAGCAGTTCTTCCGCTGCCATCGCTCTTACTGCGTCAATCTGAGCAAAATTCGTGAAATCGAGCCGTGGTTTAACAACACCTATTTGCTGAAGCTGCGCGATTTGGATGCGCAGGTGCCGGTGAGTCGCAGCAAGGTGAAAGCCTTTCGGCAGTTGATGAGGTTATAAGGCGAACGGCGCAAGCCGCTCGCCTGCAAAGATTACAGCTCGCGGCCCAGCACCTGGCGCAGATGTGCACCGGCACCCAGCAAGCCCGGTTGATCGTGGGTAATCATATACACCGGAATATCCACCAGATAGTCGCGGAAGCGGCCTTTATCTTCAAACGCCGCGCGGAAACCGGAGGCTTTGAAGAAGTCGAGGAAGCGCGGCACGATGCCACCGGCAATGTACACGCCGCCAAAGGTGCCGAGGTTGAGCGCCAGGTTACCGCCAAAGCGACCCATGATGACGCAGAACAGCGACAGCGCACGGCGGCAATCGATGCAGCTGTCTTTCAACGCGCGCTCGGTGACATCTTTTGGCTTGAGGTTTTCTGGCTCACGCTCATCAGATTTGGCGATGGCGCGATACAGATTGACTAATCCAGCACCTGACAACACGCGCTCAGCCGAGACGTGACCGATCTCCGCGCGCAGCACCTCGAGAATCTCACCCTCTTCTTCGCTGTTAGGCGCGAAGTCTACGTGTCCGCCTTCGCCCGGCAAGCTAATCCAACGCTTGTCCACGTGGACTAAGTGGCTAACGCCAAGGCCGGTGCCAGCGCCATAAATCGCAATAGGTTTGCCTTCAACCGGCACTTTGCCGCCAAACTGAATCACTTCGTTTTCGCTCAGCATCGGAATCGCCATGGAAACGGCGGTGAAATCGTTAATGATCTCCAGGCTTTCCAGCGCCAGATTCTGTTTCATCGCTTTAGTGGAAAATGCCCAATCGTGGTTGGTCATCTCCACCCAATCGCCGGTGATCGGACAAGCAATGGCGATACAGGCGTGCTTGATGTCCTGTTTTTGCTCGTCGAGATAGTGGCGAATCACCGCTTCGAGATTGTCGTAGTCTGATGTTGAGAAGGTTTGGGCTTGCGAGATGGCGCCATTTTCCACCTCACACAATGCGAGACGGGCATTGGTACCGCCCACATCGCCGACCAGGGCGTATGTTGTCATTCTTCTGCTGCTCCGCTTGGGTCATAAACAATTGCAGGACACTATAAAAGCCTGCCAATAAAACAACAACGCCCACCTGCACGATGGGCGTAATCCATTCAAAGATGCTGCACAGCCTACCGATCGCCTGCCTCACTGCACAGCGGCAACTATCCGAAATTTAGCGGCTATTACGCTGATGCAGCGCAGCGGTAACCTTACGCAGCAGCGGCGGCAAGTCCTGTTTGTCCATCACCACTTCCACCAGCGACAGGCGACGATTACGCATTAATTGCGCCATTACCGCGTCCAGCTGTACCGTTTCGCTGATGCGCCAACTCTGCGCCGCGCACTGCAGGCTCATCGCCTGCGGCAGCGCAGTCCAGTTCCACTGGGCTATATCATTGTAACGTTGCTCTGCGCCGTGAATCGCGCGCTCAACCGTGTAGCCATCATTATTCAGTAAGAAGATGATCGGCTGCTGTCCATCGCGCTGCATGGAGCCCAGCTCCTGAATCGTAAGCTGAGCGGAGCCATCACCAATAATCAGGATCACGCGGCGATCGGGCTGCGCCGTTTGCGCACCAAAGGTGGCGGGTAAAGTATAGCCAATCGATCCCCACAGCGGTTGTACCAGCAGTTGTGCATCCTGCGGTAAACGCAGCGCTGCGGCACCAAAGGCGGCGGTGCCTTGATCGGCAAGGATAATATCACCCGGCTGCAGGAAGCGCTGCATCGCCTGCCAGAATGCGTGCTGACTGATTACCGCCGCATCGATTTGCTCATTTTCCTCGCACTCTATCTCTGCCGCGAGCTGCCAATGCGCGCAGTGACGCTGGTAAATGGGCAGCAGTGCATCCAGCGCCTGCTCCATGCTCAGCGGGGCGAATACCTCTCCGCCAACCGTCGCCTGAAACGGCTGTAGATCGATGACCCGCGCTTCCGGCAAGTTTTGCGTGAAACCGGCGGTTAAGGTATCGGTGAAACGTACGCCGACGCACAGCGTGACATCGGTATCTTCAATAGCCTGGCGTACGGCATCGCTGCTGCCTTCAGCCGCATAGGTGCCGACATAACCTGGCTGCTGCTCGTTCAGCACCCCTTTTCCCATTAATAACGTGGCGGCAGGAATCGCGCGCAGTTGGCGCAGCGTCTCCAACTGCGGCTGCAATTGCCAGCGCGAGGCGAGGAAATCTGCTAATAGCGCGACTCGCTGCGCCGGTGCCAGCAAGCGTTCTGCCGCGTCGGCAAACGCAGCGGCAATCTGATGATGACTGGGTTGCGCATCGGATTTAACCGCGGGCATCGTCACTTCTGCGGCGGCCACATCCACGGCCAGCAAGAGATAGCCCGGACGATGTTGCTGCAACGCCTCGTCAATCACCCGATCAATCTCCGCCACCGCATTGTCCGCCGTCAGCACCGCAGAGGCGGCACTCACTTCCTGCGCCATACGCAAAAAGTGGCCAAAATCGCCGTCTCCCAACGAATGATGTACGCAGTCGCCCTGCTGCTGCACTTTGCTCGCCGGCGCGCCCACGATATGAATCACTGGTACATACTCGGCATAACTGCCGGCAATGCCATTAATGGCGCTGAGCTCGCCGACGCCAAAGGTGGTTAGCAGCGCGGCTGCGCCGTTGCAGCGCCCGTAACCATCTGCCGCATAGGCGGCATTAAGTTCATTGGCACAACCAACCCAGGCGATTTCCGGATGCGCAATGACGCTGTCGAGAAATTGCAGGTTGTAATCGCCGGGTACGCCGAACAAATGGCGGATGCCGCTTTGGTGTAAACGGTGCAGTAAGTACTCGCCAACATTGAGGGTTTTCATCGACAACTCCTTGTTAAGGGGATGATCAGGAGTATTAGCGATGTGGCTGAATTGGCGAGATTTTCACCATGGTGAAACGGGGATTTGTGGCAAGCTATCGTTACGACGACAGATAATTCTGTAAGTTGCGATCTTCGGCGCGTTTCGCCTTAGTGTAAACGCATACACTGCTATGCTGATGTCACTTTCTCCCCTTTGAGACAGGAACGCTGCATGACTGCTTTTCCCCATCCCGAACGTTACCAACAAATGCAATATCGTCGTAGTGGCCGTAGCGGCCTGAAGTTACCGGCTATTTCGCTGGGCTTGTGGCACAACTTTGGCGACAGTACGCGCGTGGATAACAGCCGTGAATTGCTACGTCACGCCTTTGATCGCGGCATTACTCATTTCGACCTCGCCAATAACTACGGCCCGCCGCCGGGTTCGGCAGAATCCAACTTTGGTCGCATCCTGCGCGAGGATTTTCATGGGCTACGCGATGAGTTGGTGATCTCAACAAAAGCCGGTTACACCATGTGGGACGGGCCTTACGGCGATTGGGGTTCACGCAAATATCTGATTTCCAGTCTCGATCAAAGCCTGAAACGCATGGGGCTGGAGTACGTGGATATCTTCTATCATCACCGACCGGATCCCGAAACGCCGCTGGAAGAAACCATGCGCGCGTTGGACCAGGTGGTGCGTCAGGGTAAAGCGCTGTATGCCGCCATCTCCAACTATCCAGCAGATAAAGCCGCCGAAGCGATTGCGATTCTACGCGATCTCGGCACGCCGTGCCTGATCCATCAGCCGCGTTATTCGATGTTTGAACGCGCGCCAGAGCAGGGTTTGCTGGATGTGCTGGGCGAAAACGGCGTCGGCTGCATCGCCTTCTCTCCGCTGGCAGGTGGCGTGTTAACCGACCGCTATTTGCAGGGCATTCCAGAAGATTCACGCATCGCCAGCGGCAGTAAGTTCCTCAATGAGAACCAGCTGACGCAAGAGAAGATGGAAAAAGTGCGTCAGCTGCAGGCGATTGCCCAACAGCGCGGTCAGAAGCTGGCACAAATGGCGCTGAGCTGGGTGTTGCGCGATGCGCGCGTCACGTCGGTATTAATTGGTGCCAGTAAAACTGCGCAGATTGATGACGCCGTGGAGATGTTGAGCCAGTCAGAGCTAAGCACAGACGAAATTAGCGCCATCCATAATATCTTGGTGTAAACGTTTACCCGCCCGGCATTTGTCGGGCGTTCTTCGCAGCAGAAAATTCTCAATTCAGATTTCCCTCAGCGTTTTCAGACTGATTCTCAAGGCTTACCTGGTCCGATGTGGCAAACTAGCGCAACGGTGGCAGAGATAAGCTACTGAAAAGGAGAAGTTATGAAACGTGCAATTTTGTTTGCCGCCTTGCTGGCAACTTTATCCCCATTAGCCACACACACAGCAGAAGCTAATAGCGCCACCATCAATTTGGGTCCCGGCGTCACGCTGCATCTTGGCGATCGCGATCGTCACGGTAATTACTGGGATGGCGGCCGCTGGCGCGAGCCGCGCTGGTGGAACGATCGCTACCAGTACAATGATAATCGCTGGTGGCGTCACGAAGAGTGGAAACGTCATCGCGCCTATGAACGTGAGCGCGAACGTCGCTGGCATGAACGTGAACGTCGTGAACATCATCGTCACGATCACCGCCATGACGATCGTCGTGGCCACCACGATCATCATCATCACTAAACAAAAAATCCCGCTTGATAGCGGGATTTTTCTTTTATCGCGCGCTTACCAACCGAGCGCTTCGCCGACCAGCAGGTAGAGATTGAGGGCGATCACCAGCACCACAATCAAGCGCCCGGCATTCTGCATCAGACGCGAATTCACCATCTCATCGCCCATCAATTCACGGTTGCCGGTGAATGACAGCAGCGGAATCAGCGCCAGTGCAATACCAAAACTCAACAGCACCTGGCTCATCACCAGAATACGCGTTGGATCCCAGCCGGCCCAAATCACAATAAAGGACGGCAACATGGTGATGGTACGGCGGAACCACAGCGGGATGTGGAAGCGGATAAAGCCTTGCATAACCACTTGTCCTGCCAGCGTTCCCACCACCGTAGAAGAGAGACCTGCGGCAACCAGGCTTAAACCAAACACAATGGCGGCAGCCTGACCCAGCAGCGGTTGCAGCGTTAAGTACGCCTGGTCGAGATCGACAATTTTAGAGTGGCCGCTAAAGTGGAACGCCGCCGCTGCGGTGGCCATCATCGCCAGATTGACAAAGCCCGCGATGGTCATCGCAATCGCCACATCCAGCTTTGTCGAGGAGTAGCGCTCAGCTTTGCTGCCTTTATTACCATGCTGCGTCAGCGCCGAGTGCAGATAAATCACGTGCGGCATAATGGTGGCGCCTAACACGCCGGCAGCCAGGAAAACCGCATCGGAAGTCGGCAGCGAAGGAAGCGCCATGCCAACCACCAGCTCGCTGACTTTCGGCTGGGAGAAAAACAGCTCGACAATATACGCCGCCGCAACAAACAGCAGCAGGCCACCAATCACAAGCTCCAGCGGCTTCTGCCCACGACTTTGCAGCATCAGAATCAGATAGGTTGCGATCCCCGTCAGCACCGCGCCCTGCAGCAGTGAAATACCCAGCAAAAGCTTAAAGCCGAGCGCTGCGCCGATAAATTCGGCGAGATCGGTAGCCATGGCGATGATTTCCGCCTGCACCCAATAGAACCATACCGCCGGGCGCGGAAAGCGATCGCGAATGTGCTCAGCTAAATTTTTACCGGTGGCGATGCCGAGTTTGGCCGACATCAGCTGAATCAGCATCGCCATCACGTTAGCCCACACTACCACCCATAACAGCTTATAGCCGTAGGCGGCGCCGGCCTGAATATTGGTAGCAAAGTTACCGGGATCGATATAACCAATCGCCGCGATAAAGGCGGGGCCCAGCAACGCAAGCTTAATCTTTCTGGCTCCGCGAGCGGCGCGCTCAGCGGTGCGGCTTTCTAGCATAGTTTTACCCTGTCTTAATGCTTGTTGACCTGAGCAGCTTAAGAGGTGAACAAGGCAGATGAAATATGGTTATAGTTATCGTATTAATAGATGGTGCTATGAAGTATAGCCATTGCTATACATTTTGGTAAAGGTGGTTCTTGCCAAAACCAGGACAACGGAATTGACTCTACGCTTGGGTCATTTTATAGACAATGTTTTTGTGGATATTTCTTGTGAGAGAATTGTAACGCTGTTGTGAGCGGTCAGACTTATCTGAGAAAAATCGCGATAGCGAATACTTATAATGTGGTTTTGATCTCGTTTTTAAGTAACGCGTTACATAGAATACGCAACAAAATACAACCCTCCTCAAATTTGGAGCCGACATGTCCCATGTTTTGCATTTTATTTTAGCACTGGTGGTGGTAGCCGTGCTGGCCTTGCTGGTCAGTCACGATCGTAAAAGCATTCGCATTCGCTATATCGTCCAACTTTTGGTGATCGAAGTACTGCTGGCGTGGTTCTTCCTCAACTCATCAGTCGGCCTCGGTTTCGTACAGGGTTTCGCCGGCGTCTTTGATCATCTGCTCAAGTATGCGGCCGAAGGGACCAACTTCGTGTTCGGCAACATGAACGAAAAAGGCCTCGCCTTCTTCTTCCTGAATGTTCTGTGCCCGATTGTGTTCATCTCCGCATTAATCGGTATTCTGCAACATTTCCGCATCTTACCGTGGGTGATTCGTGGCATCGGTACCGTGCTGTCAAAAGTTAACGGTATGGGCAAACTGGAATCCTTTAACGCCGTTAGCTCTCTGATTTTGGGACAGTCAGAAAACTTTATCGCCTATAAGGATATCCTCGGCAAGATGTCGCAGCGCCGCATGTACACCATGGCAGCGACCGCAATGTCGACCGTTTCCATGTCGATTGTCGGCGCCTACATGACCATGCTCCAGCCAAAATATGTGGTGGCTGCGCTGGTACTGAATATGTTCAGCACCTTTATTGTGCTGTCGCTGATTAACCCGTACCGCGTTGATAGCGAAGAAGACCTGCAGCTGCAGGATCTGCATAAAGGTCAGAGCTTCTTCGAAATGCTGGGCGAATACATTCTCGCCGGTTTCAAAGTAGCGATTATCGTGGCGGCGATGCTGATTGGTTTTATCGCGCTGATTTCTGGTCTGAACGCCTTGTTCGATTTGATCTTCGGTATCAGCTTCCAGGGCGTGCTGGGTTATGTGTTCTATCCGTTTGCCTGGGTGATGGGCGTTCCTTCACACGAAGCGCTGCAGGTTGGCAGCATCATGGCGACCAAACTGGTGTCCAACGAATTCGTGGCGATGATGGATCTGCAGAAAATCGCCGGTCAGCTTTCGCCACATGCGGAAGGTATTCTGTCTGTATTCCTCGTCTCCTTTGCTAACTTCTCATCTATCGGGATTGTGGCGGGTGCGATTAAAGGTTTGCACGAAGAGCAAGGTAACGTGGTTTCGCGCTTCGGCCTGAAACTGCTGTACGGCTCAACCCTGGTGAGCGTGCTGTCTGCCGCCATCGCCGGTTTAGTATTGGCCTTCTGATGGTCTGGGCGAGCTGCGGCTCGCCCTTCTCTTCTTAATTATTTCAATCGGTTCTATCTCGTCGCTCCTCAGCTTTCCCCGCGCTATCACCCGCTTCACCGTTAAATGCAAAACCTTTGCACAATATTGAATTTCCGTTCATACCGCCTGCGCCCGTAGTTTTTCTCCATGACGTCACTTCAGGAGAACCGCATGAGCATTCAATTCCTTGGCATGATTGGCCACCGCCTCGCTTCCGAAATCATCCCGGCCAGCGGCCCGCTGTTCGATAAAGATTACATTGCCCGTTTTGCGCGCGCGCATGAAGAAGCCGGCTTTGATCGCATTCTGGTCGGCTATTGGTCAGATCAACCGGATGGTTTTCTGGTTACTGCCCACGCCGCTGCGCATACCTCGACGCTGAAGTTTCTGCTGGCGCATCGTCCAGGCTTTGTCGCGCCAACCCTGGCAGCACGCAAACTGGCCTCGCTCGACCACTTAACCGACGGCCGTTTAGCCGTGCACATCATCAGCGGCGGCAGCGATGTCGAGCAGCGGCGCGATGGTGACTTCCTGAATAAAGCCGAGCGCTATGCGCGCAGCGATGAGTTCCTCACCGTGCTGAAGCAGAGCCTGGAGTCCTCGCAGCCTTACGATCATCAAGGTGCGTTTTATCAGGCTGAACAGGCGTTTTCCGCCATCAAACCAGTGCAGAAAAAACTGCCGGTCTATTTTGGCGGATCGTCGCAGGAGGCGATTGAGGTGGCGGCACGCCATGCCGATGTGTTCGCGCTATGGGGTGAACCGTTGAAAGGAGCCGAAGAAACCGTGCGCAACGTGCGTGCCGCTGCCGCCAAACAGGGCCGCGAGATTAACTTTAATATCTCGTTCCGCCCGATTCTTGGCAAAACGGAAAAAGAAGCCTGGGAACGTGCTGAACATATCCGCGCCACCGCCGAGAAACAGCTTACGGAAAGCGGCTTTGCTTTTGGTAAGGCCAAGCCGCAGAGCGTCGGGGCGCAGCGTTTACTCGCTGCCGCCAACGAAGGCGATCGCCTGGATAAAGTGCTGTGGACCGGCGTGGCGAAGCTGGTTCAGGGCGGCTACAACTCCACCGCATTGGTGGGAACGCCAGAACAAGTGTCCGATGCGCTGCTGGAATACTATCGCCTTGGCATTCATAGCGTGCTGATTCGCGGCTTCGACCCGCTAAACGATGCGGTGGAGTATGGGCGCGAGCTGATTCCTTTGACGCGCGAGAAAGTCGCTGCGCTCTCTGCCGCTGATAAAAGGAGCGCCTGAGCCTCATGAGCCATTATCAGCATCACCGCCTGCGCGACTTCGTCGCTAATCTGGCCAATTTGTTAGATACCCAGCCCGCGGAAACCACGATTTTGCAGCGTGGCAGCGAATGGCTCGGCGAGTTGATTCGTCATGACGACTGGCTGGACGACGCCTTCACACAGCCCCATCCGGAACACTATCAACAATATCTGCTGCACGCTGATGCCCAGCAGCGCTTCTCGGTGGTGAGCTTCGTCTGGGGACCGGGCCAACAAACGCCCATTCACGACCATCGCGTGTGGGGATTAATTGGCATGCTGCGCGGCGCGGAAATTTCACAATCGTGGCAGCCTGGACCCAACGGTTTACAGCCGGAAGGTGCTCCCGTGCGACTCGATCCCGGCAGCGTCGAAGCGGTATCGCCGACGGTTGGCGATATTCATCGCGTCAGCAATGCCTATGACGACCGCGTCTCCATTAGCATTCACGTTTATGGCGCCAACATTGGTGCAGTAAAACGCGCGGTCTATCGCGAAGACGGCAGCGAAAAAACGTTTATCTCCGGTTACAGCAACCGTTACTTACCGAACATTTGGGACCTTTCACATGACTAAAGCCGTTTTTCCTTTACGCCAGGCGGCGGAAATTATTGATGCCCTGCGTCAGCAGCAGGAAGTGGCGCTGATTGATGTGCGTGATGAAGCGCTGTTTGCCACCGCGCATCCGCTGTTTGCGGTGAATATTCCGCTTTCCAAGCTGGAGCTTGAGCTGCTGGATCGTATTCCGCAGCGCACCACCGCTATCACGCTGTATGACAATGGCGAAGGCCTGGCGCAAACCGCCGCTGAACGCATTGCCGCACAGGGTTACAGCAATGTTGCTCTGCTGGCCGATGATTTAGCCGGTTGGCAGGCGGCAGGCGGTGAACTGTTTATCGATGTGAACTCACCCAGCAAAGCATTTGGCGAGCTGGTTGAGCACCACAATCACACCCCTTCCCTGTCAGCGGACGAAGTACATCAGCTGATTAATAGCGAAGCCAACGTGGTAGTGCTGGATGCGCGTCGCTTCGACGAGTACCAAACCATGAGTATCCCTGGCGCCACTAGCGTGCCTGGCGGAGAGTTGGTGCTGCGCGTACGTGATATCGCGCCGTCACCGGAAACCACGGTAATTGTGAACTGCGCTGGTCGCACCCGCAGCATCATCGGCACGCAATCGCTGGTGAATGCCGGCGTGCGTAATCCGGTATTCGCGCTGCGTAATGGCACTATTGGCTGGACGCTGGCTGGACATGCGCTGGATAAGGGTCAGGCGCGCCGCTATGGCGAGACCAGCGAAACGGCACAGCGTCAGGCGGCGAATATTGCGCGCAGCATCGCTGACCGTGCGGGTGTGGAACGTATCCCACTGGCCACGCTTAAACGCTGGCAGCAGGAAACGCGCACCACCTATCTATTTGATGTGCGTGATGCCGAAGAGTATGCCGCCGGACATCTGCCCGGCAGCCGCCACGTGCCAGGTGGCCAGCTGGTACAGGAAACCGACCATTACGCTAGCGTGCGCGGCGCACGGATTGTGCTGATTGATGATGATGGCGTCCGCGCCAATATGACCGCCTCCTGGTTGGCACAGCTTGGCTGGCAGGTTTCGGTACTGGAAGAACTGCAGGCCAGTGATTTCAGTGAAACCGGTAACTGGAAGGCACAGGTGCCGCCAGTCGCTCAACCTGAATTCGTGTCACCGCAACAGTTAGCGGCATGGCTGGAAGAGGGCCAGACGCAGGTGCTGGACTTCACTACCCGCGCCAATCACCTTAACAGCCATATTCCGGGTGCGGCCTGGTTACTGCGCTCTACCCTGCAGCAGCAAGGAAAAGCGCTGCTGCCTGAGGCGCGTCGTTATGTGCTGACCTGCGGCAGCAGTCTGCTGGCCGGTTACGCGGTGGAACAAGTGGCAGAGTTAACCGGCAAGCCGGTGTTCGTGCTGGAAGGGGGTAACGCCGCATGGCGCGCTGCGGAACTGCCGACAGAGCAAGGTGAGCAGCAGCTACTTTCACCCGCGATCGATCGCTATCGCCGCCCGTATGAAGGCACCGATATTGAACCCGGCGTGATGCAGGCCTATCTGGATTGGGAGTATGGCTTGGTGGCGCAGCTGGATCGCGATGGCACACACGGTTTCCGTGTGCTGCAATTGCAGCCGCAGGCCGCAACCGCCTGATAAAAAAGCGCTGCTTACAACATGTGTAGC
Organism: Pantoea sp. GM01; assembly: GCF_000282675.1. NCBI lineage: Bacteria > Pseudomonadati > Pseudomonadota > Gammaproteobacteria > Enterobacterales > Erwiniaceae > Pantoea > Pantoea sp. GM01. Next base: position 26,268 of record NZ_AKIU01000035.1, on the reverse strand, counting down.
GGCGCATTTTAGTGCGCATTTGAATTTGAAATAGCAAAACCGCGCAATAAATTGCGTCGCTATAGGTTCTTCGTGGTTATTTAATCATGCGTTCAGAACGAACAGAGATTTGGTGGAGATAAGCGGGATCGAACCGCTGACCTCTTGCATGCCATGCAAGCGCTCTCCCAGCTGAGCTATACCCCCACATCTGGAAATCATTTTTCGGTCAAACCGTTGGGAGCGGTTTGGTGGAGATAAGCGGGATCGAACCGCTGACCTCTTGCATGCCATGCAAGCGCTCTCCCAGCTGAGCTATACCCCCGAACCGAAAAACTGCCGAGTAAACTCGACGGACGGGATAATATGAAACCGCCTGTTGAGTGTCAACGTCAAATTCTCGTTCTGTGTTTGATCGCTGAAAAAGGCGTCAACCCCATGCCTGCATGGCTTTTATTTCAGCACCTCATTGCCGTTTGCGCAGAGTTATATGCATTTAATCGCATGGCTTCTCAAACCCGGCCTCAACATAGCGTTAACTTCAGGTTAAAGATGTTAGTAACAGTCTTGTTTTCGTTAATAGTGCGTGTAAAACTTAGCGCGCTAATTAACCGGTCATCCTTCCAGGGATTTCTCTCAATGACCGGCCAGCAACGTCCCCCTTTGTTTAATAAAAGAAAAGTGAACTATGTCGCTGCATACACCTAAAGAAATCGCTCAGCTGGCGATTCAAGCTGGCGTGGCTAAAAGCCGCCTTCCTATCTCCACCTTATTAATTTTGGGCTTTATGGCCGGAGCCTTTATCGCCACAGGCTTCCTGCTCGATCTGCATGTGATTAACCAACTGCCTGCTGAATGGGGTTCATTCGGCGTGCTACTGGGTGCCGCCGTCTTCCCGGTAGGTTTAATCATGACGGTGCTGGCGGGCGGTGAACTGTTAACCGGCAATATGATGACCATGCCCATCGCCTGGTTCGCGCGTCGCATCAGTGGCTTTAGCGTGCTGCGTAACTGGTTTTGGGTGACCGTCGCCAATTTTATTGGCAGCGTTGCGGTAGCATGGTTTTTTGGTCACATGTTGGGCATGACCGAAGGTGACTATCTAAAGAAAACCGTAGCGATTGCACACGCCAAAGTGAATGCCGATTTCCTGCATGCGTTTATTTCCGGTGTGGGCTGCAACTGGCTGGTGTGTTTGGCGGTGTGGCTCGCCTTTGCCAGCAAAGATGTGGTGGGCAAAATTTTCGGCATGTGGTTCCCGGTAATGGCTTTCGTAGCAATTGGCTTCCAGCACGTTGTCGCCAACATGTTTATTGTCCCGGCAGCGATTTTTGCCGGACAGATGAGCTGGGCGGAGTTTGCGCCAAACGTGATTGCAGTATTCCTGGGTAATGGTGTGGGAGGAGCAATTTTCGTTGGTCTCACCTATTTCATCGCCTTCCGCCCGGAACAACCCGTCGTCAACGAAGCGCAATAACCGAATTTTGCCTTTTGTTGGAGCGCAGAAGGCATTTTCTACCCAGGTTACTTTTCCCCGTTACGTTTTGTTGTAATATGTAGAACTAATGTATTTAACAGGGACAGCATCGTGAAAAAGGAATGGCTTACCCCCGAGGAGCTCGCGCTGGAAACGGGCTACAGTCGGCAAACGGTGAATAAATGGATTAAGCGTGAAAACTGGACAACCACGCCAAAGCCCGGTGTTCAGGGCGGTAAAGCGCGATTAATCCATATTGATGAGCGCGTAAAGAGCTTTGTTCAAACCCGCCACGCGAACGAACCGGCGGCTAATTACGGTGCACAGCAAAATACGTTACCTGCGTTATTAATAAATTCTGTCCAGCAAATGACCGCGGCGGAGCAAGAGCAATTTGCCGCGTTGTTGTTGCGGGAAGGAATTCGCGGCGTACTGGAACGGTTAGGGATTCAGGAAGAATAAAAAAGCCGGAAGCAGATGCTTCCGGCTTTTTAACGCTCCAACGTCACATTATGCGTTAGCTTCACGCTCAGCGATGAAAGCCAGCGCCTTCTCAATGCGCGCCACGCTGCGGCTGCGGCCAATGGCTTCGACTGTGACATCCAATGCCGGTGACTGGCCAGAACCGGTCACGGCGACACGCAGCGGCATACCTACTTTGCCCATCCCCAGCGCCAGCTCATCAGCTGCAGACTGGATAGCATGGTGCACATTCTCGGCATTCCAGTCGCTATCACCGATCGCTGCCAGTTTATCGCGTACCACTTCCAGCGGCTGACGGGCTACCGGACGCAGATGCTTCTTCGCCGCATCAGCATCAAAGGCGTCAAACTCTTCATAGAAGTAACGGCACGACGCGGCGATCTCTACCAGCGTTTTGCAGCGTTCGCCGAGCAGAGTCACCAGCTTCGCCAGCTCCGGGCCGGTGCGGGTATCAATCTTCTGCTGCTCAATGTGCCACTGCAGCTGCGTAGCGACGTACTCCGGCGGCAGCGTATTAATGTAGTGATGGTTCAGCCACTGCAGTTTTTCCGTATTGAAAGCACTGGCTGATTTGCTCACCGCATCAAGAGTGAACAGCTCTGCCATTTCCGGCACGCTGAAAATTTCCTGATCGCCGTGTGACCAACCGAGACGCACCAGATAGTTGAGCAGCGCTTCCGGCAGGTAGCCATCATCGCGATACTGCATTACGCCGACCGCACCATGACGCTTAGAGAGTTTCTTGCTGTCATCGCCAAGGATCATCGAGACGTGCGCATAGGTGGGGACTTCTGCACCGATGGCTTTAAGGATGTTGATCTGGCGCGGCGTGTTGTTGATATGGTCTTCACCACGGATCACGTGAGTGATGCCCATATCCCAATCATCCACCACCACACAGAAGTTGTAGGTTGGCGAACCATCGGTACGACGAATGATCAGGTCATCCAGTTCCTGGTTGCTGAATTCAATTGGACCACGAATCTGGTCGTCAAAGATGACGGAACCGTCCTGCGGGTTGCGGAAGCGCACCACGCACGGCTCATCGGCAGCATGATGATCATGGCTGTCGCGGCAGCGGCCGTCGTAACGTGGCTTTTCACCTTTTTCCATCTGCTCTTCACGCAGCGCGTCCAGACGCTCTTTGCTGCAATAGCATTTATAAGCCGTACCCGCTTCCAGCATGTCGTCGATGACCGCGTTGTAGCGATCAAAACGTTTGGTCTGATAATACGGACCTTCATCCCAGTTGAGGCTCAGCCAGTTCATACCATCCATAATGGCTTCGATGGCTTCTGGTGTGGAGCGCTCCAGATCGGTATCTTCGATACGCAGCACAAATTCGCCGTGGTTATGGCGAGCATAAAGCCAGGAGTAAAGAGCAGTACGAGCACCGCCTACGTGCAGATAGCCCGTTGGGCTGGGTGCGAAGCGAGTTTTGATTTTCATTCAGCATTGCCTTAAATGCGCAGGTTTCATTGTCTGGATGACAAAAAAACGGGTTAACGCGAAAAAACAGTGCGCACATTCTAGCAGGTGAGGCTGATTCCTCAATGATTGTCGCGGTGGCATCCCGGTTTGTCGTGCGCTTTTCTGCTAATAAAACCAGCACATTGGCTAAAACCGCCCCACGATGATTATTTTTAAAGCGAACGCACATTTAAGTTTTAAAAACCGTTGACTCACTTTGAAGGATCCCTATAATGCGACTCCACACAGCGGGGGTGATTAGCTCAGTTGGTAGAGCATCTCCCTTACAAGGAGGGGGTCGGCGGTTCGAGCCCGTCATCACCCACCACTCTTAAATGAATGTTTTAGAGTTGGCCCGCAGTGAACAAGAGATAAGATATGGGTGATTAGCTCAGTTGGTAGAGCATCTCCCTTACAAGGAGGGGGTCGGCGGTTCGAGCCCGTCATCACCCACCATATCTTAGTCAGATGACACTCTTGTTAAGCAGTACGAAGTGGGTGATTAGCTCAGTTGGTAGAGCATCTCCCTTACAAGGAGGGGGTCGGCGGTTCGAGCCCGTCATCACCCACCACTTCGGGTCGTTAGCTCAGTTGGTAGAGCAGTTGACTTTTAATCAATTGGTCGCAGGTTCGAATCCTGCACGACCCACCAATTCAGAGAAAAGCGCCTTTTAGGCGCTTTTTTCGTTTCTGCGCTCCAAAGGTTAGCGTGCAGGGTGAGAACCTGCAGCAGGTTCGACTGAATCGCCGGGAGCGATTCAGGCTGATGCGTAAGCATCACCCGAAGGGCGAGGCCCAGGATGGGCCGAGGCATATCCTGCACGACCCACCAATTCAGAGAAAAGCGCCTTTTAGGCGCTTTTTTCGTTTCTGCGCTCCAAAGGTTAACGTCCTCTCAAGCACTCAATCCCTACAAAACCTTTTCGCAAGCTTAACACTCCCTGCCCTCAAGCCTTCTGAGCCTTTGACCGATAACGATAATGGTCTATTGCAAGGAGAAAACCATGTCTACCATCTCAAGCGTTAGTAGTGTCAGCACGGCAAGTAGCGGTGGCGGTTCTACCTCAGAAATCGCGAGCCTTAATAAACAGATTCAAACCATTACCAAGCAGCTGAAAGATCTTTCCAGCGACGATACCCTGACAGATGAACAAAAATCTGAGCAGGAGCAGATGCTGCAATCACAGATTCAAATGATTGAAGCGCAAATCGCGCAGATTGAGCAGCAGCAAGCAGAGAAAGCCCAGCAGAAGCAGGAAGCACAGCAACCTGCTGCACCCCAGGCTGATGGCATTAACCGTCCAACGGATACCAATCAGATCAACGTTTACGTTTAAAACGCCGGTTTCAGCATGCGCTGTTGCGTCAGCAGGGTTGCCTGCTGACGCACTTCTTGCCAGATGGCTTCCGCCGCGGGCGTTAGCGAGCGGTTTTTCCGCTTTATCAGCATCAAACTACGATTAATTTCCGGATAGAGACGTCGCACCGTGAGTTTGCGTCCTGATGGCAATGGCAGCGCCAGCGCCGGCAAAATGCTGATACCAATCCCCGCTTCCACCATCGGATAAAGCGTGGCGGGATGACCGATTTCCTGCACCACATTCACACTGAGCGCCAACTGTTGCAGCGCGGCATCGACTAAAACGCGGCTGCCAGAAGCATAATCCTGCAGCACCATATTACGTCCTGCCAGCATTGACCATTGCGCCTGTTCTATGCGCGCCAGCTCATCATCTGCATGGCACAGCAGTAAAAAAGGCTCCTGCAAAATCTCTTCGCTATCGAAATCGGTATCATTGAGTGGGCCGATGACAATCCCAAAATCGACCTCGGCGTTGCGTACGCTTTGCAGCACCCATTGCTGAACTCTATCGTGCAGGATCACCCGGATATCGGGATAGCGCTGCTGGCTGCTGGCGAGACACTGCGGCATTAAATGTGCAGAAGGCGTTTGGCTGGCAGCCACGCGCACCGTGCCGCTACGCTGTTCGCCATAGCTGCGCACATCCAAAACCGCGGTATTGAGATCGTCCAGCAGGCGATTAAGCCGCGTGGCCAGCTGTTGTCCCGCTTCGGTGAGCATCACTTCACGCGTAGTACGATCCAGCAAACGGACGCCCATTTCTGCTTCCAACTCTTTAATGCTGTGGCTGACCGCAGACTGACTTAAACCAATCGCTTGTCCTGCCAGACTGAAGCTGCCGTGATGTGCGACTGCCACAAAGGTGCGTAGCTGACGTAAGGTATAATTCATCGATAATTCTCATAGATTGATGCAATAAATCAATTTTATTTCTAAACCCAGCGGGCGCACAATCAGCACCATCATTTTTTTAAATTTAACCGGATTTTAACAATGGGATTTTTACGCCTCGATCCAATGATGATTAAACTCATCATCACCGTGCTGCTGGCCAGCTTCATTCCTGCTAAAGGTGTCTTTGTCGACATTTTCGAATATCTGACCACCGCCGCCATCGCCCTGCTGTTCTTTATGCATGGCGCAAAATTGTCGCGTGAAAAGATCATTGCCGGGAGCAGCCACTGGCGTTTGCACCTATGGATTATGTGCAGCACCTTTGTCATTTTCCCGATTATTGGCTTGCTGATCGTTTGGTGGCATCCGGTGAACGTGAGCCCGGAGATCTACACCGGCTTTATCTATCTGTGTATTCTGCCAGCGACCGTGCAGTCATCCATCGCTTTCACCTCAATGGCGGGTGGCAACGTGGCCGCTGCGGTATGTGCCGCTTCGGCCTCCAGCCTGCTGGGCGTATTTATTTCGCCACTGCTGGTGAATCTGGTGATGAATGTGCACAGCGAAATGCCAGGCAATGGTCTGGAGCAAATTGGCAAAATCATGCTGCAACTGCTGGTGCCGTTTGTTTTAGGGCATTTGTCGCGTCGCTGGATTGGTGCCTGGGTTGAGAAGCATCGCAGTCTGATTGGCAAAACTGACCAAACCTCAATTCTGCTGGTGGTCTACTCCGCCTTTAGCGAAGCGGTGGTGAACGGTATCTGGCATCGCGTTGGCGTTGATACCTTGCTGTGGATTTTAGTGGGCAGCGTGCTGGTACTGTTTATTGCGTTGGCGATTAACCTGGCTGCATCGCGTTTGTTTGGCTTTAGCCGCGCAGATGAAATTGTGGTGCTGTTCTGTGGCTCGAAAAAGAGTTTGGCGAATGGGGTACCCATGGCCAACATTCTGTTCCCAGCCAGTGCCGTGGGGATTATCGTCTTACCGCTGATGATCTTCCATCAGGTGCAATTAATGGTGTGCTCTTTCATTGCCCAACGCTATAAGGCCGGCAATGAGAAGCGACTGGCGCAGCAGCAGTCAGTTGAAATTCAGAAATCTTAAGGAAAACGGCCCGCAAATGCGGGCCGTTTTGTTATTCGCTACGTTTGAGCGGTTTGACCAGACCTTCCAGCCCCTCACTCTTGATCACCAACGTTAACTGCATTAATTCACCTAGCTTACCGGCCGGAAATTCATCTTTGCGCGCGAACCACAACAGATACTCTTCCGGCACATCAATCAGTACCCGGCCTTTATACTTGCCGAACGGCATCACGGTATTGGCAATTTCAACCAGCTGTTGTTTATCCACGTTAGGCTCCGAGCAGACGAATCATTTCCGCTTCGTCGATCACCGGAATACCCAGCTCCTGCGCTTTCGCCAGCTTGGAACCGGCCGCTTCACCGGCGATCAGTAAGTCGGTTTTCTTCGACACGCTGCCGCTGACTTTAGCCCCCAGCGCTACCAGACGCTCTTTGGCATCATCACGATTCATCTGCGACAGTGAGCCCGTCAGGACCACGGTTTTACCGGCAAACGGACTATCAATCTCTTCTGCATTCACCACTTCAACCGGCGGCCAATGCACGCCAATCTCTTCCGTAAGATCGCGAATAACGGCGCGGTTGCTCTCTTCGTCCATAAAGTTACGCACATGCGTCGCTACCACTTTGCCCACGTCCTGCACTTCAATCAGCGCATCAAGATCGGCATTCATTACCTTTTCCAGTTCGCCAAAGTGGTTGGCGAGGTTGGCGGCAGTGGCTTCACCGACTTCACGAATGCCCAGCGCGTACAGGAAGCGCGGTAAGGTAGTGAGTTTGGCCTTTTCCAGCGCATCGACGACATTCTGCGCCGATTTTGGCCCCATACGATCCAGTCCGGTTAGCTTACCGGCAGTCAGACGGAACAGATCGGCTGGCGTTAACACGTACTCTTTTTCCACCAGCTGATCGATGATTTTGTCGCCCATGCCATCAACATCCATCGCACGACGTGAGACGAAATGCTTGAGCGCCTCTTTGCGCTGCGCGCCACATATCAGGCCGCCGGTACAACGCGTTACCACTTCGCCTTCAACGCGTTCTACGTCAGAACCACAAACCGGACAATGACTGGGGAAGACAATTTCGCGCGTCTCTTGCGGGCGCTCAGACTCCACCACGTTGACCACTTGCGGAATGACATCACCCGCACGACGGATCACTACCTTGTCGCCAATGCGCAACCCAAGTCGCGCGATTTCATCGGCGTTATGCAGCGTGGCGTTACTTACTATCACGCCAGCCACTTGCACCGGCTCCAGGCGCGCTACTGGCGTTATCGCGCCGGTACGACCTACCTGGAACTCAACATCGCGCACAAACGTCATCTGTTCCTGCGCCGGGAATTTAAACGCTACCGCCCAACGCGGCGCACGAGCCACAAAGCCAAGCTGCTCCTGCAGCGCTTGTGAATCGACTTTTATCACCACACCATCGATGTCAAACCCGAGCGATGGACGCTCCTGCTCAACCTGACGATAAAATGCCAGCACTTCTTCGGCGCTATGTGCCAGACGAATACGATCGGTAACCGGCAATCCCCACGCCTTAAACTGCTGCAGACGTTGCCAATGGCTGGCGGGCATTTCACCGCCTTCTAACAGACCAAAACCGTAGCAGAAGAAGGTCAGAGGACGTTTAGCAGTGATACGTGGGTCAAGCTGACGCAATGAACCCGCCGCTGCATTACGTGGGTTTGCAAAGACTTTAGCGCCGGTACGACGCGCTTCCTCGTTGAGCTTTTCAAAGCCGCTTTCGGTGATAAATACTTCGCCACGCACTTCTACGCGCGCGGGAATGTTGTCGCCATGCAGGCGCAGGGGAATAGCATGAATGGTGCGCACGTTCGCCGTAATGTTCTCGCCGGTAGTGCCATCGCCGCGCGTTGCTGCACGAACCAGCAAGCCATCTTCGTAGAGCAAACTTACCGCTAAACCATCCAGCTTGAGCTCACAGCAGTAAGTCAGGTCGTCGGTGCTTTTAAGGCGATCCTGCACGCGTTTGTTGAAGGCAAGAAAGCCCGCTTCGTCAAAGGTGTTATCCAGCGACAACATCGGTACTTCATGGCGCACCTGTTCAAAAGCGGCCAGCGGTGCCGCGCCCACGCGTTGCGTTGGTGAATCAGGCGTAATCAAATCAGGATGAGCACTTTCCAGCTCGCGCAGCTGCAGCATTAATCGGTCATATTCTGCATCCGGAATTTCCGGCGTATCCATCACGTGATAGAGATATTCGTGGTGACGTAACGTGGTGCGCAGCGCGGTGATCTGCTCCTGAACCGATTTCATAGTCTCTTATCCGATAAAAAACCCCCGACATGCGGGGGTTGTATTTAGTTTGATTCAGTTAGCGGCGATTAACCGATAACTTCGCGAATACGCGTCTTGTAGGTTTCCAGCTTCTGTGGCGTCATCATGCGACGCTCATCATCCAGCACCACGCCGCCAACATCATCAGCGATACGTTGGGCGGATTGCAGCATCAGTTTGAAATTCTGATTCGCATCACCGTATGACGGCACCATCATAAAGATGGAGATGCCCGGCGTGGAGAAATTGCCCATTTCATCCGGATCGAAAGAACCTGGTTTAACCATGTTCGCCAAACTGAACAGCACTGGGCCGCTGCCTGCCGGGCTGAGATGACGATGGAAAATGTTCATTTCACCAAACTGGAAGCCGGCCTGCAGAATGCCCTGCAACAGCGCTTCACCGTTCAGTTCACCACCTGCATGTGCAGCGACGTGCAGCACTAACACCGCTTCTTTTTTGCTGCCCGGCGCTGCAGCTTGCTGCGGCGCTTCATTGTGATGTGCGATAGGCGCTTCATGTTCCAACTCAGGCTCTTCTGCCGCCTGGAACTCTGGCGCAGGCTGAGTGGCTGAAAGCGGCTCATTATCCAATAAAGGATCAGCCTGAATCGGCTGTGCTACAGGTGCTGGGGTTGGCTTAACCGGTGGCGCCTGGACCGGGGCAGCAGGTTTCCGGGCTTCCGGCTCATCATCAAGTAGCGGATCACCTAATAAGGGATCGGATTGGCGTGATACTGGCTGACGCGCAGGCTCAGGTGCACGTGACGGATTAACCGGACGTGGCGTAAATTCAGGCTCTTCATCAGCATCACGATGACGGCGCACGCGGACTTCGCCGACGCCATCATCATCTTCTTCGCTCAGCAGATCTTCATCGGCTTCTTCGCGCTGTTTCAGACGTTTGTGCGGGCGATCACGAAACACGGAGGAGCGCTCTTTACGGCTGGTCCACAGTCCATGAAGTAGCAGCGCTATTATGGCGATCGCGCCAACAACGATTAATATCAGACGCAAATCCTGCATCATTGTATTCTCTGTTGTTCCAATACCTTGCCACCACGGCAAACTTTATCCTCTAACTGTATTTGCCCAGCTAAACAAGTGCAAGTCTGTGCAGTATTTTCTGACAAATTAGATAGCTGCCCCACGCTTTTTTGCTGTTTTTTCGCGCAAAGCATGCCTGTAGCCGATAAAAAGCCAGGTTATGATGTTCGCGCCGCTATTTTTAGGAGAAAGGCTCGCTATGCCCGCAGTGAATTCAGTCTCAACATTTAATGGTGTTCACTACTTTGCCGAAGGATGGAAACTGGTGTGCCTGCCAGGCATTCGTCGCTATGTCATCATGCCGCTACTGATCAACATCCTGCTGCTTGGCGGAGCCTTTATCTGGCTGTTCCAGCGTCTTGGTTTGTGGATCCCTGCCATGATGTCGTATATCCCTGACTGGCTGCAGTGGTTGAGCTATCTGCTGTGGCCACTCTCGGTAATCACGATTGTGTTGGTGTTCAGCTATTTCTTTTCAACCCTCGCTAACTTACTTGCCGCACCGTTTTGCGGCTTACTTGCTGAACAGCTGGAAGGTCGTTTGACGGGTACACCGTTGCCCGATAGCGGCTGGATGGGGCTGGTAAAAGATGTTCCGCGCATCATGAAACGAGAATTACAGAAGCTCGGCTACTACTTGCCGCGTGCGCTCGGTTTATTACTGCTTCACTTCATCCCCGGATTTGGACAAACCGTTGCCCCCATTCTATGGTTTTTATTCAGTGCGTGGATGCTGTCAGTGCAATATTGCGACTATCCGTTTGATAATCACAAGGTGAGCTTTCATCAGATGCGCCGGGCTTTACGCCAGCATAAAACGGCAAATATGCAGTTTGGTGCGCTGGTAAGCCTGTTCACCATGATTCCCATTATCAATCTGGCCATTTTGCCTGTCGCCGTTTGCGGCGCAACGGCAATGTGGGTGGATCGTTACCGCCCGCAGCATGCGCGTCATTAAAGCGTTAAATTGCCTTATGCATTTTTGCATAAGGCTTATGGTTGTGCGCTATATAGATATGCGATTTCTTTCCTTCCGCACATCGGCAGAAAAGGTATGCTCTGAGGGTTCCCAATATTTCATACAGTTAAGGACGAGCTATGAGTAAGATCTATGAAGACAACTCTCTGACAATTGGTCATACGCCGCTGGTTCGACTGAACCGCATCGGTAACGGCCGCATTCTGGCTAAGGTCGAGTCGCGCAACCCGAGCTTCAGCATCAAATGCCGTATCGGTGCCAATATGATTTGGGACGCGGAAAAACGCGGTATTCTAAAACCGGGTGTTGAACTGGTTGAACCCACCAGTGGTAACACCGGGATTGCCCTGGCTTATGTGGCCGCTGCGCGCGGTTACAAGCTGACGCTGACAATGCCAGAAACCATGTCGATTGAACGCCGTAAGTTGCTCAAAGCGTTGGGCGCGAACCTGGTGCTGACCGAAGGTCCAAAAGGCATGAAAGGTGCCATCGCCAAAGCGGAAGAGATTGTTGCCAGCGATCCCGATAAATATGTCCTGCTGCAGCAGTTCAGCAATCCGGCAAACCCTGAAATCCACGAGAAAACCACCGGCCCAGAAATCTGGGAAGATACCGATGGCGAAGTGGATGTATTCATCGCTGGCGTCGGCACGGGCGGTACGCTGACTGGCGTGAGCCGCTACATCAAAAACACCAAAGGTAAGAAAGAGCTGATTACCGTTGCGGTTGAACCGACTGATTCTCCGGTTATCGCCCAAGCGTTGGCTGGCGAAGAGATTAAGCCAGGCCCGCACAAAATTCAGGGCATCGGTGCCGGCTTCATTCCGGGTAACCTTGATCTGAAACTGATTGACCGTGTTGTGGCGATCACTAACGAAGAAGCTATCAGCACCGCACGCCAGCTGATGGAAGAGGAAGGCATTCTGGCAGGGATCTCCTCGGGCGCCGCAGTTGCCGCAGCGTTGAAGTTGCAGGAAGATGAAGCCTTTGCCAATAAGAATATTGTGGTGATTCTGCCCTCCTCCGGCGAGCGCTATTTAAGTACTGCGCTGTTTGCCGATCTTTTCACTGAGAAAGAACTGCAGCAGTGATGCCAGAATTCTGAAACTGACGAAAAAAGCACCCAAATGGGTGCTTTTTTGTGGTGCAGATCTCACTTTTATCACCAGACAGATTGCTTTCAGTGATGGGGCTCTGGTATTTAAGCTTCCAATTATTTCGGTGCCTGAAATTAATCTCCCTTTGAAGTGGATCAAGCTGAATCGATTTACTGATTTGGCGAAACGGCGAATCACGGCATAATGAGAAGAGTGACGTATTCGTGCAGTTTTTGATCTGTCACTGTTAATGACGTACTCATTCGAGCGCATTTTTTGGTGAGCTTAATGCCATACCAGCGCACCTACACAGGCTAAAGTTACGGCTCCAGGCTAGACTTTAGATCCATAACACCAAACCTGATAAAGTTGGGGAAATAGAATGTTCCAGCAAGAAGTTACCATTACCGCACCTAACGGCCTTCATACCCGTCCTGCAGCTCAGTTCGTGAAAGAAGCAAAGGCTTTCCAGTCAGAAATCACTGTGACTTCCAATGGCAAATCCGCCAGCGCGAAAAGCCTGTTCAAACTGCAGACTTTGGGTCTGACTCAGGGTACGGTTGTTACGCTGTCTGCTGAAGGTGAAGATGAGCAGCAAGCGGTTGAGCACCTGGTCAAGCTGATGGCTGAGCTGGAGTAACCGGCTCAGTTCGCAACTAAACCGACCCCTTTGCCCCATTGAGTGCAAATATCTTGATCGCGGACAACCTGTCCGCGTTATTGCATCTTTAGAGTACTGCTCCGCGACAGTGGCGACGCATTGGGTCAATGAGCCATCGTGATTAAAAGGTAGGGTTATGATTTCAGGCATTTTAGCATCACCGGGTATCGCTTTCGGCAACGCACTGCTGCTGAAGGAAGATGAGATCGTCATCAGCCGTAAAAAAATTACCGACGATCAGGTTGAGCAGGAAGTTCAGCGCTTCCTCGATGGACGCAGCAGCGCTGCTTCACAGCTCGAAGCCATTCGCATTAAAGCCGGTGAAACCTTCGGTGAAGAGAAAGCTGCGATCTTTGAAGGTCACATCATGCTGCTCGAAGACGAAGAGCTTGAGCAGGAAATCATCGACCTGATTAAAAAAGATCACGCCACTGCTGATGCTGCCGCTCACTCTGTGATCGAAGGCCAGGCCGTTGCGCTGGAAGAGTTGGACGACGAATACCTGAAAGAGCGTGCGGCTGATGTACGTGATATCGGTAAGCGTCTGCTGCAGAACATCTTGGGTCTGCACATTGTCGACCTGAGCGCGATTGCTGAAGAATCTATTCTGGTGGCCAAAGATTTAACGCCTTCAGAAACCGCACAGCTGAACCTGAAAAAGGTGCTGGGCTTTATTACCGATCTGGGTGGCCGTACTTCTCACACCTCGATCATGGCGCGTTCGCTTGAGCTGCCTGCCATTGTCGGCACCGGCAACGTTACCGCAACCGTGAAAAACGGTGATTTCCTGATCATCGATGGCGTGAACAACAAAATTTACGTTAATCCATCAGAAGATGTGCTGGAAGAGCTGAAAGCCATTCAGACACAATACCTGTCTGAGAAGCATGAGCTGGCTAAACTGAAAGATCTGCCCGCGATTACGCTGGACGGACATCAGGTTGAAGTCTGCGCCAACATCGGTACAGTGCGCGACGTCGCGGGTGCTGAACGTAACGGCGCTGAAGGCGTTGGCTTGTATCGTACCGAATTCCTGTTTATGGACCGTGATTCACTGCCAACTGAAGAAGAGCAGTTCCAGGCTTACAAAGCCGTGGCGGAAGCTGTGGGTTCACAGGCGGTCATCGTGCGTACCATGGATATCGGTGGCGACAAAGATCTGCCTTACATGAACCTGCCGAAAGAGGACAACCCGTTCCTCGGCTGGCGCGCGATCCGTATCGCGATGGACCGTAAAGAGATTCTGCATGCGCAGCTGCGCGCGATTCTGCGTGCCTCCTCTTTCGGTAAATTACGCATCATGTTCCCAATGATTATTTCAGTAGAAGAAGTTCGCATCCTGAAAGGCGAGCTGGAGCTGCTGAAAGCGCAACTGCGCGAAGAGGGCAAATCCTTTGATGAGACCATTGAAGTGGGCATCATGGTGGAAACGCCAGCCTCCGCAGTGATTGCTCGCCATCTGGCGAAAGAAGTCGACTTCTTTAGTATTGGGACAAATGACCTGACGCAGTATACTCTGGCGGTCGATCGTGGTAATGATTTGATTTCACACCTCTATAACCCAATGACGCCGTCTGTTCTTGGCCTCATTAAGCAAGTGATCGATGCATCACATGCCGAAGGGAAATGGACCGGCATGTGTGGTGAGCTGGCTGGTGATGAACGTGCTACACTACTGTTACTGGGAATGGGGCTGGATGAATTCAGCATGAGCGCCATTTCAATCCCAAGCATCAAGAAGATCATTCGTAATACTAATTTCGAAGATGCGAAGGCATTGGCGGAGCAGGCTCTGGATCAACCGACAGCGGATGATTTGATGAATTTGGTCAACAAGTTCATCAAAGAAAAAACGCTCTGCTGATCCACGGACGCTAGCCTCAAATTACTGCTTAGGAGAAGATCATGGGTTTGTTTTCTAAACTTTTTGGCGAAAAATCAGAGAGCGCGTCAGGCACTATTGATATCGTTGCGCCTCTGTCAGGCGAAATCGTAAATATCGAAGACGTACCTGATGTGGTATTCGCTGAGAAAATTGTTGGCGACGGTATCGCAATCAAACCAACCGGCAACAAAATGGTTGCACCAGTTGATGGTACTATCGGCAAGATTTTCGAAACTAACCACGCATTTTCAATCGAGTCTGATAACGGCATTGAGTTATTTGTTCACTTCGGTATCGATACGGTTGAGCTTAAAGGTGAAGGTTTCAAACGCATCGCTGAAGAAGGCCAGAAGGTTAAGAAAGGCGACGTGGTCATCGAGTTTGATCTGGCATTGCTGGAAGAGAAAGCTAAATCCACGCTGACGCCGGTTGTAATCTCGAACATGGACGAGATTAAAGACCTGATCAAACTCTCCGGTCAGGTAACGGTAGGCGAAACGCCGGTTATCCGTATCAGGAAGTAAGCTTCGGCTGATTCGTGAGAATTAAAAACGGCGCCCATTGGGTGCCGTTTTTGTTTGAGAGAATGGTTGAACCTACCGGCTTCCTGCCTTTATCAGCAAACAAAATGCCTAAAGAGGTTGAACACCCACGTAAAATATTAATCCTGCTTCCAGCGCGGCAGCCTTAACGTCAACTCTAATCCCCCTTCCGGGCGATTTACCGCCTGTACTTCACCGTGATGCGCCAGAATCACTTTGCGTACGATGGAAAGCCCCAATCCATAGCCTTTACCCATCAGCGGTGAATTGACGCGGACAAAGGGATCAAAAATGCTCGATAGCTTCTCATCATCCACGCCCGGTCCTTGATCGCGCACGCTAATCGCCAGCCACTGATTTTCCGCTTGTAAGCTCACGTTGATGTGTTGCCCTTTATGCGAGAAACGCAGCGCATTACGCAGCACATTCTCTACGCCACGGCGGATCAGCTCGGCGTTGCCATGAACGGTATAATCCGCATTTTCATCAACATGAAAATCGACTTTCACACCCGGAATCTGCGCTTCGTAGCGCACATCTGTTACCACCGCATGCAGCAGCCCAGTCAGGTCGAAATACTGCTCGCCCGGCATACTCTCGTGCTCAGCACGCGAAAGTGTCAGCAACTCACCAATCATCTTATCGAGGCGGCGCGCTTCCTCATCAATACGATTGAGTGAAGATGCTACCGATTCTGGTGTCTGGCGCGCCAGTCCTGTCGCCAGCTGCAAACGCGCCAGCGGTGAACGTAGCTCGTGCGAAATATCATGCAGCAGCTCCTCACGCGCTTTTACCAGCGTATCAAGGCGCTCTACCATTGCGTCAAAGTCCTGCGCAACGTTCGAGAGCTCATCATGGCGTTTACGCATCACCGGATAGAGTCGCACCGATAAGTCGCCGCTGGAGACGCGCGCAAAGCCTTCGCGCAGTTGACGCATCGGACGCGTCAGGTTCCACGCCAGTAGCAGGCTGAACAGCAGCCCGAGCGCACCGGCGAAGGTGAACATCGGTTCAGGAATATTGAGGATACGGCGCGGCCCGCCACCGCCCATCGAACTGTCTTGCCGCAAGCCTTTAACGTCGTAGCGCAGTTCATACTGTTTACCGTCCTGCCCTTTCACCCAACGCACAATGACTTCGGGAAAAGGTCCATGGAAGGGTGCACTAAAGGTTTCAGGCGGAGCATTACCTGCCATGGCAGCAGGTTTATTGTGCTGAATAACAGAAAAAAATTGACGGTCGTTTGGTTCCCAATCCGCCATCATGTCATCCAGCGAACTGAGTCCACCGCGTTCCAGAACCGAAACCGCCGATGCCATTTGCAGATTAACGATGCGGCGAATGGCGACGATCTCCGGCGGCTCATGACGATTACCCGATAGCGTAAAGCCAAGCCACAACAGTTGGCTGATGATGACAAACACAATCCAGAAGCCCAGCAAAATCTTCCAAAACATGCGGCCGCGATAGCTGTGTTTCATCGAATGCGGTAACCAATACTGCGCACCGTTTCAATGTTGATGCTATCGGCAGTTAAGGCTGCCAACTTTTGGCGGATGTTACTGATATGCACGTCAACGCTGCGATCGTAGGCTTCGCGCGGACGGCCAAGCCCCTTTTCCGACAGTTCATCCTTTGACACCACGCGATCCGGCGCGCGCAGCAGCAGATCCAGCAAGTTAAACTCAGATGCCGTCAGATCGAACGCTTTACCCTGCCATTCGGTAATGCGTGTCGCGGGATTAAGGCTGAGATCGCCCCAGCGCAGTAGCTCTTTCTTGTCCGGAACCGGCGCCTGATCTTCAAAGCGACGCAGGACGGCGCGCAGACGGGCCACCAGCTCACGCGGGTAGCACGGTTTTGGCATGTAATCGTCAGCCCCCATCTCCAGGCCAATCACGCGATCGATGTTGTCACCTTTAGCCGTGAGCATAATCACCGGCAAACGGCTGTTCTGCCGCACCTGGCGCAGCACATCAATACCGCTCATATCGGGCAGCATGATGTCGAGAATCATAGCGGTATAGTTGCCCGATAACGCGCCTTCCACACCGGCGCTACCGGTTAAAACCAGCTGCGTCTCAAAGCCTTCAGCAATCAGGTATTGGCTCAGCATGGTGCCAAGTTCTACATCATCATCAACCAGCAGAATTTTCATCTTTATCTCTCGCCTAAATTGCCGCTATTTTGTCCTGAGTCCGCAACGAACGCAGCCGATTTTACGCGATCCTTACGTTGCTAACGTCAAATGATTATTACGAAGACTATAGACAAAAATGGCCTGGACGCACCATGACAGTACGTGCAGGCCAGATAACAGGCGGGGAAAGAGGAATCAGTGGAAAACCCCGGTGGAGAGATAGCGGTCGCCACGATCGCAAATAATCGCCACCACCACGCTGCCAGGCTGCGCTAGCGCAATACGTAATGCGCCAGCAACGGCGCCGCCTGAGCTAACGCCACAGAAAATGCCTTCACGCTGCGCCAGCGCTCGCATGGTTTCTTCCGCTTCTTGCTGCGCCATGTCGATCACGTCATCGACTAAATCAGGACGATAAATGCCGGGCAAATAAGCCTCAGGCCAGCGACGAATACCAGGAATGCTACTGCCCTCTTGCGGCTGCAGGCCAATCACCTGCACCGCTGGCGCGAACTCTTTCAAGTAGCGACCCACGCCGCTTATGGTGCCGGTGGTGCCCATGCTGGAGACAAAATGCGTCATGCGACCGCGGGTTTGCTGCCAGATTTCCGGGCCGGTAGTGAGATAGTGACCCAGCGGATTATCGGGATTGTTGAACTGATCCAACACCCGTCCTTCGCCGCGATCGGCCATTGCCTGGGCGAGATCTCGCGCGCCCTCCATGCCCTGCTCACGCGTCACTAACAGCAATTCAGCACCGTAGGCGCGCATCGCGTCCTGGCGCTCCTGGCTCATGTTATCAGGCATCAGCAAACGCAGTTTGTAGCCTTTCATTGCGGCGATCATCGCCAGCGCAATGCCGGTATTACCGCTGGTCGCTTCAATCAAGGTATCGCCCGGTTTAATCTCACCGCGGAGCTCTGCCTGATGAATCATCGACCAGGCGGCGCGATCCTTTACCGAGCCGGCTGGATTGTTGCCTTCCAGCTTTAGCCAGATTTCGCTGCCGTTGTCAGGCGTCAGACGCTGCAACTTTATCAACGGCGTATTGCCGATGGTATTTTCCAGTGTGGTCACGGTTTGATTCCAGACGAAAGAGAGGCAAATAAAACGGGCGGGAAAGTCCCGCCCGAAGGAGTGTCAAAAATATCAGGCGCTTTCGGCAAAGGCAACCGGGCGCAGCGGCGTAGTACCATGGTAAATTCGCGCCTGTTGCAGGCCGATAAACAGACGTTCACCACGTATTGGCGCGGTATGGTCGCCGTCGAACACCACGGAGAACGCTTCACCTTGCCAGCCACTCGGCTGTACCACCAGCTGCCAGAAGTGGCCGCGCGGGCTAATTTCCAGCACCTGCACCGGCAGCGGAGTTTCCAGGCTGCTCTGGCGCGATACATCAATTTCCCATGGACGCAGGAACAGCTCTACCTCGCCCTGATGCGCTGGCGTATAGCCTAGCGGCCAGCGATGCGCGGCAACATGGAACTGCGAGCCGTGCACTTCGCCGTCAAAGCGATTCACTTCGCCAAGGAACTCGAGCACAAAGCGGGTAGCCGGATCGCGCCATACGTCATCTGGCGTGCCAACCTGTTCAATATTGCCCTGGCTCATCACTACCACCGTATCGGCCACTTCCATCGCCTCTTCCTGGTCGTGGGTGACGAACACGCTGGTAAACTTCAACTCTTCATGCAGCTGTCGCAGCCAGCGACGCAGCTCTTTACGTACCTGCGCATCAAGCGCACCAAACGGCTCATCCAGCAGCAAAATTTGCGGTTCGACGGCCAGTGCACGCGCCAGCGCCACGCGCTGCTTCTGTCCGCCTGAAAGCTGGGCCGGGAAGCGATTGGCCAGATGGGCTAGCTGCACCATCTCCAGCAGACGCGTTACGCGCTTTTTGATCTCTGCCGCATTCGGCCGCTCACGGCGCGGCAGCACCGTCAGACCAAAGGCGATGTTGTCGAACACCGTCATATGGCGGAACAGCGCGTAGTGCTGGAACACAAAGCCGACCTGACGATCGCGCGCATGGATGCGGCTCACATCTTTACCATTAAAATGGATCTGCCCACTATTCTGATGTTCCAGTCCGGCGATAATGCGCAGCAGCGTGGTTTTCCCGGAACCGGACGGTCCCAGCAGCGCCACCATCTTGCCGGAAGGAATATCCAGAGAGATGTCGTTCAGTACCGACGTGCGGTCAAACGCTTTGTTAATCTGTTTAATCTCAATGCTCATGATTTTCCTCCTGTAGGCGCTTCTGCTGATGCTCTAATCGCCACTGCACCACGCTTTTCAGAAACAGCGTTACAATTGCCATCAGGGTCAGCAGCGCGGCGGCGGTAAAAGCGCCTACGGTGTTGTAATCCTGATGCAGTAATTCAACCTGAAGCGGCAAGGTATAGGTTTCGCCGCGAATCGATCCCGAAACTACCGAGACCGCACCAAATTCACCAATGGCACGTGCGTTGGTCAGCACCACGCCATACATCAGTGCCCAGCGGATATTCGGCAGCGTGACGCGACGGAACATCTGCCAGCCGGAGGCGCCAAGCAGCACCGCGGCCTCATCTTCATGACTGCCCTGGCTCAGCATCACCGGCACTAGCTCACGCACCACAAACGGACAGGTAACGAAGATGGTTGCCAGCACCATGCCCGGCCAGGAGAACATAATCTGAATATTGTGCGCATCCAGCCAGCCGCCTGCGGGACCGTTAACGCCCCAGAACAGCAGATACATCAAACCGGCGACCACCGGTGACACGGCAAAGGGGATATCAAACAGCGTTAACAGCAGCTGGCGTCCCGGGAAGGTAAAGCGCGTTACTAACCACGCCAGCAGCGTGCCGAACACCAGATTGACCGGGACGGTAATCAGCGCCACCAGGATGGTCAGCCAGATGGCGTGCAACATATCGCCATCTTTCAGGTTATTCAGCGAGGCAACCAAACCCTGGTTGAGCGCTTCCCAAAAGATCGACACCATCGGCACCACCAGCAGCAGGATGGAAACCAGCGCACCGATACCAATCAGCAGCCACTTGCCCCAGTTGATGGGCTGGCGTTCGGCGTGATTGATGTGTGAAATCTCCGCCATCAGTGACCTCCTAAGCGACGGCCAAAGCGGCTCTGCAAGGTGTTAATAGCGAACAGCAACAGCAGCGACGCTGCCATGATCACGGAAGCAATCGCGCTCGCCGCCGGGTAATCGAACTCCTGCAGGCGGACAAAAATCATCAACGAGGTCACTTCCGTTTTCCAGGCAATGTTGCCGGCGATAAAGATCACCGCGCCAAACTCACCAATGCTGCGGGTAAACGACAGCGCGGTACCGGCTAGCAACGCTGGCGCCACTTCTGGCAGCACCACGCGACGGAAACTCTGCCAGCGGGTTGCTCCCAGGGTTTCTGCCGCCTCTTCATATTCCGGACCAAGCTCTTCAAGCACCGGCTGCACGGTGCGCACTACAAACGGAATACTGGTGAACGCCATGGCGACGGCGATGCCGAGCCAGGTGTAAGAAACTTTGATATCAAAATGCGCCAGCCATTGACCGTACCAACCGTTGACCGAAAACAGGCCCGCCAGCGTTAAACCCGCGACTGCGGTGGGCAATGCAAACGGCAGATCCATCAAACCATCCAGCAGCGTGCGGCCCGGGAAGCGATAACGCGTCAGAATCCACGCCATCAACATACCGAACACCGCATTGAACAGCGATGCGACGCCCGCCGCCAGAATCGTCACTTTGTACGCGGCAATCAGCTGCGGATGGGTAATCACATCCCAATACTGCGCCAGCGTCATCTGCGACAGCTGCATCAGCAACGCGCTGATCGGCAGCAGCAGAATCAGGCAGGTGAACAGCAAGCTGGTACCAAGGCTCAGTCCAAAGCCTGGCAAGACACGTTTTTGCGTCAGCGCGAACATTAACCGCGCCCCGCTGCCAGCAATTTATCCAGCTCACCGTCGCTGGCAAAATGCGTTTTCATCACGTTATCCCAACCACCAAACGCATCGTTAACATTGAACAGCTCGGTCTGCGGGAAACGATCTTTCTGCTCGGCCATCAGCTGTGGATTGTTCACGCGATAGTAGTAACGGGTGATAATTTTCTGCGCTTCAGGCGAGTAGAGATAATTAAGATAGGCTTTGGCGGCGTCAGTGGTGCCGTTGTGCTCGACGTTCTTGTCGATCCACGCCACCGGGAACTCCGCCAGAATGTTGTTTTTCGGTACGATGACTTCGTATTCGTCTTTGCCGTACTGATTACGGATGTTATTCACTTCCGATTCAAAGCTGATTAGCACATCCCCCAAACCGCGCTCGGCAAAGGTGGTGGTAGCGCCGCGACCGCCGGTATCAAACACCTCGACGTTTTTGAGGAACTTCGCCATAAAAGCTTCGGTTTTGGCTTTATCTTTGCCATCAGCCTGATCGGCAGCGCCCCACGCGGCAAGATAGGTATAGCGCCCGTTACCTGAGGTTTTGGGATTAGGGAAGATCAGCTTCACGTTGTCGCGCGCCAGATCGGCCCAGCTATGGATCTGCTTCGGATTCCCTTTACGCACCAGGAACGCCATGGTGGAGTAAAACGGTGAACTGCTGTTGGGCAAGCGTTGTTGCCAGTCCGCCGGAATCAGCTGACCTTTATCATGCAGCACCTGCACATCCGTCACCTGATTGTAGGTCACCACATCGGCGCGCAGGCCTTGCAGAATCGCCAACGCCTGCTTGGAAGAACCGGCGTGAGACTGTTTGATAGTCAGCTTGTCGGTGGGATGCGCGGCGTCCCACTGCTTCTCAAAAGGTGCATTCAGGGCGACGAACAGTTCGCGTGAAACATCATAAGAACTGTTGAGCAATTCGGTCGCTTGCGCCGCACTCGCGATACTCAGCGAGAGCGCGATACCGCCAAGCCATTTTTTCGAAATCGGAAGTGTCATGCAGCACCCTGAAAGACGGCGATTAAGCCAATGTCATTAGATGCTGTCAGTGTATTTATAACTCAGGTGAAAGCTGTAACGGTTTTATATATCGTTTAGGGATTTCAAAGTCTAAAAAGGCATAAGACGGCGGGAGAGTTTATGCAGGAAGTGGAAATATTAGGGACGACCGGGTAGCCGTCCATGTGTCGCCTAGCGCTGCCAGACGAGTTTAGTGATTTTCCAGCTCTTCAAAGTATCGTCCGACGGCATCAAGCCTTCGGGACCATGCCATTCACCGCTATAAATGTAGGAAATGTGCTGGCTGCCCGGCGCACGGCACTCCACATCACGCGCATCCAGTCCGCTGACCATTTTGCAGTTATTAAAGGCTTTGCTGAACTTAGCGCTGAACAGATCGCCGATTTTGCTGCCGTCCGCCGCTGTAGCATCGGCATCCTGCACCTCAATACGCTCAACGCGGGTGCTGCCGTTAATCACTAATTTAACCTTGTCGCCATCCAGCGCCTGCCAGAAATCGACCACCTGACCATTCTGCGTGCGCATACCCTGACGCAGTTTGTAGTCGCCGTTCAGCGCTTTATTGATGGCCTCTTCCGACATCAAGGTGGTGCTCGTCAGCCCCGCGACGCCTTGTTCGGTCACTTCCAGCGATCCGCCAAACCAGCCCAGCGGGTTGAGCGCTGACCAGTGATAGCTGAGCGGATTGTACCAATGGCTTTCGTTGGCGCTGGTTGAGGAACCTGAACTGGCGCAGCCGGCCAGAACCATGCTGCTAACCAGCAATGCGTGACGAACAACTTTCATGAAAACTCCTTGATCTGCTGAGCCGATTGGCGTGCCTGTTGGAGTCACAAACCGGCAAAAAGTTTACTCGATGTGCTGATGCTCCGGCAGAAAGCAGTCGCGCAGCCGCTGCTGGGTTTGCAGCCAGAACAGCGCGAGCAAATCGAATAGCGTTAATAACAGTGGCAGCGGGGAATCCGGGAAGGCGCCTTGCAGCAAACTGGAACCCTGCCACAGCAGGCTAATCAGCAACGATGCACTCAATACATGACGCCAACGCTGCCACAGGCGCGGCCAGCGCTGACGATAGCCGGTCAGCAGCAAACCCATAGCGGCCGGAATGCCTAGCGCCAGTCCCAGCCAGAAGCTTTGGCGATCGGGATAGAACAGCGCCAGCAGATCATTACCCTGCTGACGTGATGCGCCCGCCATCACCAGCAGCAGCCAGGTGCGCGCCTGCAATAATAGAATCAGCCAGAAAAGAAACGGCAGCCGCAGCTGCCCTTTTGCATCGTACTCTTCAGGAAGGTATTTCAAACCGATCATTAATACTCACGATCTTCGATCAAACGTTTGCCCAGCAGCAGCGAATCCACCGGCTCGTACTCAAGCTTTTCATAAAACGCCACCACCTGATCGTTCTCTTCGCGCACCATCAAATTGATTTTTGGACAACCGCGCGCAATCAACTTCTTCTCCAGACGATTCATCAGCGCATTGGCAAAACCACGGCCCTGATAATCGGGGTGCACCGCCAGATAGTAGACGGAACCGCGGTGACCATCGTAGCCGCCCATTACCGTGCCGACCACTTCGCCGCCGACTTCCGCCACCAGAAACAGTTCCGGGTCGTGGTTCATTTTACGTTCGATGTCCAACTCTGGATCGTTCCAGGGGCGCAACAAATCGCAACGCTCCCAGAGCGTAATCACTTCTTCAAAATCTTCCTGGCGGAAAGAACGGATTTCCATCGACGTTACCCTGCTGTTAGGCACAATTCGCTGATTATCACGCATTCTTTGCCAGGCGCAACCCTCACGCGTAACAACGGCGCAAAAAAAGCGCGACATGGCTGTTCGTTAGTTGCAATAGAAAGTAAACAGTTGAAATAGTTACGAGGTCGCCGCCTGGCCATTGTTACGCTATAACACTGGGCAGGATTTACCTGCCAGGGACCCATTAATGAAGAAGATTTCACTGCTTAAGCGCCTTACCAATCGTCGCCAACTGATTCTTTCCGGTTTAGCGCTGGCGGTGTTATCGCCGCGCGCCGTGCAGGCAACGGAAGAGAACAGCACTCTGCGCGTCAACTCGCGCCACACGCCACCAAAACCGGCGAGCAGCGGCAAACGCATCGTAATGATTGATCCCGGCCACGGCGGCATTGATTCTGGCGCGGTAGGCGAAGAGGGTTCGGAAGAGAAACACATCGTACTGGCCATCGCTAATACCGTGAAGACGCTGCTGCAGTCGCATCCGCGCATTGAAGTGCGCCTGACGCGCGACAGCGACCACTTTATTCCGCTCTATCAGCGAGTCGAAATTGCCCACCAGCACGGCGCTAACCTATTTATGTCGATTCACGCCGACGGCTACACCAGCCCGGATGCCAACGGTGCTTCCGTGTTTGCCCTCTCCAATCGCGGTGCCAGCAGCGCGATGGCGCGGTATTTGTCGCAGCGTGAAAACGATGCCGACAAAGTGGGCGGCGCCGAGGTGCAGGACAAAGATCACTACCTTAACCAGATCCTGTTCGATCTGGTGCAGACCGATACCATCCGCAACAGCTTAACGCTCGGCAAACACGTGCTGGATCAGATTCGTCCGGTGCATCATCTGCACAGCCAGCACACCGAACAGGCCGCCTTTGCGGTGCTTAAATCGCCGTCGATTCCGTCAGTGCTGGTGGAAACCTCGTTCATTACTAACCCGCGCGAAGAGCAGTTGCTTGGCACTCAGGCGTTCCGCCAGAAAATCGCCAGCGCGATTGCCGGTGGTATCGCCCGTTACTTTGATGAGGTCGATCGCCGCGAAGCGTAGCGTTTATCCTGTGGTAGAATCACGGCAAATTTCCGGAACGAGTGACTGATGAGCAATCCCGATATTTCCCGCGTCAAAGCCTTTTTGCTGGCGCTGCAGGATGATATTTGCGCCCAATTAGCGGCGGAAGATGGCAAGGCGAGCTTTGCCGAAGATGCGTGGCAGCGCCCCGGCGGCGGCGGCGGACGCAGCCGCGTGTTGCGCGATGGCGCAGTCTTCGAGCAAGCGGGCGTTAACTTCTCTCACGTGCATGGCGACCAAATGCCGGCTTCTGCCACCGCGCATCGCCCCGAACTGGCGGGCCGCAGCTTTGAAGCGATGGGCGTGTCACTGGTCGTCCATCCCTCCAACCCGTACGTGCCCACCAGCCACGCCAACGTGCGCTTCTTTATTGCGGAAAAGCCGGGCGCCGATCCGGTGTGGTGGTTTGGCGGCGGTTTCGATCTCACGCCCTATTACGGTTTCGAAGAGGATGCGCTGCACTGGCATCAAACCGCGCACGATCTGTGCCAGCCGTTTGGCGAAGATATCTATCCACGCTACAAAAAGTGGTGCGACGATTACTTTTACCTCAAGCATCGTGACGAGCAGCGCGGCATTGGTGGGCTGTTTTATGACGATCTCAACACCCCCGATTTTGACTACTGCTTCGATTTCATGCAGGCAGTCGGCAACGGTTTCGCCCAAGCCTATCTCCCGATTGTGGCGAAGCGCAAAGCGCTGCCGTGGGGCGATCGTGAGCGCCAGTTCCAGCTCTATCGTCGCGGTCGCTACGTTGAGTTCAATCTGGTGTGGGACCGCGGCACGCTGTTTGGCCTGCAAACCGGCGGCCGCACCGAATCCATTTTAATGTCGATGCCGCCGCTGGTGCGCTGGGAATATGATTATCAACCGGAAGCCGATTCGCCCGAAGCCGCGTTATACCGCGATTTCCTGCCGGTGAAGGCGTGGTTGAAATAATCCGTGGGTCGCCATTTATGGCGTAATGTCGCGCAGTTAAGCGCTGAGCGACTTTCGTTCGCATGGAGCAAGTTTCGTTCGCCATTGGCTGAGGCAGTTGCAGCTATGTCGTGCGGCGACCG
>NZ_AKIU01000034.1:0-18859 GCF_000282675.1 Pantoea sp. GM01 | reverse complement strand
CCGGTCCGTCAGGAATCGTGAACGAGTGAAGGCACCGCGAAGCGGCGGGATGGGCTGGCGCAGGGCCCGGGAGATACCGTCTTAATTATGTTTTAGCAAGAGGTACTTTTTCGTCAAAAGGCTGACCTGATTTCAGTACGCCATAAGCGATCTGGAGCAATTTTCTCATCGCCGCACACACCACAACTTTACCTTTCTGACCACGAGCCAGCATTCGATCACGTAATGATTTTACGACAGGATTAAACGTCATAGCCGTCAGTGCAGGCATGTATAACGCCTTGCGCAGGTTGGCACATCCGCGCTTAGATATATGGCTTTGCCCCTGCCACTTACCGGATTCTTTCTGATAGGGGTTTAAACCCGCATAGGCTACTACTTTGCCACTATTACTGAACTGCGACATATCACCGAGATAGCCTATTAATGACGCACTCAGAATATCACCAATTCCGGGGATAGACGTAAGAAGCGCTTTTCTTTGCCGAAGAACAGGGTCAGCATCAATATGCTTTTTTATTTTTTTCTCAGTCTCAGATATCTGTTGTGTCAGGGCTTCAATTATTTCGAATATCGATGGTTTTACAACATCATCCGCAACACCCAGCCGGTTTAACTCAATCTGACGCATTTCTCTCAGCCCTTCCAGCCTGCGAACCAGGGCCAGAAGCTGACGTTCATTTAAGGGCGCTGGCTGCCATGGCTGGGGTTTATGACTGGCGCAAAAGCGAGCGATTAACCGCGCATCAACCTGATCGGTTTTATTGCGAATAATTTCACTTTTACCAAAAGAGTGGATCTGGAAAGGGTTAACGACGCTGACAGTCCAGCCGGATCCATACAGGAAGGTGGCTAATGCGAAATAGTAAGAACCCGTTGCTTCCATGCAGAGATGAGAGCCCTGATAAGGCTGTAACCACGCAATAAAAAGCTCAAAACCTTTGGGCGTATTAGCAAAAACTTTCGTTTTGTACTTTGTCTCACCGAGCCAGACAGCCGCATCGAATTTCAACATAGCTACATCAATACCGACAACAATACCGTGTTACATAAAGCCCCCAACCACTTAGCTTATGAAGAATATGTCGCCATAATTAAACTTATAAATGGGTGCTCTTATGCACAAGATACCGTTCAATTTTGAAGGCGACCGATATATTGCGGTGGTTTATTCTCCCAGACGAGTTCATGCACACAAGTGAAAAGCGAAACTCACCGCAATATCCCCAATGATCAGTCGGGGGATTATCGCGCGAATGCGGTAATCAAGATATAAGTGCAGAGGGCGCGGCCAGGCGTCCTCTGCTCGGTCGCCGCACGGCATGACTGAAACTGCCTCAGCCGATGGCGAACGAAAGTCGCTCAGCGCTTAACTGATCGGCATTACGCCATAAATGGCGCCCCAATTCCCGGAGGTGCGCATTAATGCGCACCTCGATTCAGACTTTGTTTTTATAATTGAAACTAATCTGAGAGTTCTGTTCTTTCGGCAAGCGTCGTGCCTCTAAATAAACCGATTTCCAGTACGGATTATTTAACGATGAGCGCATTACGCCCTGGCTTACTGACGCATGCAAGAACTGATGATCGGTGTCATAAAAGCCGACGTGCAGCTCGCGTTTAATACGGAAGAAGACTAAATCGCCGGGCTGTAAATGCGCTTGATCCACCGGCTTGCCCATGGCAATTAACTCTTTGGTGGTGACGCGATCCATTGGAATATTGAAGCGATCTTTTAGCGTGCGCCAGACAAATCCGGAGCAATCAACACCGGTTAATTGCGTGCCGCCCCACTGATATTTGGTCCCTTCCCACGAATGCATCTGATCGTGCAGTGCGGCAATCACCGGAATTAAATCGGGCTGCTTGCCGCCCTCTGCCGAGGTATCAACGCTCTCTTCAGCAGGCACATGCGAAGACTTAGAAGAACAACCGGCCAGGGTGAAAATAAACAGGCAGGCGATAACTTTGCTGGCGGCAGAATTGATCATGTGTTGGTGTTTTCGCTGAGGGAAACTGGGATGAGTGATTTATACCGTAAAGAAGTTGCAGAAATAAATAGCCTCGCGCTGAAATCTTTTAATTGCCGCTTGGTTTTACCTAAGTTTACGCTTCGGTAACATCTTGTATTTGAGTTAAAAATCTATTTTCCACACTGCTAATTTTTTGTGCAGGAGAATATTTGTTCTCCTGCACAGAATGGCATCAATTTCGGCTTACAACTGTAAGTTTAATACTTGCCGGAGAAATTCGCGCTAATACGCTGGGCCAAATAATCCTGCGCGGAAATAGGCGGATATTTTTTCTCCGGTCCCTCAATAATGACATCTTCATTGGCCTGGCAGAAAAATGCCAGGCTGTAGCGCGCCGGCACCGATTCTCCCGGCAGCGGATTACTGACGCGATGGAAATTTGACGGCAGTTTATCGTCACTCCAGCGCATTAACATATCGCCGATATTACAGGTGATTACGCCTTCGAGCGGCGGGATCGGCGTCCATATTTGCTCCTCCATCTCTCTGCCCGGACACACCTGCAAACCGCCCTGCCCATCGCGCTGGAAAAGCAACGTCAGGCAATCAAAATCGGTATGCGCACCGGCGCGCCACGGACCATCTGGCTCACCGCTGATGGCAAAATAATGCAGCATACGCAGCGTGCTTTGGTAGGTCTCGCGCGAAGGCTCATGCGCTTTAGCGAAGAAATCGTCGGGGAACCCTAGCTTCAGAGCAAAACATGAAAGCAAACGCATGCCGACTTCCCAGCATTGACGTTCAAACTGCAGCACATCGTGCTGGAAGTCGGGCAAAACGTCAT
The DNA here is from genome assembly GCF_000282675.1 of Pantoea sp. GM01. Classification (NCBI taxonomy): domain Bacteria; kingdom Pseudomonadati; phylum Pseudomonadota; class Gammaproteobacteria; order Enterobacterales; family Erwiniaceae; genus Pantoea; species Pantoea sp. GM01. The sequence continues at coordinate 16,042 of NZ_AKIU01000034.1, read as the reverse complement.
CAGGCCATAAACCTTCCATACGCGGACGCGTTACCTGATATGACTCTTTTTGATCGGGTTTGCCGGTGGAAGGACGAATTTGTGCGCGATATTCCCAGCCCGCATTGCGGCGCAGCGGATGGCGAGCTTTAGCGCTTTGCGGCAACGCAAAAAAGCGTTCTGCATTAGCAAAAGCCGCAGTGATGTCGTCGAGTGGAATGCCGTGTCCGGAAACCTGGAAAAAGCCAATTTCGGTGGCGGCCTGCCACAGTTGATCGGCAATTTCCGCTTTACGTTCGGCAAAATTGGAGAGATCGATGATGCGCACATCGCGCGCCGCCTCGATGCCGCGCGCGCCCATGCGCGATTCTTTGGTCAGTTCATGCATAGCAAAAGTGGTCTTTTCCATTAGTGCACCTCGTTATTGAGCAATAACGGATGACCTGCCGGCAAAAGGCGGTCATCCCCGCGCCTGGCGAATGCAACAGGCGATCGAGCAATGACCCACCGAATGAAACCACGGCTGACAGCTTCTACTCACTTTAAGCCAAGCAAAGCCTGTGCCAGCTCGATATAGCACGCACAATCAATGATTTAAAGGAAGTGACGCATCCTGTCTGCACAAAGCCGGTGCAAAAAGTGCAAGCATGCATCCTTAACGCGCAGCGGCTGAGAGAAATGTGACTGCCTTGTTGCTGTAAAGAGAATTTATTCAAAGGGTTATATCAATGGCACGCCGTTTGCTAAATCCTAACTGAGTATAAGCGGTCAGCGTGACATCAGATTCACGCAGGACATTGCTCTACAGCAATAGCTGTACCTCGTCAGGGGGCGGTGCTTTTTAGGCATCGTGATGCATGTCATACGCTGGCATCCCCTGATGACGACAACAAACTCAACGTTTATTGGGGGTTTTATGACAATGTCGCGTTTCCGTTTCTCTTTATTTATTGCGTTACTGAGCACTTCTGCACTGTCGCATGCCGCAGACAAACTGGTATTGCAAACCACTTGGGTCGCACAGGCGGAGCAAGGCGGCTATTACCAGGCTGTCGCGACGGGCATCTATAAGAAATATGGGCTGGACGTTGAGGTGCGCTCCGGCGGCCCGCAGCTGAATAACATGACGCTGCTGCTGGCGAATCGCGCCGATGTGATCGTCAGCTATGACCTGCAAGTGTTACAGGGCGTTGAACGCCATTTCCCACTCAAAGCGATAGCCGCGCCGTTTCAGTTCGATCCGCAAGGCATTGTTACCCATGGCGATGTGAAGTCATTGGATCAGCTCAAGGGCAAAACCGTGCTGGTGTCAGCCAGTGGTCAAGCCAGCTGGTGGCCGTGGCTCAAAGGTAAATATCAGCTGCAGGATGGTCAGGCGCGCCCTTATACCTTCAACATGCAACCTTTCCTCGCCGATAAAAACACCGCGCAGCAGGCTTACGCCACCTCTGAAGTTCAGCAAATCAAAGCCGTCCAGCCCGACAGCCAATTCTATCTGTTTGCCGATTATGGCTATCCGGCGTACGGCGGCATCCTGGTTACGCGTGACGATTTGCTGCAAACACAGCCCGACGTGATGAAGCGCTTTGTCACCGCATCGATGGAAGGCTGGAAATCTTACCTCGCCAATCCGGCGGCGGGGAATGCGCTGATCAAAAAAGAGAACCCGCAAATGACCGACGCCATTCTGGCCTTTGGCGTGTCACAAATGAAAGCGCTGCACCTGATTGACGGCGGCGATGCGGCGAAACAGGGGCTGGGCGTGATGACGGATAAGCGTTGGCAGGCGACGCGTGACTTTATGGTCAACGCCGGTTTGCTAAAAGCCTCAACCGATTGGCAGAGTGCTTTTAGCACGCAGTTCGTCCCGGCAAAAACGGAGTGAGGTGACATGAGCCAACTGTTGATTAAAAACTGTGCTGCGATACTGACCGGCGACAAACAGCATCCACGCAGCAGCGCGCGCGATATTCGCATCCGCGATGGCCTGATTGTGGCGTTGGGTGAACTCAACGCCGTCAGTGAGGAAACCGTGATCGACGCGCGTGATTGCGTGGTGTATCCCGGCTGGGTCAATACGCATCATCATCTGTTTCAATCGTTGCTTAAAGGCGAGCCGCAGGGTCTGAATCTTAGCCTTGGTGGCTGGCTTGCAGCGACGCCGTATCGTTTTCGCGGCGCATTCGATGAAGAGACGTTTCGCATTGCCGCGCGCGTCGGCCTGGTCGAGCTGGTACGTTCCGGCTGCACCACCATCGCCGATCACCACTATCTCTACTGGCCCGATATGCCGTTTGACGGTGCCGACATCCTGTTTGAAGAGGCCGCGAAACTCGGCGTGCGTTTCGTATTGTGTCGCGGCGGCGCGACGCAAACGCGCGGGCTGGAGAGCGACTTGCCCACCGCGCTTCGTCCGGAAAACTTCCACAGCATGATGGCCGATGTTGATCGCCTGGTGGCGCGCTATCATCAACCGCACGATCGGGCGATGCGCCGCATCGTGATGGCGCCCACCACCACCCTGCACTCCACCACCCCGCAGGAGCTGCGTGAAAGCGCGCGCCTGGCTCGCCAGCTCGGCATTCGCCTGCACAGTCATCTCTCCGAAACCGTTGATTATCTCGACGCCGCCCAGGCCAAATTTGGCATGACACCGCTGCAGTTTTGCGCTGAGCATGAGTGGATTGGCGACGATGTCTGGTTCGCGCATCTGGTGAAACTGCTACCGGAAGAGATTGCCATGCTGGGTGCGGCGGGTAGCGGTATCGCACATTGCCCGCAAAGTAACGCGCGTCTTGGCAGCGGCATTGCCGATTTAGTGGCGCTGGAACACGCCGGCGTGAAAATTTCCATTGGCGTGGATGGCGCTGCATCGAACGAAGCGGCAGATATGCAAAGCGAAACCCATGCTGCCTGGCAGTTACAGCGCGTACGCAAAGGTATGCTGGCGCAGCCGCGTTATGCGGGCGGAACCTATGAGGGCGGTGGCGATGCTGCCAGTATTGAAGACGTAGTGCGCTGGGGCACGTCCGGTGGTGCGCAGGTGTTGGGGTTGCGCACCGGTCATATTGCGCCAGGCATGGCCGCCGATATCGCCGTCTACCGTCTCGACGATCCGCGCTATTTCGGCCTGCATGATATCGCCATCGGCCCGGTTGCCAGCGGCGGACGCGCCCGGTTAAAAGCGCTGATCTGTGATGGGAAAATGCTGATGCAGGATGACGTCATCCCGGGGTGCGATCTAGCGGAACTCGGCCGCGACGCTGCGCAAGCGGTGAAAAAATTGCAGCAGCGCGCGGGCGTTTTATAAGCCGTATTTACGCCGCTGTGTTTTTCTTACGCAGCGGCGCTTCTGGCAGAAACAGTGAGAGCACAAAGGCCAGCAGCATCACGCCGGTCGCCATTTGGAAGGCAGCGTGCACCGCACCGCCAAACACCTGAAGATAGGCTTGCTGTACGTCATACGGCAGTTGATGCACGGCATTGGGATCGAGCGCGCGCGGCAGCGCTTTGCCTTGCTCCACCAGCGTCGTCAGACCCGATTTCAGCACCTGACTAAACACTGCACCAAACAGCGCTACGCCAATCGAACCGCCAACTGAACGGAACAGCGTTACGGATGAAGTTGCTACGCCAATGCTGTCTGGCGTCACCGTGTTCTGCACCGCTAGCACTAATACCTGCATCACCATCCCCATTCCCATGCCCAATACGCAGGCAAACAGATAGATATGCCACAGCGGTGCAGAAAGGGTCAGCGTGGTGAGCAGCGCCATGCCGATGGTGGCCAGCAAGGTGCCAGCAATCGGGAACAGGCGATATTTGCCGGTGCGGCTAATAATGCGCCCGCTGACGATGGAGGTGATGAGTAATCCTCCCATCAACGGCAGCAGCTGTAAGCCTGCTTCTGTCGGCGTTGATCCTTTTACCACCTGCAAATAGAGCGGTAAAAAAGTGACGCTACCAAACAGCGACATACCGACGATAAACGCCATCAAACTGGCGAGCGAGAAGCTGCGATTGCGGAACAGCGATAGAGGAATAATCGGTTCCCACGCACGGCGTTCTTCATAAATAAAGCCGATCACCCCAATTACACCAAACGCCAGAATGCACCACAGCAGCGGATCGGACCAGGCGCGCAAGGTGCCGCCTTCGCTGGTAAACAGCGTGATGCCGACCAGCGCCATGCTAAGAAATACTGCGCCGGGATAATCAATCTCGTGCGGTTTGCGTTTATTATCGGTTTTGAACACCGCATTGATGATCACCAACGCAAACAAGCCCAGCGGCAGATTGATATAGAAAATCCAGCGCCATGAGGCGTGTTGCACGATAAAACCGCCCAGCAGCGGACCAATAACCGTCGCCAAACCAAAGACGCCGCCAAACAGGCCCTGATATTTGCCGCGATCCTGCGCTGGAATGACATCCGCGACGGCGGCCATACTCACCACCATCAAGCCGCCGCCGCCCAATCCTTGCAGCGCACGCGTGAAGATGAGCTGCTCCATATTCTGCGCCAGACCGCACAGCGCCGAGCCGATAAGGAACAGCACCACCGAGATTTGCAGCACAGTTTTACGGCCAAACAAATCGCCAAACTTACCGTACAGCGGCACCACGATGGTGGAGGCCAGCATATAGGCGGTAACGATCCACGACAGGCGATCCAATCCACCCAGTTCGCCGACAATGGTGGGCAATGCGGTTGAGACGATGGTTTGATCCAATGCAGCGAGCAGCATGACCAGTAATAAAGCGCTCATCAATAAACGGACGGAAGGAGGATTCTCCTCCCCGCGATCCGACTGCGGCGCGCGTGTTTGGGGTTTCATAACAGACACCAATTGAAATTAATTAAATACACAATTAATATTGATCGCAGTCTGACATGAATCAAGTGAGCGCGTAAAGATGACCGCACAAAAAGTCCCTGCTGACAAAATGGCCAATGCTGCCAAACCACGCCGCCCTGGTCGTCCACGCGGAGGTGCGATCAACGTGCAGCAGCGCGAACACCTGCTGGATATCACGCTGGAGCTGTATGCTGAAAGCGGTATTGGCGAGACATCGCTCAATGCGATTGCGCGCAAAGCAGGTGTCAGCCCGGCGATGCTCAATTACTATTTTCAATCACGGGAATCGCTACTGGATATTGTGGTTGAGGAGCGTTTTTTACCGTTACGTCAGCGGCTGGTTTCCCACTTCATGGACGACCCACGTGACCCTGTCACCACTTTTAGCGCTTTTATCCGTGAAGTGGCGGATATTGTCACCACTTACAACTGGTTTGCCCCGCTGTGGATGCAGGAAGTGATGCAAGGCGAAGGGGGTTTAGGCCAGCACATTAAAAAGCGCTTTGGTCATGGCGAGCGTGATGAAGTGAAAAAATTGATTGAAGGATGGCAGCAGCAAGGATTACTCAATGCGGATCTGGAGCCACAGCTGCTGATGACGTCGATTCTCAGCCTGGTGCTGGTGCCCTTCACCCGCTTTGCTAACGATCCCGCTTACAATCGCGACATCATCGTCCAGCATACCTTGAGTCTGTTTTGTCAGGGCATAAAACCACAAAAACGCGCCGCATTTTAGAGATTGAATCCTATCTATTATATTTCAATGGGTTACCCAAAAATGGCCGAGTACATATCTTTCATTATCCCTTACAGGGGATACGAATTATTTTATCCTCTACAGAGGATAAAATTGATTTCATCCTCTCTAAGGGATAAGGTCATCTATATCCGCTACTGAGGATAATCACCCTCAATCATGCTTCACTACGATGAGAATTCGAAATGATTTACAGTCCACGCCAACTTGCAAATCATGTCAGGCTGATTCGACAGAAGAACCAATGGACACAAAGTGAACTGGCGCAAAAAGTGGGTCTCAAGCAATCCACCATTTCTCACTTTGAAAACAATCCCGATCTGACCACGCTGGCAACCTTATTCAAGATTTTACAATCGCTTGACCTGCAAATGGACGTACGGGAAAAAGACGCCCTTTCTGTATCCACTCCGGAGAATGACTGGTGAAACAGGCACTGATCGCCTGGATGAACGGTGAACGTGTGGGTATCCTCACACGCAGTCCTAATGGCGCACACACTTTCCAATACGACCCGAGTTGGTTGAGCAACCGGCTGGCCAGGCCGCTATCGCTATCGCTGCCATTACAGTTACCGGTTATTTCAAGCGCAGCGGTACTTAACTATTTCGACAACCTACTGCCCGACAGCCCGTTGGTACGCGATCGCATCGTCGCGCGCTACCATGCCAAATCACGTCAGCCTTTCGATCTGCTGAGTGAAATTGGCAAAGATAGCGTCGGTGCCGTCATGCTACTGCCGATGGAAAGTACCCCCGCCGATTTAGGGCTGAGCTTCGAACAGCTGGATGAACAAAAACTCGAGCGTGTCCTATCGGCTTATCAGGCTGATATCCCGTTGGGGATGATCAGTGAGGAACAGGATTTCCGCATCTCGGTGGCAGGTGCGCAGGAAAAAACAGCATTATTAGCCACGGACAACGGCTGGGCTATACCGCATGGTGCAACGCCCACATCTCACATCATCAAATTGCCCATTGGTGAAATCAAGCAACCTTTTGCCACATTGGACATGCGTGAAAGTGTCGAAAATGAGTACCTATGCTTAGCACTGGCGCGTGAGTTGGGATTTGCTGTCCCTGATGCCAGCATCATGCACGCTGGCAAGATGAAGGCTTTAGCGGTGCAGCGATTCGATCGGCGCTGGAACCACCAGAAGACACAATTGCTGCGCTTACCACAAGAAGACATGTGTCAGGCATTCGGTTTACCGTCAGCGCTAAAATATGAATCTGATGGTGGACCGGGCATCACCGACATCATGCAATTCCTCATGGGATCCAGTAACGCGTTAGAAGATCGTTATTCCTTTATGAAATATCAGGTCTTCCAATGGCTGATCGGCGCAACGGATGGTCATGCCAAAAATTTCTCTGTCTTTATTGAGCGCGGCGGAAGTTACCGTCTCACGCCTTTCTACGACATCATTTCTGTCTTCACATCGATGGGCGGAAACGGCCTGAATATCCGTGATCTGAAACTGGCAATGAGTTTGAAAGCCAGCAAAGGCAGAAAAAATCAAATTGATAAAATTTTCCCTCGCCATTTTTTAGCTACGGCAAAGCAGGTTAATTTTGACCAGAATCGCATGATTGAGATCATCGATTTCTTTATCGCTGAAATGGCAGCCGCGATTGGGCGAGTGGCGAAAACATTACCCACTGATTTTCCGCAGCGTATTAGTGAACCACTTTTTGAGAACAGCATGCGCATGTTGGCGCGCCTGCAAAAATAATTTTTCTCTAGCGAAACTTTCCTCTCTGCTCCAGCGAACTGAACGATTGAGTCACCCAAATCGGAACTCCCCTACTTCGCAGGAGCAGATAATGAAACGCATGAAATCCCTCGTTTGTACCCTGACCATCACGGCAGCACTTGGTTTGTCCGCGTTCAACGCCGGTGCCGCATTGCCGGTCGGCGCGAAAGCACCTAACTTCGAACTGCAGGGCGCGTTAGCCGGTAAGCCGTTGACCTTTTCGCTGGATAAAGCGCTGCAGAAAGGCCCGGTAGTGCTCTATTTCTTCCCGGCGGCGTTTAGCAAGGGCTGCACCCTCGAAGCCCATGATTTTGCTGAAGCCACTGATAGCTTCACCAAAATGGGCGCCACGGTGGTTGGTGTTACTGCGGGCAATACCGATCAGGTTAGCGACTTCTCCAAACTGGAGTGCCGCGATAAATTCACCGTAGCAGCCGATCCCGGTGCGAAAGTGGCGGCGCAGTACCAAACCACCATGCAGATGAAGGGCAAAACCCTGTCCGATCGCACCTCATACGTGATCGCCCCCGATGGCAATATTCTGCTGAGTTACACGGATAGAAACCCCGATACGCATATCGAGAAAGCGCTTGCCGCCGTTAAGCAGTACGACGCTTCTCATCCGCAGACTAACTAAAAAATGAGGCCAGCGATGTTAACCGCCATGCTGGCCGCCTTCATCGGCGGCATCATTCTCAATCTCATGCCCTGCGTGTTTCCGGTGGTATCGCTGAAAGCGCTCGGCCTGTTACGCCATACTGACAACGCCGCCAGCGCGCGCCGTGAAGGTTTGGGTTTTTTACTCGGTGTTGTGGTCACCATGATGGCGCTGGCGGGCATCTTACTGGCAGCGCGTGCCGGTGGTGCGGCGGTGGGCTGGGGCTTCCAGCTGCAATCCCCGCTGGTTATCGCCTTGCTGTCGCTGGTGATCCTTGCTGCCGCGCTTAACTTGCTTGGCGTGTTTGAAGTGGGCTTATCGGTTCAGCGTGTGGGGGGCTCGGTTGATGTGGGTCGCGGTGCGTTTACGCGCTCAGCCCTGACCGGCGCGCTGGCGATTATCGTCGCGACACCCTGCGCCGCACCCTTTATGGCCAGCGCCATCGGCTATGCACTGGTACAGCCGCCTGCCGTAGCCTTGGTGATTTTCTTTGCATTGGCGCTCGGCTTTGCTGCGCCGTTCACGCTGGTTTCACTGTTCCCGGCGCTGGCTAAATTCCTGCCGCGTCCCGGTGCGTGGATGGATGTACTCAAACGCGGCCTGGCGTTCCCAATGTTTGGCGCTTACGCGTGGCTGGTGTGGGTGCTGGCACAGCAGGCGGGTAGCGCAGCGCTGGCCACTTTGCTGGCAGCCTCGGTCGTTGTCGCCTTCGCCGGCTGGTTGTACGGTATGGCGCAACATCGTCACTTTGCCGGTAAAAGTCATAAAGTGCTGTTTGCGGTAACGGCAGTGCTGATTGTCGCGGTCATCGCCCCGCTCCCCAGCCTGATTAAACCTGGCGCGGGACTGGCGGGCGATCAACTTACGGCAGACGTCATTAAAGCCAAATGGACGCCGCAAGCAGTTGCAGCGCAGCGTGGACACGGTAAAGCCATCTTCGTCGATTTCACCGCTTCCTGGTGCATCACCTGCCAGGTGAACGAGAAAACCTCGCTCTCCACCCAGGCGGTGAAAGATGCCTTAGCCAAAACCGGCACGCTGTACATGGTGGCAGATTCCACTAAATTTAACCCGGACGTGGATGACACCATGAGTGAGTTCGGTCAGGGCGGATTACCGATGTATCTGGTTTACCCCGCCGACGGCGGACCACCGAAAGTGCTGCCGCAGGTGCTGACACCGAGCATTGTAGTGAATGCGCTAAACCAGGCGGCGAGCAAGAAGGCGTAAGAACAACAAGGCGGATTATGCAAACAAGCGATAGCGCGCGCGAAAGTTGGCCCGCGCTAATGGAACAGGCGCAGGCGGGTAATCAGCTCGCCTATACCCGACTGCTAAAAGCGCTGGTGCCGGTGATTCGTTCGCAAGTGCGTAAACAGATCTCTGATGAGGCGCTGGTTGAAGATGTGATTCAGGATGTGCTGCTAACGGTGCATCGGGTGCGTCACACCTATAATTCCGCCTACCCTTTTTTACCCTGGCTGCTGGCAATTATCTCGGCGCGCGCCATTGATGCACTGCGGCGACGGGGTCGTCATCAGCAGTGGGAAGTGAATGACGAGGCACTCCCGGAAGCGGCCAGCGCCCCCATTGCGCCGCGGCAGGAGTCGCAGGAAGAGCTGGCCGGTTATCTGCGACAGCTACCGGCGCGTCAGCGCGACATTGTTGAACATGTGCATCTGCGCGAAATGAGCCTGACGGAAGCGGCCGCGCATAACAATTTAAGTGTGTCGGCGGTGAAATCGCTGCTACACCGCGCATTAACCAATCTGCGCCGCTTTGGAGCCAATCATGACCGATCATGAGCTGTTAATTGAAAAACTCGGACTCGAGATGCGCCCGGTTAAGCCGCTGCGATCTACCGGCTGGCGCGTCTTCGCCTGGCTGCTGCTGGCGTTACCCTGCGGGATTGCCGCCAGCCTATTGGTGCAGCGCAGTTTCACCGATTGGGCACAGCCCGGCGCGCTGCAGGCAATGTCTCAACTGGCGCTGGCCTTTGTACTCGGCACGCTGGCGATCCGCAGCGCCTTTGATATGAGCATCGCTGGACGTCGCAGCATCAGTTGGAAAGCGCTGCTGCCGATCGGTTTGCTGTGGCTGGGCATGAGCATCAGCCAGATTCCCGGCGAAGTGCCGCTGGTGCACGACAACGACAGCACGCGCTGCTTTACCTTTCTGCTGGTGGTGAGCACACCCATGATGGTGCTGATGATCGCCAGCCTGCGCCGCACCCGCGCGCTGCATCCGGTACGCAGCTTAGCAATGGCAGGACTGGGCGTTTCTTGCATGGCGGTGACGCTACTGGCATTTTGTCACCCGGTGCATCTGCATCCGCTGGATTTTGTCATGCATCTGGCGGCGATCGTGACGATTGTGGCGATGACGGTGCTGGTGGGGAAACGCTGGGTGACGCTGAAGTGAAGACGAAATAAACAAGGGGGATTTTAATCCCCCTTGCATCTCAACCGCCCGCTGCCAACTGCTGCACTTCACGCCAAACGCCCTCATCCACCGGAATGCCTTCCGATCTGTTACGTTCACGCGTGGCTTTTTGACGCTGACCCGGCCAGGTGACGCTGCTAAATCCTTCCGCCACAGCGGATCCATTCACATACTGCTGGATAGTTTCAGCCAACTGCTCAGTAAACGCTTTGCCGCTTAGCTGCGCGGGATCGAACACCATAAAGATCTGACTAGCGCCGGTACAGCTGCCTTGTTGGATAGCATCGATCTCAGCAGTACAGCTGCCCCCCGACAGCAGCGCAGCCATCGCATCCAGCAAAATCGCCATGCCGGAGCCCTTCCAGAAACCGGTGGGCAGAATGCGCATGGATTGCTCGATGGGCGCGGGATCGCGGGTCAGGTTTCCTTGCTGATCAAAGCCGCCAGGATACGGCAGCTGTTCTCCTTGCAGACGCGTCACCTGCAACTTGCCATACGAATATTGTGACATCGCCATATCCAGCACCAGCGGCCCCTCCTTGCCTGGCACCGCCATCACAAAAGGGTTATTGCCGAGGCGAGTATTTTTACCCCCCCATGCCGGCATGCAGGATTCGGTGTTAGTCCAGCAAATCGCTGCCATGCCCTGCTCTGCCGCACGCCAGCCATAGGTGCCTCCACGCATCCAGTGCGTCGTGTTGCGCATGGCCACCAGCCCCATCCCGTGCTCACGCGCTAACTCTGTCGCGCGATCGACAGCCAGAACAGCATTGGTAATGCCCGCTCCGCGCTGTCCATCCCATACTTCCATTACGGAAAGACTTTTTACCCGTTCCGGCACAGCATGCGCATCAACCCACCCCTTTTGCAGGTAATCGACGAAGCGCGCTACCCGGTTGAGGCCGTGCGACGGAATACCGTCACAGCTGGTCTCAGTATGAATTTGTGCGCACAGTGCCGCGGGTTTAGCCGCCATTCCAGCGTTGAGCAGGGCCTGTTCGATGGTGGACTGCATGATCTCAAAGGTTATGCGTGTCATGTTGCTGGTTTCCTTTAGCCGTAAGGTTTTCAGCGCGTGGATCAATGCGCTGCATAATATCGTTCTTGCCCCATAAACTGGCCCACGGCCAGCCGGTAAGTTTTTCGACCACTGCGCGCGTCTCAGCGGACGCCTCAGCGCCATTGCCACCTGCATGACGACGCTGGATCTCGGCGATTAGCAGCGCGTGATTGTGGCGATTCAGGCTGAAGCCGCGTGCGCTAAATAGGCCGACGACGAGGAAGATCAGCGCGCCAATACCAAACACCAGCGCGATGCCGTGAACAGCTTCAGGTGGCTGGCTCACCGCACCTTTGCCGGCAAAACCATAGAATTGCAGTACCAACCCAACGATAAACAGCGCCACCGCCTGCACCGCTTTGCGCACAAACGTCATCACGCCAGCAAAAATGCCTTCGCGACGCTGGCCCGTCAGCATTTCATCCACGTCAGGAATAAAGCTGTAGATGTTCCAGCAAACGTACTGCGTCCCCGAACGTCCCATTCCCATCACAATGGCCGCACCCCATACCATCCACATCTGCGCGCTAATGCCAAACGCGTAGAAACTGATAAACAGCGCCACGCTGGTCAGCATCAGGTACTGCGCCAGCTTATAGGCCGCGCCGTTGCCAATATAAATGCAGAACGGAATCCACGCCGCGATGCAGAAGAACTGCACTACTGACATAAAGGTCATGCTGTTAGCGGCATCGATGGCGCTATGGCCCAGGACAAAGATGATGTAATACGCCAGCACGGCACCAAGTACATCGAGCGCCACATAAGCCCCGAGATACATGCCAACATGCTGACGGAAGGTACGCACCTGGAAGGTGGAAAGCAGTGAACGAAACAGCGCTTTCATATCGCGCTTGAACTCAACCGGCGCAGGCTTCTCAGTGATTTCAATGGCGCGCTCCCAGGTAAAGAAGTAGAGCCCAAAAATCACGATAGCGAAGAGCGTGGCAAAGATAACCGCCATATACAGGAAGGAGGATGACGCATCATCACCCAGCACAGCAATAATTGCCCCAGGAAGCCAGGCGGCAAGAATGCCCGCGCCCATGGAAAAGAACATGCGGACGCCGGTGAGACGGGAGCGCACATGGAAATCGTGGGCCATTTCTGCCGCCAGCGTTTCGTAAGGCACGATAACCAGCGTGTAGCAGGCGTAGAACAAGATGTATGTGGCGAGGTAGTAAGCGAATCCCATGTCGCTCACCCACATCATGATGTAGCTGAAGAACACCAGCGGTGCGCCGATCAGGAAGAAAAAGCCACGGCGACCAAAGCGCTGACCAAGACGATTGCGCCAGAAGTTGTCCGTGACATAGCCCATTAACGGATCAAAAAAGGCATCCAGCAGACGTGCGAAAGCGATAACGGCACCGGCTTCTGCCGGGCTTAATCCGCCGTAAGTGGTGTAAAAATACATTAGCCAGAGGCCAAGTATCGTGAAACTGCCGCCACCAAAAACATCGCCGCCGCCATAGGCCAGCATGTTTCTCAACTTGATGGGTTTCTCTTCGGAACGGTTAATCATCAGCAGCACCTTGTCAGGAGTTATGCCTTAATGATTTACATTTGATTAACTGCCATACAAGAATGTTTCTAATGTTTTGTGAGACTCAACCACTTTTTACCATGAGGGTCCGATTAAATTGTGACCGGTAAGAGATTTTGGGGAAAACTATGAAATTGCGGATTGACCAGGCGGTCCTGTGAGCTGCACTGACGACGAGAAAAAGAACGCTCCTAATCGGTATCGGCGTGCTACCAGAATAGCTCTCCTGGATGGGGCGGTACTGAAGTGAAGTAGTAATACCTATAAGATTATTGTTTTGATGCGAGAGACACGAAGCAGAAGATTAAAAATTAGCGCAGTCACATGGTAAAGGTCACATTTGTAAACTATAAAATAATAGCAATAAGAGAACTATTCCCATCATTTACCTCATCCAAGGACACGTATGAAAAAATTAATTTTCGTATTATTAGCAAGCTCATTATCATTTAGCGCCTTTGCTGCAGAGCTAATGACAAAAGTAGAGTTTGAAAAGGTAAAAGATCAGTATGTTGAGGTGGGCGAGATTTCTACCTCAGGTGAAACCGATGCTGCCAGTGCTAAAGAAGAGTTGTCGAAAAAGGCCGATGAAAAAGGTGGCGATATTTATATTGTTACCTCAGCGAATACCAATAACAAAATATATGGTACCGCCATCGTCTACAAGAAAAAGTAATGGCAAAAACGGCCTTAGCATGGCGTTATAATATAACTAAGGCTTAGGCCGTTCTTTTTTCTTTATAAGTCTGGCCCGCCGTATTGCAATAAAAAAGGGCGATTCCAGCGAACCACCCTTTTAATTCAGCGAACTTTTACTGCGGAATGACCTTCTCCGCCTTCAGCCGATCAAACAGCTGTGTGAATGAATCCAGCGTGGAACGATAGCCGGTGAAGCCCGCTTTGCGGCTCTTGCTCATGTCGGTAAAGGCTTCCATCGGACGGCCCAAATCGGCATCGGTGTGCCACCAGGATGCGAGCTTAGTAATGTCCGCTTCGCGCAGCTGATAACGCGCAGCCACATCACGCCAGGCGTCCGCCGCTTCCTGCATGCGCCCTTCCAGCGGCATCATCTGCGCCGGATACGCCGCCGCTTCCACGCCGAAATAGGCCGCCAGACGTGGCCACAACCAGTTCCAGCGGAACACGTCACCGTTCACTGCGTTGAAATCCTGATTGGCCGCTTCGGCCGCCGTCGCCGCCCACAGCAACTGCTCGGCCAGCAAACCGGCATCGGTCACATCGGAAACACCGTTCCACTGCTCTGGCGAGCCTGGGAAGATAAACGGCAAGCCCTGCTCGCGACACAACGTGGCGTAAACCGCCAGCGTCTGGCCCATATTCATCGCGTTACCCAGCGCAAAACCGACGATGGAGTGCGGACGATGCACGCTCCAGCGATAGCCATATTTCTCCGCACCGGCAAAGACTTCGTCTTCCTGGGCGTAATAGAAGTTATCGACCGGCTGACGACCCTGCTCCTCGCGGAATGGCGTAACCGGCACCGCGCCTTTACCGTAGGCTTCGAAGGGACCGAGATAATGCTTCAGGCCGGTTACCAGCGCCACATGCGCGCCATTCAGGCGTTCACCCAGGGCTTCAATCACGTTACGCACCATGCCGCCATTAACGCGAATGTTCTCTTTCTCATTTTCCTGACGCGACCACACGCTAAAGAACAGGGCATCCGGCTTCTCCTGCGCCAGCGCGGCACGCACCGCGTCTGCATCCGTGAGATCGGCGGTCAGGCTGCGACAGTCTTCCGGCACCGCGCCGCGTCCACGTGATAAGCCGCTTACCTGCCAACCTTCGCGCTGCAGTTTTTCTGCCAGCGCACGTCCAATCACACCGCTGATGCCTACAATCAATGCCTGCTTTTGCATTTCAATTCTCCTCAGTTTCAGTAATGATGAGTTTAATAGAGAATTAAATTCCTATCTCTGGCATTAATTCATGGCATTCACAACCTGAGTTCACTAATCAATGCACGATCAACGCCTGAAAGATATCGTCCCCTTTGTCGCCAGCGTGGAGAGCGGCAGCTTTGCCGCGGCTGCCGAGCGTCTGCACTTAACCGGTTCCGCAGTGAGTAAGAGCGTCACGCGGCTGGAAACACGCCTCGGCTCGCGCCTGCTGGAGCGTACCACGCGCAGCCTGAAACTCACCGACGCTGGCAACGCTTATTACCAAACCTGTTTGCGCATTATGGAGGAGCTGGCAGAAGCCGAAGCGGTGCTGGCGGCGCAGCGCACCATTCCCTCTGGCCGCTTGCGCCTCGCGGTGCCGAATACTTACGGTCGCCTCGGCGTGATGCCGCTGTTGATTCCCTTTTGTCAGCAGCATCCGGATGTCGAACTGAATCTGACGTTTTCCGATCGTTTTATCGATCTCTTCGACGAGGGAATTGACGTGGCGGTGCGCATTGGCGGATCGCCCGATCTGCCCGCCTCGCTCGGCTGTCGCCAGATGGGTCGCGAACGCATGGTGTTTTGCGCCTCAGCGGATTATCTGGCGCGCGTCGGTCGACCGAACAGTGAAAGCGAGCTGTTACAGCATCAGGCGATCCTGTATGAACGCGTCGATGGCAGCACCAAACCGTGGTTATTCACTACCGAAGATGGTTATCCACACTGGCGCAACGTGCCGCACCGTATGGCGCTGGGCGATGTGGATGCACAAGTGCAGGCGGTGTGTGGCGGGCTTGGCGTCGCGCAGATGCCATCATGGTTGATACGGGAGCCGCTGGCGCGCGGCGATTTGCAGATCATTCTGCCCCAACAGCAGCCGGACGGTTTAGCCTTAACGCTGATCTGGCCGCGCCGCAAACAGCTGCTTCCTAAAGTCGATGCGTTGCTGGCAGCGCTAGAAGGATTATCGATCCGTTAAATTGCGGGTGCGCATTAATGCGCACCCTACAGTGTGTTTCGTAGGGTCGCCATTTATGGCGTAATGCTCGTCAGTTAAGCAGCGCACTGGCTCCGCGGGGGT
>NZ_AKIU01000033.1:0-91591 GCF_000282675.1 Pantoea sp. GM01 | reverse complement strand
CTCGGTCGCCGCACGGCATAGCTGAAACTGCCCCAGCCGAGGGCGAACGAAAGTTGCTCAGTGCTTAACTGATCGGCATTACGCCATTTATGGCGACCTGAAAGCCAATCAGGCAAGCAATGGGCACTGCGGCGGCAAACGACAGCTCAGCGCGCCAGGCATCACTTCAATTTCGAATGCACTTCCCGTCAGCGGTTCACCATCCAGATTAAACGTCATCTCATGTGGCGAGCGGATAGTCAGAGACTGCAGCTGCGCCGTGACGATGTTGGGGTTTTCATCATCGCGCGTCAGCGAATGGAATAGGGTTGGCAGCAGCTCTTGCGCGGTGACAATGCTGAGATTGAGCTGGCCGTCATTGATCAGCGCATCCGGGCAGAGCTTTTGCCCGCCGCCGGCCTGACGTCCGTTACCAATGCCAATCACTAACGCATCACC
Source organism: Pantoea sp. GM01 (assembly GCF_000282675.1). Taxonomy (NCBI): domain Bacteria; kingdom Pseudomonadati; phylum Pseudomonadota; class Gammaproteobacteria; order Enterobacterales; family Erwiniaceae; genus Pantoea; species Pantoea sp. GM01. The sequence goes on along the minus strand of NZ_AKIU01000033.1, from coordinate 91,153 downwards.
TTGCCAGTTAAAACCGGGTCCGCTGATTTCGCAGCTGTCAGGCTTCAGGGCATCAACCCGCATCAGACCATGAATAAAGTACGAAACGCCGCCCAGCGCAGATTTCAACTTTTCGGGCGTTTCGGTGGTGATGCGCGTACCAAAACCGCCGGTCGCCATGTTGATAAAGTAGCGATCGCCGTTCACGCAGGCTAAATCAATTGGGCTGGCTTTGCCCACCAGCGCCAAACGCAGCGCCGGTTCCATACCTTCTGGAATGCCCACGCTGGTGGCGAAATCATTGGCGGTGCCAAGCGGTAAAATGCCCAGCGCTGGACGCTGCTGTTCTGGCAGTCCCGCGAGCGCGGTGGCGATCTCATTAATGGTGCCATCGCCGCCGCCGGCCACCACGGTTTCTGCCTGCAAAGCCACCGCTTCCTGCACGTAGCGATCGCCGTCGCCCTTTTCCCAGGTGACGCGCACCGCCAGATTAAAGCCTTCATCGCGCAGCGTATTCACCGCAGCACGCAAATCTTCATTACCTGCGCCTTTCCCGTTAAGGATCAGCAGCGTCAGCGGTTTGTTTTGCATTATCAGTTCCTTGATGCGAGATACACAGCACAGGTTATAGCATAGCTGGGGAGTGAAATTTATCGGCGGGCGCTGAAAAAAAGAAAACCCGCACGGGGGAGCCGGGCGGGTGAATGAGGTGGTTCCTGGTACTACCTGCTTTTATTGTTACTCGTTAGCAGCAGGCGCGATTTTAAAGCGAGGCGAAGCGATGGTCTGTGATCCTAATCTAACTTCGCCATTTTCTTTTCTTTATGTGCGATTTTTCCCGTGCGGATCGTAAGTAGTGTTGCCATCAGTGAAGTTACGCAGCAGCAGGGCAAAGGCCAGATTGACCGCTTGCGGTACCGGGATCCACACGCGATGCCCATCGCCTGGCGCAACCTCTACCGCCGATCCTTTATCATTCTGCATGGTTTCAAGCGTACAGTTGAGGTTGCCTTCCGGCGTCATGATCTCCACCGCATCACCCAGCATAAACTTGTTCTTCACCGCAATTTGCGCCCAGTCGCCGCGGCGTTCACCGGTGAATTCTCCAACAAACTGCTGGCGCTCGGAGATGGAGAAACCTTGCTCATAGTTTTGATAGCTGTCGTGCGTATGACGGCGCAGGAAACCTTCGGTGTAACCGCGGTGCGCCAGTCCTTCCAGCGTCTCCAGCAGTGCCGGATCAAACGGTTTACCCGCAGCAGCATCATCAATGGCGCGGCGATAAACCTGGGCGGTGCGCGCGCAGTAGTAGAAAGATTTAGTACGGCCTTCAATTTTCAGCGAGTGCACACCCATTTGGCTCAGACGCTCAACGTGTGCCACCGCGCGTAGATCTTTAGAGTTCATGATGTAGGTGCCGTGTTCGTCTTCGAACGCACTCATCACTTCACCCGGTTTCATCTTCTCTTCCAGCAGGAACACGCGGTCGGTGGTAGCGCCCACGCCCAGCGTCGGCTCCTGCACCTTAACCGGTTCATGGAAACCAACGATGTTGCCAATCTCATCCTGTTTACCTTCTTCCACTTTATATTCCCAGCGGCAAGCATTGGTGCAGGTGCCTTGGTTGGGATCGCGTTTGTTAAGGTAGCCCGAGAGCAGGCAGCGGCCGGAATAGGCCATGCACAGCGCACCGTGAACGAAGATCTCAATCTCCATTTCCGGCACCTGCTGGCGAATCTCAGCGATCTCATCCAGCGACAGCTCGCGCGACAGAATCACCCGCGTCAGCCCCATTTGCTGCCAGAATTTCACCGTCGCCCAGTTAACCGCGTTGGCCTGAACCGACAAGTGAATTGGCATATCCGGGAAGGCTTCGCGCACCAGCATGATCAGGCCAGGATCGGACATAATCAGCGCGTCCGGCTGCATGGCGACGACTGGCGTCAGGTCGCGAATAAAGGTTTTTAGTTTGGCGTTGTGTGGGGCGATATTGACTACCACGTAGAATTTCTTTCCGAGCTGATGGGCTTCATTGATGCCTTTCGCCAGAATCTCGTGGGTGAATTCGTTATTGCGTACGCGCAGGCTGTAGCGCGGTTGTCCGGCATATACCGCATCGGCGCCGTAGGCAAAGGCATAACGCATATTCTTCAGCGAGCCCGCTGGAGAAAGCAGTTCAGGTTTTAACATGGATTTTCTCACTGATGTCAGGTCAGCATGCCATGGTGGATGGCAGGTGCAGCGGCCGCGTTACACGGCCCTGCAAAAGGTGGGGAATTGTAGGCAGGCCCGCACCCGATGTAAATTGACCTGGATCAATGTAAGCCGCTGCTAGTTAGAGCAAACGGCAGACGTCCGCTTCCCAGCGATAACCCATGCCGTATACCGCGCGAATAAACGGTTGCTCGGCATCGAGGCTTTCCAGCTTGCGGCGCAAATTTTTGATGTGGCTATCGATGGTGCGGTCGGTCACCACACGGTAATCGTCGTAGAGATGGTTCAGCAGCTGCTCGCGCGAGAAGACTTTGCCCGGCTCCAGCGCCAGGGTTTTTAGCAGACGAAACTCAGCGGGCGTCAACTCCAGCTGCTGTTCGCGCCAGCTGGCCTGAAAACGGCTTTCATCGATCTGCAGATGCGATTCCTGTTGGGCTTCTTCCGGCGAGCGTTTAACGCGACGCAAAATGGTTTTGACGCGCGCCACCACTTCGCGCGGGCTGAACGGCTTACAGATATAGTCATCAGCACCGATTTCCAGCCCCAGCAGGCGATCGATCTCTTCGGTGCGTGCGGTGACCATAATTATTGGCAGCTCGGAGAAGCGGCGGATTTCGCGGCACAGCGTCAGGCCGTCGCGCCCGGGCAGCATCAAATCCAGCAGCATCAGGTCCGGCGGGGTTTGCTGCACGTAGTTCAGTACCGCGTTACCGTCGGCAATGTGGTGCGTGCGATAGTTGGACGCCTGCAGATAATCAATCATCAGCTGCGCCAGTTTCGGTTCATCTTCTACAACAAGAATCAGTGGATCGCTATTTTCCGGGCTCATAAGTGACGTCTAGTGAGGAACATACGGCAAGTTTAGCGTGATTTGCAGCCCACCTAAATCAGAGTGATCCGCACTGATGCTGCCGTTATGCGCTTCGGCAATGTTTTTACAAATCGCCAGCCCAAGCCCAGAGCCGCCGCTGGCACGATTACGTGAGCTTTCGGCGCGGAAAAAACGTTCAAATAATTGTGCCTGATGCAGCGGATCGACACCCGGCGCGCTATCGGCAAATTTGAGCTGCCAGTTTTCGCCGGCCTGTTGCAAGGTCAGCTGCACTTCGCCACCCGCATCGGTATAGCGCAGGCTGTTCTCCAGCAGGTTAGTAAACAACTGCATCAGACGATCGGGGTCGCCAAAGCTCTGCGCCTGCGCAGGTAGCGCCAGCTTGAGAGCCAGATTACGGCTGCGATAACGTTCACCAAAACTGCCCGCCACCACTTCCAGCAAACTGACCAGATCGACCGGCTGTTTGCGATAGGCGAGGGCACCCGCGTCGGAAAGCGATAGCTGATGCAGATCGTCCACCAGCTTGGTCAGCAGCGACACTTCGCTTTGCAGGGAGCTGATGGCTTCCGGCGTCAGTTTGCGCACGCCATCCTGCATCGCTTCCAGCTCACCGCGCAGGATCGCCAGCGGCGTGCGCAATTCGTGGGAGATGTCGGCCATAAAGGCGCGGCGGTTACTCTCGTTTTTCTCCAGCGAACTGGCGAGCAGGTTGAAGTCGCGTCCCAGCTGGCCGAGTTCATCACTGCTGCCCACTTCCACGCGGGTCGCGAAATTACCCGCCGCCAGATGGTGCGTGCCATCTACCAGGCGTTTTACCGGCGCCAGCAGGCCGCGCGCCAGCAGCCAGGTGACCAGCGCCGCGAGTAAACCGGTGAGCGCGACAATCATCCAGCTGGTGCGCCGCTGTTGCTGGTCGAAGTTGATATCGGTGCTGCGCGTCAGGCGTTCCGCCGGTGAGGCAATCACCCAGCCGACAATCTTGCCATTGCTGGTGGTGATATTGCGGCGAGTACCTTCTGGTGGCACCGGCTGGCGCGGACCGGACAGCACTTTATATTGCTGATCGATAATCCAGAACTGCGTGCGCCAGCCGTGCGGAGGCAGTTGGTTAACGCTGCCAGGATTCTGTTCCAGCGAGCGCAGAATGGAAAAAATCAGGCGGTCGTTGTTGCGCAGAAAATCCCAGTTGCCGTGCTGCTCATACTGATCGGCCAGCGCGTCGCTTAATAGCGTAAGGCGCTGCTCGTTGCCTTTTTTGATGTAATCGACGAAGCCATGCTCAAAGCTAAGCCGCACACCCCAGTGCATGGTGATGATGACCAGCATGCAGGTAGAGAAAATCGCCGCAAACAGCTTGGCACCAATGCCCCATTTTATCGGCCGCTTCATCCTTTGCTCCTGCCTCTAAGATCAACGTTTTTACTCACATCTTTAGGTACTCGCCAAAACACCAGCGCCGGCAGCACAATCACCAGCGCCATGCACAGATAGGTGTAAATGAAGGTTTGATGCGCGGCTGCGCTGTCGGTGATCACGCCGTGGCCGAAGGCGCCCAACAGCAAGCCGGCCACGGTGACGCCGATACTCATCGACAGCTGCATAATCATTGAGAGCAAACTGTTGCCGCTCGAGGCCAGATCGTCCGGCAGCTCTTTTAACGTCAGGGTATTCATGGATGAGAAACGGATGGCGTTCACCATGCCTTGCAGCAGTAGCACCACCGGCAGCAGCCAGATCCAGCCAAGCAGCGCCACCAGCGGGAACAGCAGCACCACCAGCGCCAACGCAATGGTTGCTCCGACCAGCGCATGGCGATAGCCGAAAATATTAACCAGCCGTACCACCACGCGTTTGGTGCCCATGTTGCCGAGCACCATCGGAATCATCATCAAACCGGCGTGGAACGGGCTGTAGCCGAGGCCGACCTGCAGGAAAATCGGTGTCATAAAGGGCAGCATGCCGCTGCCGATACGCCCGGTAAAACTGCCGAGCAGACCAATCGAATAGATGCGGTTATCAAACAGTTTCAGGCTGAACAGCGCATTTTCGTTGTTGCGACCGTGCATCAGATAGAACAGCAGCGAAAACACCCCAACCAGAATCAGTAAGCCGAGCAACAGCGGCGAACCGCCAGAGCTGCGCTGGCCGTCAAGCGCCAGCGTCAGCGTCGCCATCCCCACCGCCAGCAGCGCGAAGCCCAGGAAGTCGAAGCGGCGCGTCTGCATGGTGTAATTGGGCATCAGCGTCAGCGTAGCGATCGCGCCGATAATACCGACCGGAATGTTAATCAGGAAGATCCAGTGCCAGCTGGCGTACTGCACCAAAATCCCGCCGAGCGCCGGGCCGAGCAGCGGACCAATTTGCCCTGGCGTGGTGACGAAGGTCATCGCCGACATATATTGCTCGCGCGGCACGATTTTCATCACCGTTAAACGGCCAACGGGCACCATCATCGCGCCACCAATGCCTTGTACCACGCGCGCCATGATCAGCTCATCAAGCGTTGAGGAGAAGGCGCACAGCAGCGAGCCGATGCTGAACAGCACAATGGCGCAAAAGAAGATATTGCGCACGCCAAAACGATCTGCCAGCCAGCCGCTGATCGGTAGCGTTATCGCCACGGTAAGCACATACGAGACGATTACCGAATGCATATTCAGCGGGCTGACGTTGAGATCGCGCGCCATCGACGGAATCGCGGTGTTAACGATGGTGGTGTCCAGCGCCTGCATAAAGAAGCCAAACGCGACGATCCACAGCTGCCAGCGTACAGTGGCGTTTTGAGGTGACATGCAAGTACCTGTTATATCAGATCCAATTTTCGCAGATCAGTCCACTTACACGTGAGAATTCACGCAGATTGTTCGATACCAAAGTGAGGGCGGCACTTCGGGCATGAGCAGCAATGTGAAGATCGTTCAGTCCAATTGGCGTGCCATTTTTCTCCAGTTCTGCTCGGATAGCGCCATAGTGGAAGGCGGCTTTGGCATCGTAATTAAGCACATCAAGGCGGGAGACGAAATCTTCTACGGTGCGCAAGTTACGCTCAGGAAATGCGCTTTTTTCTGAACCGTGAAACAGTTCTGCCAGTGTTATCGTCGAAATGACCATACGGCCAACATTGGCGTTAAAACGCTCAAGCACCTCAATTGGCCGCCGTTTGATTACGTAGATAACAATATTGGTATCCAGCATGTAACGGTGCATTAAAATGCTTCCCTGTCAGATTGTTCCTGCGAAGCACGCTCATCCATAAAATCATCGCTAACTGTTGGACCGTTAAGAAAAAAACTGTCCCAGGCATTTTCTACTGGCGTCAAAATTCGTTCTTTACCAACGGCTCTGACGGTGACATTTTTCACATCATCAGGGAATCGCACGTCTGCAGGAATACGAACGTTTTGCGTCCTGTTGCTGGTAAATACAGTACCTTGTGACATATAAACCTCCTCAGTCATTTACTGGCTAAAGTTTACGCTCTTTATGCTACATAGCAATGGTATGTAGCATGTCATTCGGTGGCTAAATTAACCGTCTTCTTCCGCCGCCGCAGCTTATCCATCATCAAATACACCACCGGCGTGGTGTAGAGCGTCAGCAACTGGCTCATCACCAGGCCGCCAGCGATGGTGATACCGAGCGGCTGTCGCAGCTCCGCGCCGTCACCGCTGGTGAGCACCAGCGGCAATGCACCAAACAGGGCGGCGAGAGTGGTCATCAAAATCGGGCGGAAACGCAGTTGGCACGCCTGGAAAATTGCGTCACGCGCCGATAGATTGCCGTTGCGCTCGGCATCAAGCGCAAAGTCGACCATCATGATGGCGTTTTTCTTCACGATGCCGATCAGCAGCAAAATCCCGATCAGCGCAATCAGGCTGAACGGCGTGTTGAACAGCTCCAGCGCCAGCAGCGCGCCAACGCCTGCGGAGGGCAGGGTAGAGAGAATGGTCAGCGGATGGACGTAGCTCTCATACAGAATGCCCAGCACGATATACACCGCCGCAATCGCCGCCAGCATCAGATAGAGCTGATTGGATTGCGATTGCTGGAACACCTGCGCGGTACCGGCAAAACTGCCGCGCACGCTGGCTGGCACGCCAAGCGCCGTGATCGTACGATCAATCGCTTCCGAAGCCTGCGACAGCGACACACCTTCCGGCAGGTTGAACGAAATGGTGGACGCTGCCGACAAGCCTTCGTGATTCACCGACAGCGGCGCATTGGCCGGTTGCCACTGAGCAAACCAGCTGAGCGGAATCGCTTTGCCGTCACTGTTAATCACAAACATCTGATCGAGCGAGCTGATGTCTTGGGTGTAGCGCGGATCCACTTCCATCACCACTTTGTACTGGTTAAGCGGTTGGTAGATGGTAGAAATCTGGCGCTGTCCAAAGGCGTTATTCAGCAGGGCATTAGCGGCAGAAACATCAATGCCGAGTCGCGCCATGCTTTCACGATCGTAGGTCAGATTCATTTCGCTGCCGTTGTCCTGCTGATCGGAGTTAACGTCCGCCAGTTCCGGCAGGGCGGCAAACGCCTGACGAATCTTCGGCTCCCATTCACGTAAATCATTCAGATTATCCGACAGCAAACTGTACTGGTAGCTGGCGTTGGATTCACGTCCGCCAATACGAATGTCCTGCACCGCGTTGAGATAGAGATTGGCGCCCGGCTCTTTCGCCAGCTTAACGCGCAGCCGGGCAATCACTTCCTGCGCGCTTTCGCTACGTTCGGACAGTGGCTTGAGCGAGACGAACATCGAGCCGCTGTTGGTGCGCGAACCGCCGGTAAAGCCGGTGACGTTATCCACCGCCGGATCGGCCTTAATAATGTTCATGAAATCCTGCAGCTTGCCGCGCATCGCCTGGAACGAAATGCTCTGGTCCGCCGAAATAAATCCTTGTAAGCGGCCGGTATCTTGCTCAGGCATAAAGGTTTTCGGGATCGAAATAAACAGCCAGAGGGTGAGCGCCACGGTGCCGAGCAGTAGCATCAACACCCAAATGGCGTGATTCAGCACCCAGCCGAGCGAGCGCGCGTAACCGTTTTGCACTTTCATCAACAGTTTGCCGAAACCGCGCGTGCGGGGCTGGCTGCGCTTGACCTGCGGTTTAAGCAGGTAGGCGCACATCATCGGTGTCAGCGTGACCGAGATAAACAGCGAGATGAGAATCGCCACCGACAGCGTGATGGCAAACTCCGAGAAGAAGCGGCCAATAATGCCGCCAATCATCAGCAGCGGCAGGAACACCGCAATCAGCGACAGGCTCATCGACAGCACGGTAAAACCCACTTCGCGCACGCCGGTTAGCGCCGCCTGTAACGGCTTCATGCCCGCTTCAACGTGGCGCGCAATATTCTCCAACACCACAATTGCATCATCGACGACAAAACCGGTGGCGATGGTTAACGCCACCAGCGACAGGTTATTCAGGCTGAACCCGCACAGATACATGGCGGCGAAGGTGCCAATCAGCGACACCGGCACGGCAGCGGCGGGGATCAGCGTGGCGCGCCAGTCGCGCAGGAAGGCAAACACCACCAAAATCACCAGCGCCACGGCGATGATCAGCGACTGCTCCACTTCATGCAGCGAAGCGCGAATGGTGGGCGAGCGATCCTGAGCAATTTGCAGGTCGATAGCGGCAGGAATCACGTCATGCAGTTCCGGCAATTCGCCACGAATGCGATCGACGGTATCAATGATGTTGGCTTCCGGCGCTTTGCGCACCACCAGCAGCACCGCCGCTTTACCGTTGGTCATACCGGCGTTGCGCACGTCCTGCACCGAATCCTGCACGTTAGCGACATCGCTAAGCCGCACCGCCGCACCGTTGTTGTAGTGCACCACCAGCGGCTGATACTCGCTGGCAGTTTGTAATTCACCGTTGGTGCGCAGCTGCCAGCGCTGCTGCACATCGTCAATCGCGCCCTGCGGCCGGCGCTGGTTGGCGTTGCTGATGGCGGTGCGCACCGCATCCAGCGAGACGCCCTGATTAAACAGCGCCTGCGGATTGAGTTCCACGCGCACCGCGGGCAGCGAACTGCCGCCGACCGTTACATCGCCCACGCCTTCAATCTGCGACAGCTTCTGCGCCAGCTGCGTTGAGGCGTAATCATACAGTTGACCGGGATTATAAATGTCTGACGTCAGCGTCAGAATCATGATCGGCGCATCGGACGGGTTGGCTTTGCGATAGCTGGGGCGGCTGGGCATGCCGGTCGGCAACAGGCTTTGTGCCGCGTTAATCGCCGCCTGTACATCGCGTGCCGCGCCGTTGATATCACGATCGAAATCGAACACCAGAATGATGCGCGTGCTGCCCAGCGAGCTGGTGGAGGTCATTTCGCTGACGCCGGCAATGCGCCCGAGTGAACGCTCCAGCGGCGTCGCCACCGAGGCCGCCATGGTTTCCGGGGATGCGCCAGGCAACGATGCAGAGATCAAAATCACCGGGAAATCCAGTTGCGGCAGCGGCGCCACCGGCAGCAGGCGGAAGCCAAGAATACCGGCCAGCGCAATCGCCAGCGTCAGCAACGTCGTGGCGACCGGGCGATGGATAAACAGCGCGAAAAACTTCACGGCTGCGCCTCCGAGCGCTTAAAGCGACGGCGCGTGGCGTGGGCGAGACGATCGAACAGCAGATAGATCACCGGCGTGGTGAATAGCGTCAAAACCTGACTCACCACCAAACCGCCGACCATCGCAATACCTAATGGACGGCGCAGTTCCGCGCCGACGCCGGTACTTAGCATCAGCGGCAGCGCACCGAGCAGCGCCGCCAATGTGGTCATCAGGATGGGACGGAAACGCAGCAAGCACGCCTGATAAATCGCCTCGCGCGGCGGCATGCCTTGCTCACGTTCCGCCGCCAGCGCGAAGTCGATCATCATGATGGCGTTTTTCTTCACGATACCGATCAGCAAGATAATGCCAATGATGGCGATGATATCCAGCTCGTTGCCGCTCAGCATTAGCGCCAGCAGCGCGCCGACACCCGCAGTCGGCAAGGTTGAAAGAATGGTGATGGGATGGATAAAGCTCTCATACAGCACGCCGAGCACGATATACATCGCCACCACGGCGGCCACGATCAGCCACACGGTGCTGGACAACGCCGCTTCAAAGGCCAGCGTGCTGCCCTGGAACTGCGTCATCATTTCCGCGGGCATACCGACCTGATCTTCCGCCGCGCTCACCGCTTTCACCGCATCGCCCAACGAATAGCCGTCTGCGACGTCAAACGAGAAGGTCGCCGACGGGAACTGATCGAGGTGATTGATGCTCAAGGCGGCGTGACGCTCCTCAATCTGGGCGATGGCGCTCAGCGGCACGCTGCCGCCGTCGCTGCTGGTCAGGCGAATGCCGTCGAGGCTCGCCAGTCCTGGCGTAGCATCGTTGTTCTGCTCCAGCACCACGCGATACTGGTTGGCCTGGGTGTAAATGGTGGAGATCAATCGCTGGCCAAAGGCGTTATACAGCGCGTTATCGACGTCGGCCATGCTGATGCCCAACCGGCTGGCGCTGTCGCGATCGACGCGCACAAAGGCTTCCAGCCCTTGATCCTGCCAGTCACTGCTGACGTCGCGCAGTTGCGGCAGCGTGTTGAGCTGTTCCAGCAGTTTCGGCACCCACAAACTCAGCGACTCCAGCGAGCCCGATTGCAGCGTGAATTGGTACGGTGTGCGGCTCGCCTGGGTATCAATGGTTAGATCCTGCACCGGTTGCAGCCACAGCGAGATGCCCGGCACTTTGGCCAACGCCTGTTGCAGACGCTGTTGCACCGCCGGGATACGATCGTCGCGCTCATTTAACGGCTTGAGGTTGATTTGCAGGCGGGCGCTGTTGAGCGCGGCGTTGGTGCCATCGACGCCCACAAACGACGTCATGCTCAGTACCGCCGGATCTTTCATGATGATCGACGCGACATCGCGCGTGCGCTCAGACATGTTGGCGTAAGAAACTGACTGCGGTGCCTGCAGGGTGCCCTGAATAATGCTGTTATCCTGCTGCGGGAAGAAGCCTTTCGGAATGACAATCCACAGCAGCACGGTGATCAGCAAGGTGCCGAGCGCCACTGACAGCGTGATCCACGGATGCAGCAGCACGCGCGTTAAACCGCGACCATAATGGGCAATAATGCGATCAAACATCGCTTCGCTAGCGCGTGAGAAGCGGTTCTGCTTCCGCAGCGATTCAGCGCTTAACATGCGCGCGCACATCATTGGCGTCAGCGTCAGCGACACCACGGCGGAGATCAAAATCGCCACCGCCAGCGTCACGGCGAATTCGCGGAACAGGCGACCAATCACATCGCCCATAAACAGCAGCGGGATCAGCACGGCAATCAGCGAGAAGGTGAGGGAGATAATGGTGAAACCAATCTCGCCTGCGCCTTTCAGCGCCGCCGTTAGCGGCTTTTCGCCTTTTTCGATATAGCGTGAGATGTTCTCAATTACCACGATGGCGTCATCGACGACAAAACCGGTGGCGATGGTCAGCGCCATTAGCGTCAGATTGTTAATCGAGAAGCCGAGAAAATACATCGCGGCAAAGGTGCCGACCAGCGACAGCGGTACGGCGACCGCAGGAATAATGGTCGCCGGCACGTTACGCAGGAACAGATAGATGATCATCACCACCAAACCCATCGCCAGCATCAGTTCGTGCTGCGTATCACTGACGGAGGCGCGGATGTTGGTGGTGCGGTCGGTAAGCAGTTTCACATCCACCGATTTTGGCAGCGTGGCGGTAAGTCCAGGCAACATGGCGCGGATATTGTCGGCGGTGGCGATAATGTTGGCGCCGGGCTGGCGCTGCACGTTCAGTACAATCGCCGGCTGGCGGTTAGCCCAGGCGCCGAGCCAGCTGTTCTCGGCTCCTTGCTCAATGGTGGCGACATCGCCCAGCCGCACCGGCGCGCCGTTGTTATAGCTGATGATCAGCTGGCGATACTCTTCCGCTGAGGTCATCTGATCGTTGGCCGACAGCGTAATCGAGCGCGTTGGGCCGTCGAGACTGCCTTTCGCCGAGTTGACGTTGCCATTGGTAATGGCGGTACGCACCGATTCGCTGGTCAAGCCGAGTGCTGCCAGCGCCTGCGTGTTCATCTTCACGCGCACCGCCGGACGTTGTCCGCCCGACAGCGTGACTAAACCAACGCCAGAGACCTGCGAAATTTTCTGCGCCACGCGGGTTTCTACCATGTCCTGCACCTGCGTGAGCGGCATGCTGGTGGTGGTGACGGCCAGCGTCATGATCGGCGGATCGGCTGGGTTTACTTTGCTATAAACCGGCGGATTAGGCAGATCGCTGGGCAGCAGATTGGTGGCAGAGTTGATTGCCGCCTGCACTTCCTGTTCGGCGACGTCCAATGGCAGCGTCAGCTGGAACTGCAATGTGACTACCGACGCGCCGCCCGAACTCTGCGACGCCATCTGTTTCAGGCCGGACATCTGGCCAAACTGGCGTTCCAGCGGCGCGGTGATTGACGACGTGACGACATCCGGGCTGGCGCCGGGATAGAGCGTCACCACTTGAATCGTCGGGTAATCCACTTCCGGCAGCGCGGAGACCGGCAGAAAACGGTAGCCGAGCACGCCCGCCAACAGAATGGCGATCATTAATAGCGTGGTGGCGACCGGGCGCAGAATAAACTGGCGCGATGGGCCGCCGCTTGAGTCTGGAGGCATCACCTGCATTATTGACGCTCTCCACGAGCTGGCTGTGCAGCGCGGGTGCTGTGTGTGGCGGCACTTTGCGGGGCGACAATCTCGACCGTTGCACCTTCGGTCAGGCGATCCAGGCCGTCGGTGACCACACGATCGCCGGCTTCAAGACCCGCGCTGATCACCACTTTCTGGCTATCCTGTAATCCGGCGGTGACGCGTTTTTTGCTCACTTTGTTGTCGCTGTTCACCACCCAAACGAAATGACCATCGTTGCTCATCTGCAGCGCAGCGGTCGGAATCACCACCGCATCCTGCAGGGTATCCACTTTCAAACGCGCATTAACAAATTGGTTCGGGAACAGCGTGTCATCTTGATTGTTAAAGCGTGCTTTGAGCTTGATGGTGCCGGTGGTGGCATCAATCTGGTTATCCAGACTCAATAATGCACCGGTGGTCAGTAAGGTTTTATTGCTGCGATCCCAGGCTTCGACAATCAGCGGCTGACCGCTTTTCTGCGCCTTGAGGATTTGGCTGATGTTATTTTCCGCCACGCTGAACACCACATCGATCGGATGCGTTTCGGTGATGACCACTAAACCGGTGGTATCGCCGGAGGTGATGTAGTTGCCCACATCAACCTGCTTCAAGCCGACGCGGCCACCAATCGGCGCAGTGATGCGGCTGTAGGTAAGATTGAGTTGGGCACTGGCAACGTTACCTTCATCGGCTTTAAGCGTACCGAGCGTCTCGCTCACCAGCGAGCGTTGCGTATCCAGTTCCTGCTGCGATACCAGCGAGGTTTTCGCCAGTTTTTCATAGCGGCTGAGATCGCGGCGCGCATTGGCGAGCGTGGCCTGGTCTTTTGCCAGCTGGCCCTGCGCCTGGGTTAACGCGACCTGATAGGGACGCGGATCGATCTCCGCCAGCAGCGCGCCGGCGGCCACCTGCTGTCCCTCCTGGAAGTGCAGCGCCATCAGTTGCCCATCCACGCGACTGCGCACCGTAACGGTGTTGGCGGCGGTCACGGTACCGAGGCCGCTGAGATAATAGGGCACGCTTTGCGTGCTGGCTGTCGCAGCCTGCACTGGCGCTAATGGACGACGCGCCACGCCACCGCCTGCGCCGCGTCCACGCTGCTGCTGACCTTCGGCCTGCGGCTGTTTAGTCGGTTCCGCTGGATGCTGCCACCAGTAATATCCCCCTGCCAGTACGGCAATGACGGCTACGGCCAGCAAGCTTGTTTTTAGTCGACGGTTAATCAAGGTGTGTGCTCTCCAGCGTGTCGTTTTCCCAAAATGCGAAATCAAATACCCTGACGGGGAACGCCTATTTCGCAAACGAATGATTGTAGTCGCCCGGACCGGACAAAAATTGAAGGAAATAAGAATATCGCCCCCGTACGGCTAAGTATTCATATTCTGTAAATATTCTGGCAGGAATACGCATAAGCGCCGCGTTTTTCCTTTGCTAAGCTCAATGCAGACCTGTCTCGTTTAAATAAGGAGAACATAATGAGTCAACAGAAACTCCGCCAGCTTGGCGACAGCGGTATAGAAGTTCCCCGTCTCACCTTTGGCGGCAACGTATTTGGCTGGACGGTGGATGAGAAAACCTCGTTTTCACTGCTGGATGCGCTGGTGGAGAAAGGATTGTTCTTCATCGATACCGCCGACGTGTACTCGCGCTGGGTGCCAGGTAATGAAGGGGGCGAATCGGAAACCATTATCGGTAAATGGCTGAAGAAAAGCGGCAAGCGCGATCGTATCGTGCTGGCGACCAAAGTGGGCATGGAGCTGTCGCCGGAAAAAACCGGCCTGAAGCCCGCTTATATTCGTCAGGCGGTGGAAGATTCGCTGCGTCGCCTGCAAACCGACGTCATCGATCTGTATCAGGCGCACCGCGATGATGACACGACGCCGCTGCTGGACACGCTTAAAGCCTTCGATTCGCTGATTAAAGAGGGCAAAGTGCGCGCCATTGGCGCCTCGAACTACAACGCTGCACGTCTGCAGGAAGCGTTGGACGTGAGCAAGCAACACGGTCTGGCGCGCTATGAAACCCTGCAGCCGGAATACAATCTGTACGATCGTCAGGAGTATGAAGGCGGCCTGGAGCAGGTGGCGGTGAAAAATGGCCTTGGCGTGATCAACTACTATTCGCTGGCCAGCGGTTTCCTTAGCGGTAAATACAAAAAGCCAGAAGATGCCAGCAAGAGTAAGCGCGGGCAGGGCATCGTGGATAAATATCTCAACGAACGCGGCAAGCGCATCATTGAAGCGCTAGAAGATGTTGCTGCTTCACATGATGTCTCAGCTACCCAGGTTGCACTGGCGTGGCAGATTGCGCGTCCGAGCATCACTGCGCCGATTGTCAGTGCCACTTCGCTGGAGCAGCTGGATGAACTGGTGAAAGCTACCGAGCTGGAACTCAGCAAGCAGGAAATCGAAGAGCTGGCGAGTGCCAGTAAATTGTAATGTTTTCAGGGACGCTGCGGCGTCCCGCTAATTTTCTGTTCTGCCTCACAAAAAATGCCATTTTCAGCAAAAGATTTTCAATCATCGACCAGCGTCACAATTGCGCTAACGCACTATCAACTTCAGGTAAACTGCGCACATATTTGCAAAAACTGACAAATCCTCAGCACTATCCTCTGTTCGATCCATCCCAGTAACTTCATATAAGAAAAACCATCATGAACAGAAAAAAAGCAGTGCAGCACATCCCTCGCGTGGCAGCGGGAACCCTGATGTTGGCGATGCTGAGCACATCTGCGCTAGCCGCTGATGCGTTCAGTTATGACTCTCCCTATATGTTTGGCGATTGGGGCGGTAATCGAACGCAGCTGGAAAATGACGGCATTAAATTCGACGTTAACTACACCATGGAAAGCGCCTCCAATCTGGCGGGCGGCGCTGACACCAACACGTCTATGCGTTACAGCGATCAGTGGGCGTTTGGCGCCAACTTCGATTTGGAAAAACTGCTGAACTGGCAGGATGCGCAGTTTCAGATGACGATTACCGATCGTAATGGTCAGAACATCTCCGATCAGGTTGCCGATCGCCGTACCGGCATGTTGTCATCCACCCAGGAAGTTTACGGTCGTGGCCAAACCTGGCGTTTAACCCAGTTCTGGTTGAGCAAAGGTCTGTTCGATAACACCGTCAACCTGAAGGGGGGGCGCGTTACCGTTGGTGAAGACTTCGATAACTTCGACAGTAAGTTCCAGAACCTGGCGTTTGGTAGCGGTCAGGCAGGTAACTGGCGTGGCGATCGTTGGTTCAACTGGCCGGTTTCCCAGTGGGGCGGTCGCGTGAAAGTAAACTTCACGCCTGAAGTGTTCTTCCAGGTCGGTTTCTACAACCAAAACCGTGCTAACTACGATCGCGGCGACGGCTTCCGTCTGGATACCAGCAACTCAGAAGGGAATCTGGTGCCGGTGGAATTGGGCTGGAAACCCACCCTGGGCGCGGACAAACTGCCGGGTAACTACCGCATTGGTTATTACTACTCGTCAGCCAATGGCGATAACTACGGTAGCTGGCGCGATGGCGCTTATCAAAGCAAGGATCACGCCTACGGCGGCTACGTACTGTTGCAGCAACAGCTGACAGCGCAAGGCGGTGACGCCAGCCGTGGTTTGGGTGTCACTGTGCAGGCGGTGATGAACGACCACAAGACCTCGAAAACCGACAACTATCAATCGGTCAGCTTCACCTGGAAAGGACCGTTCGATGCGCGTCCGCAGGATGAGATTGGTGTTGGTGCGGCGCGTATTCACGTCAATAGCGCTTATACGCGCTCGCAGCGTGAGCAGAATAATGCCAACGGCGAAACCAACTTCGATAGCCCGACCTATCTGCCGATTCAGGATGGTTCAGAGTACAACTATGAGATTTACTACAACGCTCAGCTGACCAAATGGCTGCAGCTGCGTCCAAATCTGCAGTATGTGGTGGCGCCGGGTGCGGTGAGCGAAGTGAAAGATGCGTTTGTGGGTGGGATTAGCGCGAACGTAAATTTCTGATGGTTTAAGTACGATAAAAAACGTCACAAGATTACGGACTTTTCCCTCTCCCGCAAGCGGCAGAGGGGATCGTTCGCAATTGGATTAGCATTAACCGAACATGACTTCAGCCCAGCGGGCTAAACCGGCGGTGACCGAGCCGAAATCATCGCCGCTGGCGATAGGCGTATCGGGCAATGCCTGCTGCAGGGCGGCGCGCAGTATCGGTGAACGCGCGCTACCGCCTGTCAGATAGATCACTTCTGGTTTGGTTTCGCAGGTGGCGAGCGCCAGATGGACCTGCTCAAGAATCCGCTCCAGCGGCTGATTAATCGCCTCTTCCAGCTGTGTCGCGCTGATCTGCGCCTGTAGCTGAGCGGCGATAAATGCCAGCGATGCATCCGTTTCTGCCATTTCCGATAGCGCGATTTTGCTCTCTTCAGCGGCGCGAACTAAGCGATAGCTCAACTTCTGCTGCCACACTTTCAACAGGTGCGCCACTTTGTCGCTGTGCTCGGCGTCGCGAATCAAATCGCGCAGCAGTTTGCCGCTGGCCGCAGAGTAAAAATCGCTTTGCGCCGGGACATCGTTGATCGCCACGGCATTCCACCACGGCAACGCGGGCAGCGCGGTGCCTTTCTGGGTATTGCCGCCGAGACCAAGCAGCGGCATCAACGTTTTAAATGCCAGCATGATGTCGAGATCGTTACCGCCCACGCGGCAACCGCTGTGACCGAGCAGACTTTCACGACGATCGGTTTTGTTGCGCCATTCCGGGCCCATCAGCAGCATCGAACAGTCGGTGGTTCCGCCGCCGATATCCACCACCAGCACGCGTGTCTCTTTCTGCAGCGTGGCTTCGAAATCCAGTCCCGCCGCCACCGGCTCAAACTGGAACTCCACGTCACGGAAACCGGCACGCTGCGCCGCACGCAGCAAAATACCTTGCGCCTGTTGGTTGGCGTCTTCACCGCCTAATCCCTGGAAGTTAATCGGGCGACCAATCACGGCTTGCTCAATCGGGCGATCGAGTTGAGTCTCACCCTGCTGGCGGATGTGCAGCATCATGGCGCACACCAGATCTTCGAAGAAAGCGATTTGCTGCGGTTTCAGGCCGTTGGCACCGAGGAAGGATTTCGGTGATTTCACAAACCACACTTCCTCGGGATCGACCATATACTGCTGTAGCGCAGTCAAACCGAACTGCACGCTGCCTGGCGTGACGTCGATATCTTCTTCGCGGTTATAACGCAGCGCGCGCTGCAATAATGCCGTACCTTCGCTGTCTGGCGTGGGCACCTGATGATGGCGATGCAGCCATTCGCTGATCGCTTCGCGCGTGGGTGCACAAATCATGGAGGGAAGCAGGCGCTGACCATTCTCCAGTGTCAGCAGGCGCGGCGTGCCATTCTCGCTGACTGCAATTGAACAGTTAGCCGTGCCGTAATCGAATCCGATAAACATATTTATCCCCCATGCCGGAAAAAAGGGGGCGACTTTAGCGCAGCCAGCGCGGGCTGGCAATGGGTAGACGTGGCAGATTACATCTGTACTTCCTGATAAACGTGATACTGACCACGACCTGCATGTTTTGCGCTGTAACAGGCGACGTCAGCCTGTGACATCACCACATTACTGATGCAGTTGTGTTCATCGATTTGCGTGATGCCGGCACTTGCGCCGACGTGATAAGGCTGATCCTGCCATATAAAGCGATAGTCGCTCACCGCAGCAACAATGCGCTGCACCACATCCCGCACCTGATCGACTTCGCAATTTGGCAGCAACAAGCCGAATTCATCGCCGCCGAGCCGCGCTAACAGATCGCTGCTGCGCAGATGATGTGGCATCAGTTCAGCCAGTTCGCGCAGCAGCGCATCGCCAGCGGCGTGCCCGGCGGTGTCGTTAACGGCTTTGAATTTATCAAGATCGATAAACACCAACACATGCTGCGTTTTATGGGTCGCCGCATCATGCACCAACTGCTTCAGACGCTGCTCAAAACTGTGACGGTTGGGCAGGCGCGTCAGCATATCGTGAGAGGCGCTGTAGCTCAGACGCTTCATGACCTTACGCGATTCACTCACATCCTGAATAACCATCACCGCACCAATGCTGGCGCCGGTTAAGGTTTTTAGCGGCGTGATGCTGTAATGGATCTCCACATGCGCGCCATCTGGCGTATGCAGCACCAGCTCCTCATCGAGGTCGGGCGAGATTTTCTCCCCCGGCAGCTGGCATAACAGCAGGTTATCGACGCGCGGACCTGCAGCACCACGCGTGATATTCAGTAATTCGGTGATCGGCACGCCCGCGGCTTTTTCCTGTGACCAGCCGCTCAAGGTTTCTGCCACTGGATTCATAAAGGTGACGCGCATTTCATCGTCAGTGCTGATTACCGCTTCGCCGATGGAATCAAGGGTGATCGCCATGCGCTCCTTCTCCTGGAACAAGGCTTCGTTCAGCGCGCGTAGCGGCGTGATGTCCTGGCAGATGCCAAGCATGCGCTCAATATGCCCATCCTGGCTGAGAATGCGGTTGGCCTCGGAGCGTACATAGCGCGGCCCCTCCGGCAAATTGATGCGATACTCCAGTTGGAAAGCGCTACGGCGCTCAATGGCCTGCTGCACCGCCAGCGCTGCGCTTTCCCGCTCGGCCGGATCGAGCAGATGCACCCAAAGATCATAGGTTGGGATTTGCTGCGGACTTAAACCAAAGAGCTCATACATGCGCTTATCCCACAGCATTTCGCCGGTTAGCAGATTCCACTCCCACACGCCAATACCGCCGGCTTCGTTCGCCAGCGTGATGCGCTCCATCAGGCGGCGATTCACCTGCTCGCTCTGCTTCAGCTCTGAGATATCGATAATCTGCGCGATGAAATAGTGCGGCTGCAGCGCGGCGTCGCGCACCATCGAAACCGTCAGACGCGCCCAGACGATCTCGCCATCTTTACGGAAATAGCGCTTTTCCAGGGTGTAAGTCATGATGTCGCCGGCTATCAGGCGTTCCAGCTGCTGCAAATCGCTGTTGAGATCGTCTGGATGGGTGATTTGCTGGAAGGTGAGCTTTTTCAGTTCATCTGCCGGGAAGCCAAGCGTCTGGCACAGCGACTGGTTTACCTGCTGCCAGCCTCCGTTTGGGGAAACCAACGCCATGCCGATGGCTGAATACTCCATGGCGTTACGAAAGCGGGTTTCACTCTCGCTGATGTGATGTTTTTCGCGCTGGAAGGCATCCATCACCAGCGCCATGATGTGGCTCGGCAGCAGCACCAGCAGGAACGGCAGCCAGGTATTGGCCTGGCCGAGCAATAGGCCATTTTGCGCCAGGTTGACCCAATTAAAGGCAAGCAGAATCGAAATGAAACTCGCATTGAGGAAAATAAGCAGAAACGCTTCGAACTTGGGCAGGCGCACCGCGCACCAAAACAGGATCACCACAATAAAGGTGAAGGGCCACGGCAAAAAACGCAGCGATAAATAACTGGCGAGCAGCGTGCCCAGCAATGTCAGACAGGTTTCCAGCTGGCGGCCCGGGGTAATCAGCTGACGCAGCGGCTTATTTGGCCACAGCAGCAGCACCGGACCAAACGCCAGTACGCCAATCACTTCGGAAATCACCCAGGTGGAGAAAAAGGGCAGTGACGCGTTATTGCCGACATGCAGCATCCACAGCGCAACCACACCGCCTAACAGCGGAGCGATCAGGCCCGCGCACAAGGCAAAACGCACCCAGTCAAGCAGCGAGTTAAGCGGGGCGCGGCGATCAAGCAGCGCGCGCAACATCAGGCCGCCCAGAATGGCTTGCACCATATTGAGGATAGCGAATTTGATATTGCTCAGCGCCGGGCCAATGATGATGAGGTTAGCCAGCGCGGTACCCATCACACAGGCGAGCAGTAACAGCGGTACGCGTTTTGAGGGCGCACGAAATACCAGCACCGTCATCAGCGCGGTAGAGTACCAAAGCGGGGAGATGCGTCCACTGACGACAATCAGTTCCAGACAAAACAGCGTCAGGAGAAAGGCCAGCCCACCCATGATCAGGGCATTAAGCCAAATTCGCTGGGGGGCGTGCTGTGAGGTTAATATTTCGAGGGTCATGCAAGAATCCAGCTGCGCCGCAGGGAAAATGCGCTAATCAATCTCTATTTTGCATGCTAGCACATCTGTTTAGGATGTCTGCGGAGAAATCTATTTTGGTGTTTATTCACTGAATTGATTGGCCCTTTGCAGACAAAGGGCTGATTCGTGTTAGCGGAAAAGATCGGCGCGAGTGAAAGGTTTTTCTAAACCGGCAAGATTTGCGGAGAAGCGCTCAAGGAACTGTTGTGTGGTCGCTACCCGGCCATGACCTAATAGCAACAGCGGCACCAACAGCGCTATGCCGATCTGCGGCAGGCTAAAGCCTTTGAGCGCGGTACGGCGCTGGGTAAGCAGAAATGCCGTGCTCAGCGTGAAGCCGAGCATCAGTCCAGCTAACACTTCGCTTTTGGAGTGCGCGTGAATCACCAGTCGCGAGAAGCCCACCATTAACGGAATTAAATAACCGATGCCGATGGTAAACAGGCGCCAGCGCGGTGACCAGCGGCCAGAAATCAACCACATCATCACGGGCCACAGCGTGGCCGACATCGCACTGTGTCCGCTGAAGCCGGTAAAATTAAATCTGGCGCTACCAATGCCAAAACCGAGAAACAGAATTTTCGAAATGCTCACCACCAGGCCAGCGAGACCAAACGCCAGCACCCAATACCAAACGGTTTGGCGGTTGTCGCTTTTCCATGGCAATACCAGCGCGATAATCACCGCGGTGGGGATCAGCAACATGCTGTCGCCAAAATAGGTAAGGGTTTTCCAGCTCATACTTTTCCTTGCGGCTACATTCGGAGTGCCAACGCCAGCTACAGTGTTGGCAGATGAACAGTGTATCGATTAAGCGTCTGGCTGCAAAAGGGGATATTCTGAAAAGCCGTTGGCCCATTTCTCTGGCATCAAACCGGTGAAATACCTATAATTGCCGCCAACTAACCCTCTCATTCGGCCCGTTGCAGCTTCGGCTTAGGCAGGCTCCAGTTATCAGGTCTTAAAAAAGTATGACTGACAAGTCTCATCAGTGCGTGATCGTTGGCATCGCAGGTGCATCTGCATCCGGAAAAAGTCTTATCGCCAGCACGCTCTATCGTGAAATCCGTGACCAGGTCGGTGACGAGCATATCGGTGTGATCCCCGAAGATGCCTACTATAAAGATCAGAGCCACCTCACCATGGAAGAGAGGGTGAAAACCAACTATGACCATCCGAGTGCCATGGATCATGATTTGTTGTTGCAGCATCTGCGCGCGATTAAAGCGGGACAGGATATTGAACTGCCGGTGTATAGCTATGTTGAGCACACGCGCACCAGCGATTGCATTCATCTCAAGCCGAAGAAAGTCATCATTCTTGAAGGCATTCTGCTGTTAACCGATGCGCGTCTGCGTCAGGAGATGAACTTCTCCATCTTCGTCGATACCCCGCTGGATATTTGCCTGATGCGCCGCATGAAGCGCGACGTTAACGAGCGCGGTCGCTCGATGGACTCGGTGATGAGCCAGTATCAAAAGACTGTGCGTCCGATGTTCCTGCAATTTATCGAACCTTCCAAGCAATATGCTGACATCATTGTGCCGCGCGGCGGGAAAAACCGTATCGCGATTGATATCCTTAAGGCCAAGATTAATCAGTATCTTTAACGACACGGCGTCCGAATTAGCGTGACGCGCTGTCGTCGCCTTTCGCTACACTTAATTCATGGAGTACCTGCGATGAGATTATGCGATCGCGATATTGAAGCCTGGCTGGACAACGGAAAGTTGGCGATTGAGCCACGCCCGCCAGTGGAACGCATTAATGGCGCCACGGTAGACGTGCGTCTTGGCAACCAGTTCCGCACCTTTAGCGGACATACTGCAGCATTTATCGATTTGAGTGGTCCAAAGCATGAAGTCAGTGCCGCGCTGGACCGCGTCATGAGCGATGAGATTGTGTTGCCGGAAGGCGAAGCGTTTTTCCTGCATCCGGGCGAGCTGGCGCTGGCGGTAACGCTGGAATCCGTGACCATTCCCGACGATCTGGTAGGCTGGCTGGATG
Source organism: Pantoea sp. GM01 (assembly GCF_000282675.1). Lineage (NCBI taxonomy): Bacteria > Pseudomonadati > Pseudomonadota > Gammaproteobacteria > Enterobacterales > Erwiniaceae > Pantoea > Pantoea sp. GM01. The sequence goes on along the minus strand of NZ_AKIU01000033.1, from coordinate 68,313 downwards.
GCCGTTCTTCGCTGGCGCGTCTTGGTCTGATGGTGCACGTGACGGCGCACCGTATCGATCCTGGCTGGCAAGGCCGTATCGTGCTCGAGTTCTACAACTCGGGCAAACTGCCGCTGGCGCTGCGTCCCGGCATGTTAATTGGCGCCTTGAGTTTTGAGCCGTTGTCGGGCCCGGCAGCACGTCCATATAACCGCCGCGAAGATGCCAAATATCGTGGTCAGCAGGGCGCGGATGCCAGCCGCATCGACAAAGACTAATGCCAACGCTGCTGCAACTTGAAGTATGAAGGCAATGAGGATTTGATGAGAAGAGTGATAACAACACTGGCCATCCTGTTAGTGGTGGTCGTAGCGGGCATGACGGCACTGGTGTTGCTGGTCAATCCCAACGACTTTCGTACCTATATGGTAAAGCAGGTAGAACAGCGCAGTGGTTATCAGCTTCAGGTCAGCGGCGATCTGCGCTGGCACGTCTGGCCGCAGCTTAGCATCCTTGCCGGACGCATGAGTTTGACTGCGCCCGGCGCCACCCAGCCGATGGTGACTGCCGACAACATGCGGCTGGATGTTAATCTGTTGCCCTTGTTATCACATCAGCTCAGCGTCAGTCAGGTGATGCTGAAAAACGCCATCATCCGCGTGACGCCTGAGAGCGCGATGCAGAAACCGGCGGGCGCCCCCGTCGGTCCTGGCGATGCGGAACCGGATAGCGGCACCAATAACGGCTGGTCATTCAATATTGGCAAACTGCGGCTTGCTGATAGCTTGTTGATCTGGCAGCAGCCGGGCGGTGATGAGTACAACTTCCGCGACCTCAATCTCAATCTCGATCAGGATGCCAGCAAGCAGGCCAGCATCGAGCTCGCTACCCGCGTTTCGCGCAATCAACGTAATGTCAGCGTGAATCTCAAAGGCCAAATGAATGTGGCGCAGTATCCGCATCGTTTGGTGGGGCAACTGGATGAGGTTAATTACACGCTGGACGGTGCCAACCTGCCGACGCAGGGGATCAAAGGCACCATACGCGGTCAGGGTGAATGGAATGGCGACCATCAGCGCTTCTCGTTGCAGAAGCTGCAGCTAACCGCCAATGACAGCACGCTGGATGGCAGCGCCGAGGGGCGTCTGGCCCTGCCACAGCAGCTTAATCTGGCGCTGCATGCCACGTCGTTAAATCTGGATAATCTGATGGCGAGCGCACCCGCTACAGATAGCAACGCGCCTCAGCAGGCCAACGTGATACGTACCCCGGTGATCGCCGAGCCGCGTATGCGCGATAACAGCGATTCACCGCTCAACCAAATGGATTTGACGCTCAACCTCGCCGCGGACAGCAGCGTATGGCGCGGTTTGACGCTGACCAATCTGCAGATCGACGCCAGCAATCAGCAGGGCCTGATGACCTTGAGTAAGCTGCAGGGCAAGTTCGGCGACGGCCATTTCTCCGTGCCGGGTGCGGTCGACATTCGCAAACCGGTGACGCAGGTGGCTTTCCAGCCTGAGCTGGATAACATCGCCATTGCGCCGCTGCTGAAAGCGCTCGAACTGCCGGAAACGCTGCAAGGCACCGTCTCACTGAAAGGCGATCTCAGTGGAGCAGGCTTGAGCATCGAAGAGGCAAAACATTACTGGCAGGGCAGTGCCGATCTCGAAGCGGCCAACCTGCAGCTGTCACAGCTGAATCTGCAACAAATGGTGCGTCGTGCCGTGGCGCGCGTCAGCAATCGTGTCACCAACGATCAGCCTGATGAGCAGGGAATTCAGCAGCTGAGCGGTCGGGTTAGCCTTAAGCAGGGCATTATCACGTTACCGGATTTGCAGGGCGGCAACAGTCGCATGGCGGTGCAAACCAAAGGCAATGTGGATATGGTCAAACAGCAGCTCGACATCACCATTAATATGATGCTGCGCGGCTGGCAAGGCGACGACAAGCTAGCCAATCTGTTGAATCAGCAAACCATTCCACTGCGCATGTACGGCGGCTGGGATAATTTGCAGTACTCATTGCCGGTGGACGACGTGGTGCGCCAGCAGCTGCAAAGCGAAGCCAAGTCGCGCTTGAATCAGTGGCTGGATCGCCAGCAGCCCGCGAAGCAGCCTTGAGGATTTCAGGTGCGCAGCTATGCGCACCTGATGTTTATGGGGTAAGCGGAACAATCTCTACTTTCTGTACGCGATGATTTTCTACCTGCAAGGTGCGCAGCAGATAATCGCCAATTTTTAACTCTTCCCCTTCCTGAGGCACATGTTGCAGGCTATCCATCAGTAAACCCGCCAGCGTATGATAATTGCGTTTGTCGTCGAGCGGCAGCTGCACGTAGACCGCTAAATCCTCCAGCGGCATGTGGCCATTTGCCACCCAGCCGCCGTCGGGAAGCGGTTGGATGTCATAGCGCGCGTCAATTTTCTCCCCTTCGTTGGGCAGGTTACCGGCGATGGTTTCCATCAAGTCGCTCAGCGTGACGACACCTTCTATCGAACCGAACTCATCCACCACAAAGGCAAAATGCGTCCGTGCATTACGGAACTGCTCCAGCGCCTGCAGCAACGTGACGCGTTCCGGAAAGATCAGCGGCTGGCGAATCAGCGAGCGTAAGTCGAGTGATTTGCTGTGCAAAGATTGATGCAGCAAATCGATCACGTGCACCACGCCGAGCGGATCGCGGCCGTGTTCGGTGATGAGAATGCGCGTGTGCTGATTGCGATCCAGCTTGGCCATAATCTCCGCGGGATCTTCAGCGAGGTCGATATGCTCGACGTCATGACGCGAAGTCATAATGCTATTGATCTGCCGCTGTCCCAGCCCTAACACGCGCGCAATCATGCGGCGTTCCTGGCGATTGAATAGCGCGCCTTCTTCGCTGTCGCTCACCAGTGAAGCGGTATCCGCATCAAGTTCAGCGCGCTGCGCCTCGCCACGTAGAATACGCAGAACCGCTTCGGAGGTGCGCTGGCGCAAGGGGCGCCCGGCAGTGAGAAAGCGGCGGCGATTAAACATCGCCAGCTGGTTGAGTATCTCAATGACAATTGAGAAACCAATCGCCGCGTAGAGATAGCCTTTGGGAATAATAAAGCCCAATCCTTCGGCAACCAGGCTAAAGCCGATCATCAGTAAGAAACTCAGGCAAAGAATGACAATGGTGGGATGGCCGTTAACGAAGCGCGTTAACGGCTTACTCGCGAGCAGCATCAGAAGAATCGCTACGGTCACCGCAGCCATCATCACGGGTAACTGATTAACCATGCCAACCGCAGTAATCACCGCATCCAGCGAGAAGATGGCGTCCAGCACCACTATTTGCGCCACCACCGGCCAGAATTTAGCACCGTTCTTATTTTGACCCGTTTCCTCGTCAGCACCTTCAAGCCGACTGTTTAATTCCGTAGTGGCTTTATAAAGAAGAAAGAAGCCGCCAGATAGCAGCAGCAGATCGCGGGCGCTGAAAGGGTGATGCCATAGCGTAAACAGCGGTTGCGTTAGCGTCACCAGCCAGGAAAGTGATGCCAGCAGCGCTAAACGCGACAGCAGCGCGAGCAGGAGTCCGATGACGCGAGCGCGGTCACGATCGGTTGGCGGCAACTTTTCGACGAGGATGGCAATGAAAACCAGGTTATCAATGCCCAATACCAGCTCCAGAACGATTAGCGTTACTAATCCTGCCCAGAGCGACGGATCAACGATCCACTCCAACATGCGTTAATCACCTTAATGTCTATGAATTGAGCTTAATCTGATGATAGTGAATCGTAGAAAAGGGTACAAATACGTCCCAGCTCAGTAAATCCGCGTATCAGCTTAAACATAGCGAATATTCTTGATTGCTGATGGGTAAGGATAAGACGAAAGTATGGATAAACAACTTAGCTAAGTAACGATCGCTATTAATTGTTCCAGGCAGGCAAGTGCGTGCAATTTTGATGCAAAGTAATTAGAGGCTGAGTATCGAATTATTCTGATTTTTGCTGAGGAATGGGCTGAAAGCGCTGGCATCAATACTTATGGCTGGTAGTCTTTTTCCTAAAATAGTACATGCAAGACGGGGCCTACTTGTAAACAAGCCAGTAATAACTAGTATAGCAACGTGCTAGTAAATGTCTGCGCCAAAGCTGTTAATAGCGCGCTCCTTAGCCTTCTAATGTTGTGAATTGTGATCGTGCGCGGGCCACGACCGGTAATTAGCGCATAAATACCGCATAAAAACAGGCTGTAAATAGGATGATTTAAGCGGTATTGGCAGCGACAGCCAAGGGCGGTAGCGTGCCAAAAGTGCTTTCTGTACGGTAATAAAGTCTGTCATTGTGGCAAGGGAAGTCAGACTAATCTGTTGGTATTCATCATAATTCTCTTGCTTACTAAAGCGAGAATGAGTTTGGCCTCAGAGAATTTGCCGCAGATTGCCTCAACAAATGCAGCGAATATATCGCTCATTTATTACACAGGCTTGAGGCGTTAGGGATTAGGGAAATAATATAAAAGAGTTAAATATGCGCGATAACGAAATTACATATAAAAGTCTTCTGACCAAAATTTTACTGGCGTGCTCGGATTTAATTTGTTTCAACGCGGCGTTGTTTATTGCCATGGCGTTGATTAATTCGTTCACAGATTCTCCGCTGGCAGATATATCTGAAAAATACCTGCATTTAAAAATCGCTACACACATTGCGCTTTCGGTTATTTGCGTAGGCTGGTTCTGGGTTCGACTGCGTCATTATACGTATCGCAAACCATTCTGGTTCGAGCTCAAAGAGATATTTCGTACCATTCTTATTTTCTCTGTCATTGATTTGTCAATTTCAGCGCTTTCACAGTGGCAAATGTCGCGTTTCGTCTGGGTCATGACCTGGATTCTGGCACTGATTCTGCTTCCTTTAGCGCGTGCTATCTCTAAACGTGTACTGAATCATTTCGGCATGTGGAAGAAGCAAACCATCATTATCGGTAGCAGCCGCAACGCACAGGAAGCCTGGCAGGCGCTGCAGAGTGAAGAGGTGATGGGTTTTGATGTCATTGCCTTTTTCGACGTCGATAAAAGTTGCCCACAAGCCAGCATCGCCGGCGTACCCGTTCTGCATAATGAGCAGGAGCTGTGGCAACTGACCAACAGCGAAACCCAGTTCATCGTGGCGGTGGAGTTCGAACAGAGCCAGCATCGCGATCACTGGCTGAAAAACCTGGCGAAGCATAACTGCCGTTCGGTTTCAGTGATTCCAACGCTGCGCGGTGTACCGCTCTACGGCACCGACATGGCCTACATCTTTAGTCATGAAGTGATGATTCTGCGTGTTAACAATAACCTGGCGAAACGCACTTCGCGCTTCCTGAAGCGTGCATTCGATATCGTCGGCGCGTTGGGCATTATTCTGGCGCTGTCACCGGCATTGCTGGTTCTGGGCTTTATGGTCGGCCGTGATGGTGGGCCGCCGATTTACGGTCACGAACGTGTGGGTATGAATGGTCGAAAATTCAAATGCCTGAAATTCCGCTCAATGGTGATCAACTCGAAAGAGGTGCTGGAAGAGGTACTGCGTACCGATCCGGTGGCACGCGCCGAGTGGGATAAAGACTTCAAACTGAAGAACGATCCGCGCATTACCAAAGTCGGTCACTTCATCCGTAAAACCAGTCTGGATGAGCTGCCGCAGCTGTGGAACGTGGTTCGTGGTGATATGAGCCTGGTCGGTCCCCGCCCGGTGATTGAAGATGAACTGTGCCGTTATGCGGGTGACGTCGATTATTACCTGATGGCAAAACCAGGCATGACGGGATTGTGGCAGGTTAGCGGTCGTAACGACGTTGACTATGAAACGCGCGTCTATTTCGACTCGTGGTATGTGAAGAACTGGTCGCTGTGGAATGACATCGCGATTCTGTTTAAAACGGTTGGCGTAGTGCTTAAACGCGATGGCGCCTATTGATAGACAGCGAGGCCGGGGAAGGGCAGCAACGTCCCCGGTTGAAAACTGCCGGTGCTGGGTGTGTCGTGATATAAACAACAGCCGTTAATGCACCCGATTAAACGGGTTATTTGCCGGTTGATGAAATACCCACTTTAATTGATGTCGTCTTTAGACACGGTGACAACATAAAACCAAGGGAGCGAATAATAATGACCCACAGTTTCAGTGTTTAACCCGTCACATTAATTTTTTGTAAGACGCTTACACAGCGGGCGATTTCGCCTCTATCAATCATTAACTGATAGCGAAGAATCAGATGATAATGAAAATTAAATTGATACCTTTACTGGTATCCGCGACTTTTCTCTCCGGATGTACCATTGAACCGGGTTCTCACCTTTCCACCAGTGGAAAAGATGTCATTGAGCAACAGGATAGCAACTATGACATCGACAAATATGTAAACGTCTTCCCGCTCACGCCGCGTCTGGTTGAACAGATGCGTCCGAAGCCGTTAGTCGCGCAGGCTAACCCCTTGCTGCAAAATGAGATCCAGAGCTACGAATACCGCATCGGCGTGGGTGACGTGCTTAACGTTACCGTCTGGGATCACCCAGAGTTAACGACGCCAGCGGGCCAGTACCGTAGCGCCAGCGACACCGGTAACTGGGTGCAGGCTGATGGCACGATCTTCTACCCATACATTGGTAAAGTCCGCGTCGCGGGCCGTACCGTGACCGAGATCCGCACCGAAGTGGCGCGTCGTCTGGCACAGTTCATTGAAAGCCCACAGGTTGACGTTAACGTTGCCTCGTTCCGTTCGCAGAAAGCCTACATCACCGGTTCTGTGACCACCTCGGGACAGCAGCCAATCACCAACGTGCCGCTCACCGTGCTTGATGCGGTTAACGCCGCCGGCGGCCTGGCCGCTGACGCAGACTGGCGCAACGTGGTGCTGACGCACAACGGTAAAGAACAACGTATTTCGCTGCAGGCGCTGATGCAAAATGGCGACCTGAGCCAAAACCATCTGCTCTATCCGGGCGACATTCTGTACGTTCCGCGTAACGATGATCTGAAAGTCTTTGTGATGGGCGAAGTGAAGCAGCAGTCAACGCTGAAGATGGACCGCAGCGGCATGACTCTGGCTGAAGCGCTGGGCAACTCGCAAGGTATGGATCAGACCACCTCTGATGCCACCGGGGTGTTCGTTATTCGTCCAATTCGTGGCACCAACCGCACCAAGATTGCCAACATCTATCAGTTGAATACCAAAGATGCGGCTTCGATGGTGATGGGCACCGAATTCCAGCTTGAGCCGTACGACATCGTCTACGTCACCGCCACGCCAATTACCCGTTGGAACCGTGTGATTTCAGGCCTGCTGCCGACCATCGTGGGTGTTGATGATGCCAGCTCCGCGGCACTTCGTTTCCGTAACTGGTCGGACTAAGGGTCCGCCATGATTAAGTCCGTGTTAGTCGTCTGCGTCGGCAACATTTGCCGCTCCCCCACCGGGGAGCGTCTGTTCAAGCGCGCGCTACCTAATCTCCGGATCGCTTCTGCAGGGCTGGGTGCTCTGCAAGGCTATCCGGCGGACCAGAAGGCCATTGATGTCGCCGCCGAACACGGCGTGTCGCTCGAAGGCCATCAGGCGCAGCAGTTAACGGCCAGTATGTGCCGTGACTACGACCTGATTCTGGTAATGGAAAAGCGGCACGTTGAGCAGGTGAATCGCATCGATCCAGCCGCACGCGGAAAAACCATGCTGCTTGGGCACTGGCTCAACCAACAGGAAATTACGGATCCGTACAAAAAAAGTCGCGAGGCCTTTGAAGAGGTCTACGGGTTACTGGAAAACGCTACCCAGAAATGGGTCAACGTATTAAGCCGATAGTTGGGATTATCCATGAATATCAAAAACAAGGTTATGACCGCGCCAAAGGAAGATTCGAATGGATGGGATCTGGCGCATCTTGTGGGACAGCTGATTGATCATCGCTGGATCATTGTTGCCGTTACCGCATTCTTCATGCTGGTGGCGACCCTCTACACACTGTTTGCCACGCCAATCTACAGCGCCGATGCCATGGTGCAGGTTGAGCAGAAGAACACCGCATCGGTTCTGAACGAACTGCAGGACGTGCTGCCCGCTACGCCGGCTTCCGATACCGAGATTCAGATTGTTGAGTCGCGTATGGTGCTGGGTAAAACGGTAAACGACCTCGGTCTGGATACTGTCGTACAGCAGAACTACTTCCCGGTGATTGGTAAAGGTTTGTCACGCCTGATGGGCAATAAGCCAGCCAATATCGCTATTTCGCGCCTGGAAATTCCACGCACAATCGAAAAGCGTACCGTGCAGCTGGAAGTCACCGGCCCGGATACCTATACCGTCACCAACGATGGTGATGAGCTGTTTAAAGGTCGTGTTGGTCAGCTGGAGCAGCATGGCGATGTGACTATGCTGGTGAGTGATATTCAGGCGGATGAAGGCACCAGCTTCAATGTCACCAAACTCACTGATTTGCAGGCGATTAAAAACGTTCTGGGCGCGCTGACGGTAGCCGATAAAGGCAAAGCCACCGGTGTGTTGGGTCTTGAGTTCCAACACGAAGATCCAGAGCAGGCCAGCCGTATCCTGAACCAGATTGTTAATAATTACCTGCTGCAGAACGTAGAGCGCAAATCCGAACAAGCAGAGAAGAGCCTTGAGTTCCTGCGCGGACAGCTGCCGAACGTACGCGCTAAGCTGGATGATGCTGAAGATAAGCTGAATACCTTCCGTCGTCAGAACGAGTCGGTAGATATGTCGCTGGAAGCGAAATCTGCGCTGGATTCCTCTGTCAGCGTGCAGACTCAGCTGAACGAGCTGACGTTCCGTGAAGCGGAAGTATCGCAGCTGTTCACGAAGGATCACCCGACCTACCGCGCCCTGCTGGAAAAACGCAAAACGCTGGAAGGCGAGCAGGCACAGCTGAACAAGAAAATTGCCGGCATGCCGCAAACGCAACAAGAGATTCTGCGTCTGACGCGTGATGTGCAGTCAGGTCAGGAAATCTACATGCAGCTGCTGAATCGTCAGCAAGAGCTGGGTATCAGTAAAGCCAGTACCGTGGGTGATGTACGTATCATTGATGGTGCTGAAACAGCAGCAAGTCCTGTTGCACCGAAGAAGGCGCTGATCATTGCTGCCGGTCTGATTCTGGGCCTGATGCTGTCGGTAGGTCTGGTGCTGCTGAAAGCGCTGTTCCATCACGGTATCGACAACCCAGAGCAGTTGGAAGAGCTGGGCATGAACGTCTATGCCAGCGTACCGCTCTCTGAATGGCAGCGTAAGAAAGATACCGAAGCGCTGGCGCGTCGCGGTCACAAAGAGAAGAGTGACCCGCACAACACGCTGCTGGCGTTGGGTAATCCAACTGACCTGTCCATCGAAGCGATTCGTAGCCTGCGTACCAGCCTGCACTTCGCGATGATGGAAGCGAAAAACAATATCCTGATGATCACCGGCGCTAGCCCAGGCATTGGTAAAACCTTTATCTGTGCCAACCTGGCAACGCTGGTATCAAAAGCGGGTCAGCGTGTGCTGTTCATCGATGGTGATATGCGTCGCGGCTATACCCATGAATTGCTGGGTGCGGATAACAAATCTGGCCTGTCTAACGTGCTGTCAGGTAAGAGCGAGTTCTCACCGGCGATGATTCAGAAGGGCGTTTACGGCTTCGACTTCCTGCCGCGTGGCCAGGTGCCACCAAACCCATCTGAGCTGCTGATGCACCGTCGTATGAGCGAGCTGCTTGATTGGGCCAGCAAGAACTACGATTTAGTACTGATCGATACGCCGCCGATTCTGGCCGTCACCGATGCTTCAATCATCGGTAAGCTGGCAGGTACATCGCTGATGGTGGCGCGTTTCGAAACCAACACCAGCAAAGAACTGGATGTCAGCTACAAGCGCTTCGCGCAGAACGGCATCGAAATTAAAGGCGTGATCCTCAACGCCGTAGTACGTAAAGCGTCGAATGCCTACGGTTATGGCTACGACTATTACAACTACGAATACGGCAAAGAGACCAAGAGCTAAGCAGTAACCATGTGGGGCGGTTTACCGCCCCTTTTTTATGGTGAATAGGGGTTAAGCCAGGTGCGCAACAATGCGCACCCTACGCCTTGTAGGGGCGCCATCAATGGCGACCGGTGAGCAATTTAAGGGGTGCGTTTTGCATCCTTACACATACACACAGCACAGTCTTAGGTATTCCCGTGATGGTACGTACAGTCTTAATGAGAAAAGAAACTAACGGCATGATTTTTCAGAGCAAAGCCGATTCCTTTCTCAGGGCTGAACGCGTTACCGTTGAATCTGGAACAGCTGTTTAAGAGGTGCTGGCAATGCAGGACATCCGCTTCTCAATTGTAATTCCCGCGTATAACGCGTCGAAATCGATTGTAACGACGCTAGATTGCGTCAGAGCGCAAACTTACCGCAATTTTGAAGTGATTATTGTGGATGACAAATCGGCCGATGCGGCCGAACTGGCGCAGGTGGTACGCGGTGAGCGTTATCAGGATCTGGACATCAAACTGGAGCTGTCTGAGGTCAAACTCAACGGCGCCGGCGCCCGTAATAAAGGTATCGAATTGGCCACGGGCGACTTTATCAGCTTCCTTGATGCTGATGATGAGTGGCACCCGGACAAGCTGCTGACGGTCAGTGAAACCATCGCCAAACTGGAGGCGCAGGGCAAATCACGCTACGTCATCTTTAGCCAGGTGAACATCCATCAGGATGGCAGCTTCCTGAAGGTGATGCCGATGCAGCCGCCCGGTAAAAATGAAACCGTGGCGGAATATCTGTTTGGCTGTTACGGCTTTATTCAGACCAGCACCATTGTGCTGAAGCGTGAAGATGCCGCGCAGATTCAGTTTGATGCGCGTTATATCCGCCATCAGGATTACGATTTCTGCATCCGTGCCGATCGCATGGGTTACGCCTTCGTGATGATCGACCAGCCGCTGGCGACTTACCATCTGGTGACCAAGTTTGGTTCCAAGCACAAGGGCGAGTCGGTGAAATACTCCTTCTTCTGGCTGGATACCATGAAGCCGCATCTGACGACGCGCGATATCCATACCTACAAAGCGTTCAAGCTGCCGCTGCGCTACAAGATGGATGGTAAATCGCTGCAAGCCAGTCTCAGCTTTGCGCGCTACTTCTTCCTCACCAATCGTGATAACCGCGCTTACTTCATGAATCGCTTACTCGATAAGGTGAAGTCGCGCTTTTCTGGTAGAAGAGCCGTTTCCTGATTCACATTTTTTAGACTTTCACTTGCTCCCATCACGGGGGCAATTTTTTGGTTCCTGAAACTCCGGGTAGACAAATGACAAATCATGTTGGCACCATCGGTATTGTGATGCCGATGTATAACGCGCGAAATACGGTACTGCGTGCGGTGGATTCGATCCGCAATCAGACCTACAGCGACTGGCATCTTTACCTGATTAACGATAAATCGACCGATGACTCTCTCGCCGTGGTGCGTGAGCAGTGTCAGGATGCGCGCATTACCATCCTCGATAATGAGAAGAATCTCGGTGCGGCGGAAACCCGCAATGTCGGTTTGCGCGCGGCGCAAGAAGAGATTATCGCTTTCCTCGATAGCGATGATGAGTGGCATGGGGAAAAGCTGGCCGAACAGGCCGCTGCGATTGCCGCGGGTGACGATTTTGTTATCACGCATTATCACTACAAAACCAAAACTGCCGACCACGACATTAACTACAACAAACCCTATCTGCAGCAGGAAAACTTCGTGAAGAAGCAGTATCGCGTGTGCTTCTCTTCAGTGTGTTTCCGCCGTCCTCCGCAGGGCATCTTCTTCCAGCGCAAAGGCCACGAAGATTTCCTGTTCCTCTATGAGCTGTTCCTCCGCTACAAACAAGCCCGCGTGATCCAGAAAACCCTGGTCAACTATTACGAGTTGGGCGATTCACTGTCGCGCAACAAAAATAAAGCGGCGAAGTGGCACCTCGAACTATTAAGAATTATCTATAAAAACAATCCGTTAAAAGTATATTACTATTACACGTGGTACATGGTTAATGGCGTCCTCTTCGCTCTGAAGCATCGTTAGACCCGGCATCCTTCGCGCCGCAGCCGCGTTGGCCGCGCACGTCCACCCCGGTCACTTACTGAAGTAAGCTCCCGGGGATGAACGCACTTGCCGCCTTGCTGCGCCACGAATGATTTGGGTCTCTTTATTCGGTATTTTTGAGGTGGAAAGGATTTTATGAAAAAGATCGTTTTGGTGATTAAAGATGCCTACTCCTATGCGGGCACGGAAAACATCTGCAACTTTATGTCTGAGTGCCTCGGCGAGCAGCATGAAGTCACCATTTATTCGCTGGAAGGCAATGGCAAAACCTTTTATCCGTTCGATCGGGTAAAGAAAATTGTCAGCTTTGAAGGCCACAGCAATCCGATAAAAAGCGCCGTCGCTAGCATTCATCAGGAAGGCTTCGACAGCGTATTCCTGATCAGCATGGGCCGCCTGAGCGTGATGTTTGCGTTCTGGAACCTGATGGCACTAAAGAAAAAGCGTTTCAAAGCCTATGCCTGCGAACACATTGCAATTAACTCATTTAGTAAACCGATCAAGCTGCTGAAGTGGCTGATGCTGCGCTACTACGACCAGGTGATTGTTTTAACCGACAAAGATCATCAGGTGTTTAATCGCTGGAACATCGCCAGTCAGCAAATCCCCAATCCCGTGGTGTACAAAGCGTTTCAACGCCAGACGCGCAGCCGCCAGGCGTTAGCGGTGGGGCGTCTCGATAACCAAAAAGGTTTCGATCTGCTGCTGGATATCTGGGCTGATTTCAGTAAGAAACACCCGGAGTGGAAACTGGTGATTGCCGGTGACGGCGAACTGCGCCAGCAGTTGCACGATCAGGCGGCTGCACTGGGTATCACTAACAGCGTCAACTTCGTCGGCAAAGTCAGCAACATCAACGATTACTACCGCGAAAGTGACATGGCGCTGATGACCTCGCGCTATGAAGGTTTGCCGCTGGTGCTGCTGGAAGCCAAATCCTGGTCGCTGCCGGTGGTGGCTTACGACTGCCCAACCGGGCCGCAGGAGATCATCAACCACGGTGAAGATGGCTTCCTGGTACCGATGAATGATAAAGCCATGTTTATCAAGCGCATGGAGCAGCTCGCCAGTGATGATGGCCTGTTCTACGCCATGAGTGAAAAAACCAAAGAAACCGCGCTCAAGTTTGACGGTAACCAGATCAAACAGAGCTGGCTCGCGCTTGTTTAGTGCCAATTATCGTGCCTCGGGAATCCTTTTTGGCCGCATAACCACGGGAATTGAAGCATGAAAAGAAGAGAAGTCTTGCAGACCGCAGCCTCCTCCATTGTTGCCGCGCTCTCAGTCAGCGCGTTTTCCAGCTACGCCGCAAAAAGTGGTCAGCCAACGTTAAAAGCCGTCGATCCTTCCAGCGTTCCGCAGGGCGATGTGCCGATTCTGACGCCAGAAAACGTCTATACCATGCCGCCGCAGTTCTGGCAGAACTTCGAAGGCAAACTGTGGATTGGTAAGGCGGGCAGCGATGCCAGCCAAACCGGCAATCAAATCCCGGTATTCCTGCGCGATGCCAATGGCAAAGTGTCACAAATCAGTCAACCGATTGCGTTGAACAAGGGTAACTTCGCGCAGTTTATTCATGATAATGCCGCGTTGATTGCCAATCCTGCGCACTCAATGGTCGTCGAGGACGATCAGGGCAACACGCTGTTCTCGATCAGCGATGTGTCGCGTCCTAACCAAAGCAATTTCAGCCAGCGACTGGCGCAGCCGAACGGTTATCAGCTGATCGGTGAAATTCCGTCGGTGGAGGAGTTGCGTAAAACCCGTCCGCTGTTTGCCGGTGCCAAAATTAAGCTGAAAAGCTGGCATGAAGGGCTGGAAGTGGGCGGCGGTGAGTTTGTCGGCACCTTTGGCGATGCCAAAGATGATGGCGGTGTGAACTTCAGCGGCAACGGTTTCGCCTGGCGTCGCGTGGTAGAAGACTTCAATCGTCTGACGCTGTTTGATTTCGGCGCCATCGCCGATGGCAAAACCGATACTGCACCGGCGATCAAAGCCATGTATCAGTGGTCGATTGATGCCAGCCAGCAAATCTGCGTGCAGTTCCCAGCGGGCACATTCTTCGTGTCCGAGTGTGATTTCGGTGATACGCAACGTCGCTTCTTCCGTATTTCCGGTGCCATGGTCAACTTTGGCTATTTCCCGGCGACCACGCTGGTTTCCGATGGCCGCTCCGAATTCCTGTTCCAGGTAAATGCGCGCTGGACTGAAATCTCCAACCTGAACTTCAACGGCAACACCGACAAGCGTCCGAATAAACAGGGGTTGTTCCGCAATACCTGTCCGGGCGGCCAGTTCTTCCGTGGCGCGTGCTTGCGCTTCAATCAGGTGGGCGGCGTCTCGCTCAGCCTGCTGGATACGCTGGATTGTAAAATCGACCAGTGGTACGCCAACGCCTGTACCGGTGATGTGATTAAAGCCAGCTGGTCAGGTCAAAAGGCCGGTGCGTGGGATCACAGCACCGCGATTGAGCTCTCCAACTTTAATGCGCAGCACTGTAAAGGCGGCATGGTGTTGAACCTGCCGCGCTGTAGCCAATCGATCATTCACAACGGCTGGATTGAACACAGCGATTTTCCTGGCGATATCTCGAACGGGCAGTGGATTGTTGATGCGTTAAGCATTGAGGATTGTAAGAACCCGCTGAATGCGCGCAACTCGCGCCTGAATATGCGTCAGACCAACTTACAGGCAGGCAGCTGGATTGATAACTCGCTGGAAGGTGAGCGCTGGCTGAATATTTGGGAGATGGGTTCCACGCGCGTTGAATCTTATGGCGTCGCTATCGACGGCAGCCTGAAATACAACTACATCACTTCACGTTTCCGCCTCACCAATAACACCAACCAGGAGACCTGGTTTGAGCTGGGCAACTTCTATTCGCCAGCGGTGGGTGATAGCTGGGAAATCGAAGTGTTTGGTCAGTCTCAGTTCAGTAACGGTACCGCCAATCAACCGCTGATGGATCTTATCGACGGCAAAGGCACTGGCGGACGTACGGTGATCCATCTGCAGCGCAAGAAGAGTAAAGCGGAAGCCAGTTGGTCAGCCGAAGGCAGTTCGCCGGTGGTGGATGTACGTTTCGAACCGCGCACAGAAACGGACACCAAGGTGTACGTCAAGCTGGCGGGCTGGACGCCGACCACCGCGGTGTTGATCAAAAGCACCGCCAAGGATCGCTTCCTGACCGGTCGCTGTGCGCGCGTTGATGCCGTGATGGATAAAGGTGCGCCGGGCAGCGGTGCGCAACAGGCGCCGCAGCGCTTCAGCCTGCACAACGGCAAAGCCGGCGTCGGCGGTAACGAGCAGGGTGATTTGCTGTTGGCGTCGCGCGCGCTGAAGCCGGAACAGGTGGATGCGCGTGAGCCGAAAGGGTTTATTTCCGTCGTCATTAATGGCGAGCAAGTTGCGATGCCGTATTTCGCCATTAAGTCGTAACACGTAGGAACCCAACGTAGCGGCGCAATTTATTGCGCCGCTACGGAATATGCATAATTTGTAAGCAGTAATGAATAGAAATGCATTTAGCAGCGCTTTTTTGGGGTTTATTCCCATTGCAGTCATTTAACACAGAGTTCATTTTGCCAGTGCGGTTATTGGCGGCTTGTAAAATTACAAAAATTTTTCCGGAGTTTTTTTATGAAAATCTTATTGGTAGGAAACCATACCTGTGGAAATCGCGGGGATGGCGCGATTTTACGAGGACTGATTGATTCGCTCAAATCTGCGCGCGCGGATTTGGATATCGATGTCATCAGCCGTTATCCAACAAGCTCAGGCTATTTACTGCAGCAGCACATCCAGCAGGATTCCCTGTTCCTGCACAACAGCAAATCGGGCAAGGGTTTGGTGGGCAGCCTCAAGCGCAAAGTGGCGAACCGTCTGATGCCGGACATCATGATGGCGCACCTGGGCAAAGGCGGTTTATACAAATCGTTCTCGGTGCCACCGCACCTGGCGGCCTTCACCCAAAGCCTCGCGCAATATGATGCAATCATCCAGGTTGGCGGCTCGTTCTTCGTCGACCTGTATGGTGTAACGCAGTTCGACCACGCGCTATGTGCGCTGATGGCGAAAAAGCCGCTGCATATGGTTGGCCACTCGGTAGGACCGTTTGAAAACCCGCGCGTTAATGCGCTGGCAAACTTTGTATTCGATCGCGTCGACAGCCTGGTGCTGCGCGAAGAGGTGAGCCACGATCGTCTGAAACAAGATGGTGTGACCACCAGCAAAGTGAAGAAGGGCGTTGATACCGCGTTCCTGGTGCAGGCGCGTGAAGTGGCGAATCCTAGCCATAACCTGCTGCACTGGCAGGCGATTATCAGCGCACGTAAAACCATTGCGATTACCGTGCGTGAACTGGCGCCGTTCGATAAACGTCTCGGCGTGACGCAGAAAGAGTATGAAGCTGCCTTTGGCCGCGTGATCAACGCGATGATTGCCGAAGGTTATCAGGTGGTTGCGTTTTCTACCTGTACCGGTATCGACAGCTACGCGAAAGACGACCGCATGGTGGCGCTGACGCTGCGCGATCATGTCGAGCATCCCGAGCATTACCATGTCATCATGGACGAGTTCAACGACCTCGAACTCGGCATCCTGCTCAGCCATTGTCATCTGACCATTGGTACCCGCCTGCACTCCGCCATCATCTCCATGAACTTTGGTACGCCAGCCGTGGCCATCAACTACGAGCACAAATCGCTCGGCGTGATGAAACAGCTCGGCCTGCCGCAGATGGCCACCGATGTGCAGAGCCTGATGGACGGTTCACTCATCGACAAAGTGCAGACGGTGCTGGCCGACTACGACAACGTGAAACACAAAGTTGATACCGCGGTGGCGCAGGAGCGTGAGATTGGTAACCGCATTACAGCAGAAATTCTCAACGT
The DNA here is from genome assembly GCF_000282675.1 of Pantoea sp. GM01. Taxonomy (NCBI): domain Bacteria; kingdom Pseudomonadati; phylum Pseudomonadota; class Gammaproteobacteria; order Enterobacterales; family Erwiniaceae; genus Pantoea; species Pantoea sp. GM01. Next base: position 51,360 of record NZ_AKIU01000033.1, on the reverse strand, counting down.
CCTGGGGTGAAGTGATGAAGCTGACCTTTTTCACCATGCGTTTTCCTGTTGCCTCTGAGACGTTTGTGCTCAATCAGGTGACGCATTTCATCGACGCAGGCTACGACGTGGAGATTATCTCCGTGTTCCCAGGCGATATGATCAATCGCCACGCTGCGTTCGATGACTACAATTTGGCAGCGAAAACCCACTATTTACTGCCGGAAGAGAAAGTATCCAACCTCGATAAGCTAACGCAGCGTATCGGCTTGATACTGCCGAAAATCACCAAAGGCGCGCTACTTAAGTCGCTGAATGTGCGTCGCTATGGCGCACAGGCCAGCAAACTGCTGCTGCCGGCCATTGTCGCCAACACCAAGCAGCCTTATACCGCTGATGTGTTTCTGGTGCACTTCGGCTATGCCGGCGCGCTGGCCAACAAGCTGCGCGAACTCGGCGTGTTGAAAGGCAAGCAGGCGACGGTGTTCCACGGCGCGGATATTTCGCGCCGCCACATCCTCGAAGAGCACAAGCTCGACTACATCAACCTGTTCAAACAGAGCGAGTTGATGCTGCCTATCAGCCACTTGTGGGAGAACAAGCTGATTGAGATGGGTTGTCCGCGTGAGAAGGTACGCGTGACACGCATGGGCATCGAGCCGGAGAAGTTTAACTTCCGTCCGCGTGAAGCGTTCCATCAACCGCTGCGCATCGTTTCCGTCGCGCGTTTGACCGAGAAGAAAGGGCTGGATGTGGCAGTGAAAGCCAGCGAAATCCTGCGCAATAACGGTGGCCAGTTCCAGTTCACCATCATCGGTAACGGCGAGCAGGATGGCATGATGCGCGAGCATATTGCGCGCGCCGGATTGCAGGAGTTCGTCACCATGCCGGGCTTTAAGCCGCAGGATGAGATTCGTCAGGCGTTGAACGAGGCGGATATCTTCCTGCTGCCGTCCAAAACCGCTGCGGATGGCGATATGGAAGGCATTCCGGTGGCGCTGATGGAAGCGATGGCGGTGGGTTTACCGGTGGTGTCTACCTATCACAGCGGCATTCCTGAGCTGATTGAGAATGATGTCAGCGGCTGGCTGGTGGCGGAAAACGATCCGGACGAGCTGGCGGCCACGCTGCTGCGTCTGTCGCGCGGGGATGTCGATGTGGCACCGGTAGTCGCGGCAGCGCGGCAGAAAGTCGAAACCGAGTTCAATCAGCACATCGCCTACGGTGAGCTGGCGAAAATTCTGGAGCGCATGGTGTGAGCGGATTAAAAAAACAGGCCGTTTGGCTGTTTGGTAGTACCTGTTTTGCCGCATTGCTTCAGGTGTTACAGCTCGCCGTACTGGCGCGCAAACTCGAAACGCACGAGCTGGGTTTACTGGCGATCATCAATGCGATTCTGGCGGTGGCGACCGTGCTGCAGGATATGGGCATGAGCAGCTACATCGTGCATCGCCAGGATATTAATCGCCGCGAGCAGAGCACCATTTACTGGGTGAACGTCTCGCTCAGTTTCTGCACCGGCTTGATTATGTTGGCGATCGCTTATCCGGTGGCGTGGTTCTATCACCTGCCGGAGCTGGTGGGTTTGATCATGCTCACCAGCCTCAACTTCCTCGTGCTGGGACATCTGTCGCAGTATCAGGCGCACTATGTAAAAACCAAACGCATGGTGACGCTGGCAAAGATTGAGATGGCCACCAAGCTGTTTGCCTTCCTGTGCACCGTCGCGATGCTGTATTACACCTCGTTAACCGTGGCGGCGGCGATTCTTGGCCTGTTCATCAACGCCTTCACGCGCATTCTCTGCATGATCTACTTCGGCGAGAAGTCGTGGCGTCCAACCTGGGAATTCGACGGCAAAACCTTTGTTAGCGCAGTGCGTTACGGCGTGTATCAGCTCGGTTCGCAAACCATTAACCAGCTGCGTACCCAGGCGGATGCGCTGATCGTCGGTAAAGTGATGGGCGCCGAGATGCTGGGGATCTACTCGCTGGCAAAAGAATTGATCCTGCAGCCGCTGAAACTGGTTTCGCCGGTGATTAACCGCCTGGCGCTGCCGCGTTTTGCTGAGAAGCAGCACGATCCTGAGCAACTGAAAAAGCTGTTCCTGAAGGGCACCTTCGTCATCATGCTGTTCAGCAGCGTGATGTATCTGGCGATTGGCATTCTGTCACCGGTGATTGTGCGCGTGCTGTACGGTCCTGCACATGAGCAGGTTTACCATCTGATTCCGCTGATGCTGCTGTTCGGCATGCTGCGTCCGATGGGCGGCTTAACCGGTGCGATCTCACAGGCTAACGGGCGCACCAACGTTGAGTTCTACTGGAACATTGTTGCCAGCCTGGTGGTGGTGGCCGTGTTGGCGACCACCTACATCTGGCCGAACGTGCTGTATGTGGCGCTGACGCTGTCGATCTCGCAGGTGCTGATCTCGGCCTTTGCGCATCCATTCTTCATCAAACCGGTGATTGGCATCCGCTTTATGCCGTATGCGCGCCAGTGGGTTTCGGTGTCGGTGGTGTTTGTTGGTCTGATGATGCTGGTAAATCATTTCAATCTGTTCGTCATGCCGGAATGGTTTGAAGGCATGCTGTAATTGTGTCACCCAGGCGGGTGACCCTGCCATCTTCCCAGGGTTCGCATGAGTGCGAACCCTGTTCATTTCCGCAGGACTATTTTCACACCTCACTATTCTGAAAATCTCTGGTCTCACTCGTCGCAATGTTGACCCAATCCTTCCACTGTTTTTCAGCGGTTTAGCGTAGCCGATTGCCTGGTAAATCAAGCTGCAGTTGAAGGGCAAATTGGCGTTTTTTGATGGTGCGACAGAGAGTTAGTGCCGGTTTTTCAGATTAAGATTATACTTGCTCGACCGGCCGATCCTGCATAATCGACCTCACGCATTCACTTCATGAAATGGAATAAATATGACCAAGCTTAAAGCAGTAATCCCCGTTGCAGGTCTCGGTATGCATATGCTTCCTGCGACCAAAGCCATTCCGAAAGAGATGCTGCCAATCGTCGATAAACCAATGATTCAATACATTGTTGACGAATGCGTCGCGGCGGGCATCAAGGAGATTGTGCTGGTCACCCATGCTTCCAAAAATGCAGTGGAAAACCACTTCGATACCACTTACGAGCTGGAAGCGCTGCTCGAAGCGCGCGTTAAGCGTCAGCTGCTGAGCGAAGTACAGTCAATCTGTCCGCCAGGCGTGACCATTATGAACGTGCGTCAGGCCAACCCGCTGGGTCTGGGCCACTCTGTTTTGTGCGCGCGTCCGATGATCGGCGATAACCCGTTTGTCGTGGTGCTGCCAGACGTGCTGCTGGATGATTCTACCGCTGACCACCTGCGTTATAACCTCGCATCGATGGTTGCTCGCTTCGAAGATACCGGCCACAGCCAGGTGCTGGCGAAACACATGCCGGGTGCAGACCTGACCGAATATGGCGTGCTGACCACTGAAGAGCCAATTGATAACCCAGGCGACATCAGCACCATCACCAGCTTTGTTGAGAAGCCAGAAGCCGGTTCAACCGATTCTGACCTGACTGCCGTTGGCCGTTACGTGCTCTCTGCGGATATCTGGGAAGAGCTGGAGCGCACTGAGCCGGGCGCATGGGGTCGTATCCAGCTGACGGATGCCATCGCATCGCTCAGTAAGAAGAAGCCGGTAGATGTGCAACTGCTGACCGGTACCAGCTATGACTGTGGCCGTAAACTGGGTTACATGCAGGCCTTCGTCTCTTATGGCTTACGTAACAACGCACAGGGCCGTGATTTCCGCGAATCTATTCAGAAAATCCTGGCGAAATAAGCTTCCTCATTCTCTACCGCGCCATTCGCGCGGTTTAAAGGAGTACACATGGCTATTTTGGTAACGGGCGGGGCAGGTTACATCGGCTCCCATACGGTGCTGGCGCTGTTAGAGCGCGGCGACGACGTTGTGGTCCTGGATAACCTTTGCAATGCTTCCCGCGAAGCCATTAACCGCGTGGAAAAGTTGTCGGGCAAGAAAGCGGTGTTCGTTGAAGGCGATATTCGCGATCGTGCGTGTCTGCGTGACTTGTTTGCCAGCAACGATATCAGTGCCGTGATTCACTTCGCCGCGCTGAAAGCCGTGGGCGAATCCACGCGCATGCCGCTGGAATACTACGAAAACAACGTAGCGGGCACCGTGGTGCTGCTGGAAGAGATGCGCGCTGCTGGCGTGTGGAACTTCATCTTCAGCTCTTCTGCTACCGTGTATGGTGCAGATGCGCCGGTACCTTACGTAGAAACCACGCCAATCGGCGGCACCACCAGCCCGTACGGCACCTCAAAGCTGATGATCGAATTCGTGATGCGCGATTTCGCTAAAGCGGATCCGAATTTCAAAGCTATCGCGCTGCGCTACTTCAACCCGGTTGGCGCGCATGAATCTGGCGAAATCGGTGAAGACCCAACCGGCATCCCGAACAACCTGCTGCCGTACATCGCACAAGTGGCGATTGGCCGTCTGGAAAAGCTGGGCGTGTTTGGCGACGATTACGACACGCCGGATGGCACCGCTCAGCGCGATTACATCCACGTTGTCGACCTGGCAGAAGGGCACCTGAAGGCGCTCGATCACCTGGCCAAAGTTGAAGGTTACAAAGCTTACAACCTTGGCGGCGGCGTTGGTTTCTCGGTGCTGGAGATGATTAAGGCGTTTGAGAAAGCCTCTGGTAAGCCGATTCCGTTTGAGTTCAAACCGCGCCGTGACGGCGACTTGCCAGCCTTCTGGGCCGATGCCACACTGGCGAACAACGAACTGGACTGGCGCGTGACGCGCGGGATCGACGCCATGATGCGCGATACGTGGAACTGGCAGTCGAAGAATCCGAACGGGTTTCGTTGATTCTTAATTTATTGCCAAACCTGACGTTATCAAGCTAAAAATTTATTGGGGTAATCACGAGTGATAACAAACTACGTGATTACCCCAATTTTTTTGCAAAAATTATATTCTTATCCAGGTTGGGTAAGTTATAAGCCAACCGTCATACTCGCAACAGCTCAGAGTATTCCGAATCACCCAGATGTGTATAAATTAAGCGCATGAAACTGTATTAACTAAATTTTAAACAGCTGGTCTGCAATACATGTCTTTAACGCTTGTAACTCGCCATTCAACGTACGAGAATCATTAGCTGTTTTGTTTCGCTACGTCTTAACGCAAGCATTGTTCACCACAAAATCTGGGGTTTGTACTTCCTTAGTGCACACTTAGGGAGCAAGTTGACTGGTAGCTTCAAGCCAGGGGCGGTAGCGTGGTGTTTTTTCAAGTATCCGATAGAGAGATGATTAAGCGTGAAAATACTGGTTACAGGTGGTGCGGGGTTTATAGGATCAGCCGTTGTCCGTCACATTATCAATGAGACTCAAGACTCGGTCATCAACGTTGATAAGCTAACATATGCAGGTAATCTTGAGTCACTTGTAGATGTGGCTGCATCAGAACGTTATGCCTTCGTACAGGCTGATATCTGTGACCAATCTGCAATGATAAGTATTTTTGAACAGCATCAGCCAGACGCAGTGATGCATTTAGCTGCCGAAAGCCATGTTGATCGCTCAATCACTGGACCAGCAGCATTTGTCGAGACCAATGTTGTTGGTACTTACACACTTTTAGAAGCGACACGGCAATATTGGGCAAATCTGGAGCCGACGCGTAAAGCTGCATTCCGCTTTCATCACATTTCCACAGACGAAGTTTATGGTGACTTACCTCATCCAGATGAATGGAAAGAGGATGCTCCCCTGCCTTTATTTACGGAAAACACACCGTATGCTCCGAGTAGCCCATACTCCGCATCTAAAGCATCCAGCGACCATCTAGTTCGGGCTTGGCAGCGTACTTATGGACTGCCTACGTTAGTAACCAACTGCTCAAACAATTATGGTCCTTATCACTTCCCTGAGAAGCTCATTCCCTTAGTCATATTGAATGCTCTGGAAGGAAAACCTCTTCCTGTATATGGGAAAGGCGATCAAATTCGTGACTGGCTATATGTAGAAGATCATGCTCGGGCGCTTTATAAGGTGGTAACCGAAGGAATCGTCGGCGAGACCTACAATATTGGCGGTCACAATGAGAAGAAAAATATTGATGTAGTGCAAAAAATATGCGAACTACTTGATAAAATGGTGCCTAAAAAAGAAACCTATAAAAACCAAATTTCATATGTTACTGATCGTCCAGGCCATGATAGACGATATGCAATTGATGCAAGCAAAATTTCAAAAGAATTAAATTGGCAACCGGATGAGACATTTGAAACTGGAATTGCAAAAACCATTAAATGGTATCTATCCAATACTGATTGGTGCCAAAGAGTTCAAGATGGTACTTATCAACGTGAACGTTTAGGGATAAATTAAGATGAAAGGAATTATACTTGCAGGTGGTTCTGGAACTAGATTGTATCCTATTACTCTAGGGGTCTCTAAACAATTACTGCCAATTTATGATAAACCAATGATCTACTACCCTTTATCAGTGTTAATGTTAGCAGGTATTAGGGATATTTTAATCATAACAACACCGGAAGACCAATCGAGTTTTAAACGATTATTAGGAGATGGAACGCAATTTGGCATTAAATTAAGTTACGAAATTCAAGCCAAGCCTGAAGGATTAGCTCAAGCTTTTATTATCGGCGAAGAATTCATCGGTAACGAATCAGTATGCTTGGTTCTAGGTGATAATATATTTTTTGGGCAAGGGTTTAGTCCTAAATTAAAAAGAATCGTCTCAAATAATTGTGGTGCAACAGTATTTGGTTATCAAGTAATAGATCCTGAACGTTTTGGCGTAGTTGAATTTGATACAAATAATAAAGCAATATCTATAGAAGAGAAGCCTATCAACCCAAAATCACACTGGGCCATTACTGGGCTTTATTTTTATGACAATGATGTAGTTAATATCGCAAAAACAATAAAGCCTTCTGTAAGAGGTGAGTTAGAAATAACGTCGATTAATGAAGAGTATTTACGATTGAACAAGTTGCAAGTAGAACAACTTGGACGTGGCTTTGCATGGTTGGATACTGGTACACATGACAGTTTAATTGAAGCTGGTTCTTTTGTTGAAACTGTACAGAAAAGACAAGGGATGATGGTCGCATGTCTCGAAGAAATCGCATGGAACAATAATTGGCTATCGACTGAAGAACTTGTCAACATAGCTGACAGTTTGAAAAAAAATAACTATGGTAAGTACTTAAGAAAAATCATTTCGCAAAAGTAATTTCTTGAGTTGCAGAGATATATCATGACAGAAAATAAAATTACGAGTAGTAATATATTGGTTTCAGTTGTTACAGCCACTTTTAACTCAGAAAGATTTATAATCGATACCTATAATAGTATTTTAAATCAGACTGTCACTAATTGGGAATGGATAGTTACCGATGATTGCTCATCGGACTCTACCATGGAAATACTTAAAGATATTCAATCGAAAGATAAAAGAGTAAAGGTTTTTACCAATGAAAAAAATTATGGTGCTGCCGTAAGCAGGAACAAATGTTTAGCTAACTGTAAAGGTGAATACATAGCGTTCGTGGACAGTGATGATATTTGGTATGAAAAAAAATTAGAAAAACAACTAAAATTCATGAATTCGAATATTGATTTTTCATTTACTGCTTTCGAAATAATCAGTGAGGATGCACAATCCAAACAATGCCTTATTGATATTAAAGAAATCCCGCCGTTATGTTATCGAGATATGCTTAAAAAAAGAGCTACACTTGGATGTTCAACCGTAATTTTAAGAAGTAGGTCATTTCCTAATTTGCAAATGCCATTATTACGCACTGGGCAAGACTACGCTACATGGCTTTTGATTTTGAAAAGTGGAAATAAAGCACATTTATTAACTGAAGCTTTAACGAAATACAGAATAGTAAATAACTCCATCTCAAGAAATAAGTTTAAAAAAGCATTAAGGCAGTGGCAAATTTATAGAGAAGTGGAAGGGTTAAGTTTATCTAATTCATTATATTATTTTTGTCATTATGCATATAAGGCTTTGTCTAGGTAAAAAATGAAAATTGAATTGTTAGATTTGAAAGAAATCGGTGATCAGCGAGGTTCATTGGTATCGCTTGAGTCTTTGATAAACGTTCCATTTGATATTAAGAGAATCTATTATATTTTTTCCACCAAAAAAAATGTTATTCGCGGTTTTCATGCTCATAAAGATCTGCAACAATTAGCTATAGCAATTAATGGCTCATGCACTTTCATTTTAGATAACGGTGTTGAAAGAATCGAAGTACTCCTTGATACACCTACAAAGGGTTTGCTAATTAATTCGTTAACGTGGAGAGAGATGAAAGATTTCTCTTCTGATTGTGTTCTACTTGTTCTTGCAAGTAATTACTATGATGAAAGCGACTATATAAGAGATTATAATGTTTTTTTAACTGAGGTTCATAAGCATGTCTCTGATAAGTAAAAGTATATTTTTTGAGTTAGTAACGGAGAGTGATGCTGGGTTTATTTTAAGCTTACGAAATGATAATAAATATAACCAACACCTCTCTCAAACTTCTAATGATTTTGAAGATCAAGTAGAGTGGTTGAGGAAATATAAAGAACGAGAAATAAATAATGATGAATTTTATTTCATCATAAAAAGAAAATTTGATGGGGAAAAAATAGGCACTGTTCGATTATATGATTTTACTGACAATCCACACTCTTTTTGCTGGGGGAGTTGGATACTAAATAATGATAAAACCTTATCTTCAGCAATTGAAAGTGCGTTATTGGTATACTCATTTGCATTTCGGGAATTAGGTTTTTTACAGTCTCATTTTGATGTTAGAAATGAGAATGTAAAAGTTATAGGTTTTCATAAAAAAATGGGGGCAATTGAAATTTCTAAAGATAATGAAAATACGTTTTTTATTTATAAAAAAGAAACTTTTGAAGCAAATTTTGAAAGTTACAATCGTTTTATGAGGTAATTATGGTTAACTTTTTAGATTTAAAGAAATTAAATGATAAATATAATGATGAATTGAAGAAAGCTTGCTCTAGAGTCATAGACTCTGGTTGGTATATCCAAGGAGAAGAACTTGAAAAGTTCGAGCAAGAATTTAGTGAGTATTGTGGTGCAAAATTCGCGATAGGTGTAGCAAATGGGCTTGATGCGCTATCGCTGGTTCTACAAGCATGGAAAATACAAGGAAAACTAAAAGACAACGATAAAATTTTAGTTCCAGCTAACACCTATATTGCATCAATATTAGCTATAACCCAAAACAATCTTGTTCCTGTATTTGTTGAGCCCGATGAAAGAACATTTAACTTGTCCTTAAGCGGAATTGAAAAATCAATCTTACCGGGTGTTAAAGCTATTCTGGTTGTACATCTATATGGGAAAATAGCGCCCATGCATGAGATAATACCTTTTGCTAGTAGTAATGACTTGTTGGTATTGGAGGATTCAGCACAGGCACATGGCTCAAGTATAGGCGGAAAAAAAGCAGGCTCTTGGGGCGCTGCTTCTGGTTTTAGTTTTTACCCCGGTAAAAACTTAGGAGCACTAGGTGATGCAGGGGCTGTGACAACAAATGATGACGAATTTGCCAATGTACTTAGAGCTTTAAGAAATTATGGCTCCATAAAAAAATATGAAAATATTTATAAAGGTTTCAATAGCAGGCTTGATGAAATGCAGGCCGCAATGCTTAGAGTTAAATTACCTTATTTAAATGATGAAATAAATAAAAGAAGGTATGTTGCCAATAGATATCTTAATGAAATCAAAAATGAAAATATCGCTCTTCCATTAAAAGAAAATGATGAAGGGCATGTTTGGCATTTATTTGTTATTAGAACCAATTACCGAAAAGAATTACAAGATTTTTTAAATAGTAAAAAAATCCATACTTTAGTACATTATCCAATACCACCACATAAACAAATGGCATATAAAGAATATAATGATTTATCTTTGCCAGTCACAGAATTAATCCACAATCAAGTTTTGTCTTTACCTATGGATCCTAATTTAACCGATAGTGAAGTAAGTGAGGTCATTAATGCATTAAACGAGTTTAAAGTATGAGAAAGATGTTGTCTGTAACTTTATCAACCGCACTGCTTACTTTTTATAGGATACTAAGTCAGTTTATAATTGCTAAGTTGGTTGCAATATATACTGGTCCAACAGGTATAGCAATGTTGGGTCAGCTCCAGAGTTTATTTTCTTTACTAAATGGAGTTGTAGTTTCTCCAGTAGGTAATAGTATTGTAAGGTATACTTCTGAAAATATTGATGCTGGGTTTGGAAAAACTGCTAATTGGTGGCGTGCAGCGATATTGTGCTCGAGTGCTCTATTTTTATTTTCACTACCACTGTGTTTGTATTTTAGAGATTTTTTAGCTGAATTTCTTTTTCAAAACTATAATTATAATTGGTTGATAATTCTAAGTTGTTTTATGTTGCCAATGTCGATTATTAATACTGCATTTATCTCAGTAATCAATGGATTACAACAATATAAAAAATTTATTCTTGTAGGTTTTGTTTCTGTGACAGTATCAACAATTCTTGTCTTATTTTTGATATATAAATATCATATTGTTGGTGCTTTAATCGCTGCGACTATCAACACTTCTTTGTCTGGCGTTATTGTATTAATAGTTTCATTTAGAGAACCGTGGCTTAAGTTAAGGTTTTGGTTAGGTCGCGTAAAGACTAGATATATCTATGATATATTGAAGTACGCAGCTATGGCTATTACTTCTGCTATAGCAGCACCTCTCGCTCTAATGTTTGTTAGAAAAATTTTAGTTTCCCACGTTGGTTGGTCCACAACAGGTCAGTGGCAAGCAGTATGGAAAATTTCAGAAGTTTATCTTTCAATAATCACATTAGCATTGAGTACATACTATTTACCGCAATTGTCTAAGTTAACAACTGCAAATGAGATAAAGCGGGAAATAAATAGTGCAATAAAAATTATACTACCTATTGTTACTGCGCTTTCACTAGCTGTATTTTTTATGCGTGATATAATAATTAAGCTTTTATTTACAAATGAGTTCGCTGCTGCGCGTGAATTGTTTAGTGTCCAACTAATTGGTGATGTAATAAAAATTACTGCCTGGTTATATGCATTTCCTATGATATCGAAAGGGGCTATAAAGTGGTTTATATCATCAGAAATATTTTTCTCGTTTACATTTGTTCTTTTCACATATTTTTTCGTTAGCAAAATTGGTGTTAATGGTGCAAATTGGGCTTACCTGACTAATTATGGATTGTATTTTATTTTTGTTTATTTAAACCTCAATAAGATTATTGGATTGCCAAGAACCTAATGGAAAATAAAGTTTCAGTAATGGTTGTCACTTTCAATTCTGAAGGCACAATTTTAGATACTCTCGAAAGTATTCGCGGGCAAAGTATCGGTTCGAATAATATAGAACTTATAATTAGTGATGATTGTTCGAGTGATAGTACATTGAAAGTAATTAATGAATGGTTACACTTCAAAGGAAGGGAGTTTTTTCGTTATAAATTATTGACGAAGCCTGTAAACTTAGGTGTTAGCTCTAATTGTAATGCTGGCTGGAAAGAATGCTCTTGTGATTGGATAAAGAGCATAGGTGGCGATGACTTACTTGAAAAGCAATGCTTAGAAAATTTTCTTGATTTTATTAAAGACAATTCAAATTGTTCTGTCGTTTTCTCTGCTATGCAATGGTTTGGCCGCATAAATAAGATTACCCCGGAACCGTTTAATATGCCTTTTTTTTCCATGGACTCATATGAACAATTTAGTTATCTGATGTTCCGAAGTTTTAATATTGCACCGACTTCATTCATAAAGAAAGATGCACTTAAAGCTATTGGTTATGCAGATGAAAAATTCACATTAATTGAAGATCTTCCTTTATGGTTAAAGTTCACATCAGCTGGATATAAGTTATACTTTTTACCTAAGATCACAGTCAAGTATAGAGTTTCTGACTCAACATCAAAACACTCAAAACGTTATGTTAATATAATTTTTTTAGAACAACTTATTCAAATTGATTCTAATTTCAAGTTTAACGAACTAAAATCAATTTCGCTTAAACTCGCTAAAATCGATACATTAACACTTTTATACGGTAAATTGTTGATATCAAAATTAACTAATAACAAAGTTAACACTTTATCTAAAGTATTAGATGTGTTTCACTTCATCTCCAGACCTTTTTATTTTTATTGGAAGTTACGTAGATATTACGTTAATTTTTTATACAAACATAGAAAAATTGGCAAGGGATAAAACTATGCTTGTGCTTTTTATTTTCACATCATTCTTATGTTGTTATATTGATTATCGAATTTGGCATAAGTTAACTCCTTTAATGATTTCGTATATAGGCGTATTTATTATTGTAGTAACTCACTATTTTATAGGAGAAAGATTAGGATTCGTATCAATTGATGAAAATGTTTTCCTATACTTATCAATATTCATTACAGTCGGCCTTATAGCAAGCTTAGCGTGTTATTGTGCTACTTTGTTTTTTGTTACATACGATCTCAATCATCATTCAACAAATAAATTTTATGATAGTAGCACAAGAATAAGCGTTATTACATTTTCACTTTTAATAGCTTTACTTTGTCTTTATTACATCATTAATTCTTGGTATAAGTTGGGGACTTTAGTTAGTGAAGATTTTGAAGGTTTATTGACTTACGGATTAGCTGGTCATTCATTTGCTATACTAGTATCGTTATTACCGTTTTTATTAAAAGCTTTTTTTAGTAAAAAAAATAAATATATATTATCGCTTATTATTTTTATTTTTTTGCTATTATTTATGAAGCAAGTAAAGTATTGGGTGATGATTCCATTAGTATGGATGATTTGGTATTCAATCTATTCAGGTTTTCTAAAAATAGATTTTTTGAAATCATTCTTTATTTCAATCGTTTGTGCATTAATGTTGTTCTTATTGTTTTTCCTAGTTTATTTCATGAAAGTTGTATTGAACGCTCAAAACCAAACGATCGATTATTCGATTTTAACTTATGATATATTAATTCATTTTTTTGGTTACCTCTACTCTGGTGTATTAACATTCTCTGCCTACATTGAGCAGGGCGTATTTTCTTCATTGTATCCTAAGGATATTTTGGGGCTCTTCTCTGGGCCTCTTAATGTTATTAATATTTTGGTCAATAATGATTTGATGACTCTCGATATTGTCAGACCATTTGTAACTTTAAATACAACTAGCAATTCTGTAGGTAATGTTCCTACATTGTGGGGAACCTTGCTAATTTCTGCTGGTTACGTATCATTCATTGTTTATTTTTTTGTTATGTTTTTCATATATTTTTTGCAGTGGTGTGCTCGTTTCTCAACATTGGCAGCTATAAATTATACATTTTTGACTTCTTTTTTATTTTTCAGCTGGTTCGATTATTATTATTACTTATTAATGCCATTTGAAGTTTGTGTTTTTTGTTGTATTTTTTACTGTTTATTTGATGGTCGTGAGATTTATAAACGTTACGTATCATATACTTTGGAGGAAAATAATGCGAACAAGAGATAAAATTAAAATGGTAATTTCCTCAATATTACTAACCGTTAAATTTTTTGCTTTGTCTTTATTTTCGCGAAGAAAAATTGTTGATGGTAATGAGCGTTTTATAGTCTCCCTTACAAGTTATGGTAAACGGGTAAATTATGTTTTTTTAACATTGGAAAGCATATTGCATCAAAATAGAGTACGGCCGATGAGGGTTATCCTTTGGCTGTACAAAAAAGACAAACCTTCTGGCTTTTCTAAATACATTATTAATAAACAGATAAGTAGAGGTGTTGAAGTAATATATTTAGAGGACGATTATAAATCTTTTAAAAAACTATCTTACATTCTTAATGTTGCTGAAAACTGTCCATATGTTGTTACTGCAGATGACGATATTCTTTATCCGGGTAATTGGTTGCAGGGTTTTAATGACTGCATTAATCAAGATCCTGATTCTATTTATTGTTATAGAGCTCGATTAATTAATTTTACCAATACCGATGAGGTGGCTTCTTATAATAGTTGGCAAGTTGTTAATGAAAAAAGATCACATAACAATTTATTGATCCCTACTGGTGTTTCTGGTGTTTGCTACCCTATAAAATATTTAGATAAAAGACTAGAGGATTTTCACTCTATTTCGAGTCTTTGTCCTTATGCAGATGATATCTGGTATAAACTATTGACAACTTCTAATGGATGCGTATCCCGTTTAGTCTTTACTTCAAGCATACACTTTACACCTGTTATAACTGGGTTTTCTAAAGGGTTGGAAATGATAAACGTTAAAACTGATTATAATACTCAGCAATTTAATAACGCTCTAACATATTTCAATTTGAAAAAATCTGACTTCATGTGAATTTGTAACATTACATTTATTTCATACTTTCTTCTTTATTTGATTCAAATGAGTTATCCTCACATTAAGTATCAAATACTATTAATTGGTAATCTCACTGACAGGAGTAAAAAATGTCTAAGCAACAAATTGGCGTTGTAGGTATGGCTGTTATGGGCCGCAACTTAGCTCTTAATATCGAAAGCCGCGGTTATACAGTCTCAATTTTTAACCGCTCTCGTGAGAAAACCGATGAAGTGATTGCTGAGAACTCAGGCAAAAAACTCGCGCCTTTTTATACTGTTGAAGAGTTCGTTGAATCGCTTGAAAAACCACGTCGCATCTTGTTGATGGTGCAGGCGGGTGAAGCTACAGATAAGACTATTGCTTCTCTGACCCCCCATCTCGATAAAGGTGACATTTTAATCGATGGCGGTAATACCTTCTATAAAGACACTATTCGCCGTAATAAAGAATTGTCAGATCAAGGGTTCAATTTCATTGGCACCGGCGTATCCGGTGGTGAAGAAGGCGCTCTTAAAGGTCCATCAATCATGCCAGGTGGCCAGAAAGAGGCTTATGAGCTGGTTGCTCCAATCCTGGATAAAATTGCTGCCCGTGCAGAAGACGGTGAAGCTTGTGTTGCCTATATTGGTCCAAATGGTGCTGGCCACTATGTTAAGATGGTGCACAACGGCATCGAATATGGTGATATGCAGCTGATTGCTGAAGCCTATGCTCTGTTGAAAGGTGCATTAGGTCTTAATAACGAAGAGTTGGCAGAAACCTTTACTGACTGGAACAACGGTGAGTTGAGTAGCTATCTGATCGATATCACCAAAGATATCTTCACCAAGAAAGATGAAGATGGAAAATATTTGGTTGATGTCATCCTCGATGAAGCCGCAAACAAAGGTACGGGTAAGTGGACTAGCCAAAGTTCACTGGATTTAGGTGAGCCGCTGTCTCTGATCACCGAATCGGTGTTTGCACGCTACCTCTCTTCATTGAAGTCTCAGCGTGTTGCTGCTTCTAAAGTACTGAGTGGCCCACAGGCTAAAGCTTTCACTGGTGATAAAGCAGAGTTCGTAGAGAAAGTACGCCGTGCTCTGTACTTAGGCAAAATCGTTTCTTACGCTCAGGGCTTCTCTCAGTTACGTGCTGCATCAGAAGAGAACCAGTGGAATCTGCATTATGGCGAAATCGCCAAAATCTTCCGTGCAGGTTGCATTATCCGTGCTCAGTTTCTGCAGAAAATTACTGATGCTTATGCGACCGATGCTGATATCGCAAACCTGTTGCTGGATCCTTATTTCAAAAACATCGCTGATGAATACCAGCAAGCGCTGCGTGATGTCGTGTCTTATGCAATTCAGAATGGTATTCCAACGCCTACCTTCTCAGCTGCGATTGCTTATTACGACAGCTATCGATCAGAAGTACTGCCAGCCAACCTGATTCAGGCTCAGCGTGATTACTTCGGTGCCCATACATACAAGCGCATTGATAAAGATGGTGTATTCCACACTGAGTGGTTAGATTAATTTATGAAGGGCCTCTAAATGTAGAGGCCCTTATTAATATAATAACCATTTAATATTTCATGATTAATATTTTAAAATTTTAAGGTGTATGGAGTATAGTCCTTTGATTAAATCTAATCTTCCCCAGAGTCAGTTTAATCCTGTATTTGTAGCGATTCAGTTATGGCGTGCAAAAGCGTTTATTTTATTTATAACAATATTATTTGTAATCCTCGGGTCTACATACTTAGTCTTTGCAAAAGAAAGATGGATTTCCAAAGCTACTATTACATATCCTTCATCTGGACAGATCGCAAATTATACGGCTCTTCTTAATGTTATCTATTCGGATAATGGTGCCGATAGGCCTACTATTAATGATTTACAGCATCAAGTTTTCAATAGATTTTCCGCATCGTTAAATTCTCTTGCATCTTCGCTTGCTAGTTTAGATACTCCAATTGACCTTCGCGTTGAACCTTTGAATAAAGGTGATAACAATTATTTAAGCGTTAGTTTAATTGGATCTTCAGCAAAAGATGCTCAGGAGAAGCTGGACGGTTATATCACTAAAATTAACAATAATTCCGTAAAAGAAATCGAAAATGACATTACATATAATGTTGGCGTAAGAACAAAAGAGTTATCTAATATTGTTTCGCTGAATGAACAAATAGCAATCGACAAAAAAAATCATCGGTTAGATGTGATTAATCAAGCATTAAAAATCGCTGATGCAACGAGCAATGCTAAGTTAAACTTGAACCAAGTAGAATCACTTTCTGATGATACCCTTTATTTGTTAGGTAGCGATGCTTTGAGATCTATGGTTCAAAATGAAGCTACGAAACCATTAGTCTTAGATGATAATTATTACAGTGCTAAACGGGCATTATTAGCTGTAACTCATATAAAGATTGATATGAGCAATGTTAAATCATTTCGTTATATAAGCAATCCTGACTTGCCTATTAAGAGAATTAGTCCTCAAAGATCATTGGTGCTTATTTTGTCTGCTATCTTAGGGGTTATTTTCGGATCAGTGATCGTTATTTCACGAAATAATTTTACTACTAAAAACAGTATGTAATTGGTTGTGATAGCTGCCTTAGACATATCTGAGGCAGCGAATTTTTTATATCGTTAGCCCACCAACAACTCCCCATGCCTCCCCGCATTCTCACCAGCCAGCCTGACCACCAACATTCCAGCCGTCACAAACTTGGTTAAATTCCTCGCATATAGCACGCCACCATACTCTGCTACCAGCGGCATCACCTGGTCAGTAATCGGGTCCACAATCTCCGCCACCACTTCACCGGCCTTAATCCATTCACCCAACTTACGGCGATACAACACCAATCCCGATTGTGCCGCATGGATATACTCACAACCTGCCAATGCAGTCGCCGGATTGATCAGGGCAGGGGATTCACCCACTTCACCTGCAATATAGCCGCTCTCAATCAGCGCACTGATGATCGCATCTGCATCCTTCTCCGCCATCTCAGGCGATACATCCGCAACACCACGTAGTTCCAACGTCACCGGCAGTAATCCCCGCGGCATAGGAAACTTATCGCCAAATCGTTCAGCCAGAGTCAACCACGGCTCACAACATGCTTCATCAAATGGCTCACCGCCCGAAATCTGCGCCAGCAACTGTACTTCGCTACCCAGCCAACGCGCCAGCGGTTCAATATCCGGCCATGCATGCGGCGTGGTATAGAGGTGCGGCAACGCATCCCAGTCGCAGTGCAAATCAACCATCAGGTCTGCCTGGCTCGCCATGCGCATCAGCGTAAAACGCTGAGCATCCAATTCGGTACGTGCGATGCGTTCACGGTAATGACGATCAATAGCATCCCTGATCAACCGTTTATTTTCATATTCGCTTTGGGTAAGTGAATCAGCTAACTCCTCAACCAATGCTTCACCTAACGCTGGAAAGCGGCGGTTAAAGTCTTGTCCCGACAAGGTATGAAAACGGCCCAAATGGCTGCCATGCCAGTGTTGGCCCATCGCCAAAGGATTGGCGACCGGTACTAGCGTGATCTTGGATTTCAGCTGTCCGGCAGACTCAAGCGCCAGCAGCTTCTGCTTCAAATACCACGCCACCGCCATGCCCGGCAGCTCGTCGCCATGCAATGCTGCCTGGATGTAGACGCGTTGCTGCGAATCCGTGCCGAAGTGAAAGCTAACAATTTCGCGTTGCGTGCCTAGTGAGGCGCTGAGTAGAGGATGATGTTGTTGTTGCATAACGCTTTCGATGTCCTTGCTCACGGCACGTTTCAATCGCGCCTATTTCATCAGATGATTGGAATTATAGTGCCGACTGGAAAAGGGCGGCACAAAAGCCGCCCAAAAGGTTACTGCTGAATGGAGATATCATTGGCGAAGTAATGTTTCTGGATTTTATCGAAGGTGCCGTTCTTTTTGATCTCGGCAAAAGCATTGTCCAGCGCGGTTTTCAGTTCGGCATCGCCTTTACGCAACCCAATCGCAGTACCCGGACCGATGATCGGATCCTGTACAATCGGGCCCGCCAGTTCAAAGTCTTTACCTTGCGGATGTTTCAGGAAGCCGATTGCAGCCTGCGCAGCGTCGGTAAACACTGCATCAAGTCGGCCAGAAATCAGATCGCTTTCAACCTGTGCCTGGTCGCCATAAGGCACAACCTGCACGCCATGCGGCTGCCATTTGGCGAGCGCGTAACGTTCCTGAACAGTGCCTTGCTCCACGCCCACGGTTTTGCCTTTTAGCGATTCAGCGGTTGGCAGTAGGCCAGAACCCTTTCGCGCAATCAGTTGGGTATGGGTGTCATAGAGCGGCACGGTGAAATCGATTTGCTTAAGACGTTCTTCAGTGATGCCCATATCAGACAAAATGGCATCGAACTTACGCGCCTTCAAGGCCGGAATCATGCCGTCGAACTGGCTCTCCACCCACACGCACTTGGCTTGCATCTGCGCGCACAGCGCATTGCCGAGATCGATATCAAAACCGACCAGTTTGCCCTGCGGCGTTTTGGATTCGAAAGGAGGGTAGGTGGGATCAACCGCGAAACGCACCTGATCAATGTTTGCCTGCGCGCCAAATGCGCAACCGGCCAGCACAGCCAGCGCCAGCGTCTGACGCAGGCGGGCACTAAAACGAGAGTTTGCCATAGTATCTGTCTTCTATTGTTGTAATGTTGAGATTGGCAGAGTAACCCGCGGTATCAGTCAAATCAAATTAGGCAATACTTTCAGATTGTTGCAATTGTGTACTGTAAGCATTACCTTGCTAATCTGTGCTATATTCTACATCTAGGTTGGTTTAATTGCGGTGAGTTGCTTAAGCAGGGCAATCATGGTAGAAAAGCCACCGTTCCAATAAGTTCTGCCTTAATTCTGCTTATAAAGACCAGCGATATACTGCAATGAGATCCAAAGCATGACGCTAACACCAAGTAAAATTCTCTTTGTAGCTGAAACGCTGAGCGGTCACGGTGGCATGGAAAACGTGACCAGACAGGTTATTGATCAACTTAACCGCGACAGTCACTTCAACGCTGGACTGTTTCTCTTCGAATCATCTAATAAGATTACGTCCGATAACTGGGCGAATGAGCTGGTATGGGGAAAAAGCCGTCGCTTGACTGGCAATTCTAAAATATACAATTTTGTCCACGTCCAGCGGTTGGCAAAATTCATCCGTCAGCATCGGCCCGATCACATCATTGCGCTCAATACTGTCCCCTGCATGCTAGCCCGCAAAGCGCTTAACTACAGCGGCCATAAGGCGACACTCTATTCCTGGATGCACCTTCCACCGAAGCAACGCTATCGCCCACACTATTTGATGTTGGCAGATCAGCATCTTGCAATCAGTGAGGCGATTAAGTCACAGCTGATTGAGCTTGGTGCCCATACTGAGCACGTACATGTGATATTTAACCCGGTACAAATGGTTAATATCGTGATTCCGCAGCCGCAGACTGCACGTTTCTTGTTTGTGGGGCGGGTGCACTTTGAAGAACAGAAACAGCTGAAAGATCTGTTTGATGCATTACGGCACGTTCGCGGTGACTGGCTATTGGATATTGTGGGTGATGGGGACGATCGCGCGAGATGTGAAGCCTATGCGCAACAGTTAGGTATCGCAGACAACATACACTGGCATGGCTGGCAGCAAAATGCATGGGATTATATTGCGTCTTATATCAAACAGGTGACAGCCTTAGTATTGACCTCGAACCATGAAGGATTTCCGCTGATCTTGCTGGAAGCGATGGCGCGCGGAATTTTTTGTATTTCTTCTGATTGCGTCAGCGGTCCGTCCGAAATCATTTCATCGGGCGTAAATGGATATCTCTATCCCGTCAATGATGTGGTCCGATTGACCGCAATTTTACAATCCATTGTTGAGGGTGAAGTACTGCCAGATGCGCAGAGCATCAAAGACAGTGTTATAGCATTCAACGAGCAAAATTACATGGAAAAACTAACAAATATCATCGATCAGGACGCTCCGATTGAACATAGTTAAACCCAACTTACCTATGATAGGAAAGGCAGCAACGGTAAATACGATTGTGATCTTACTTTGCTGCACGCTTGCCACTAATTTGTTTACCTACGGTTTCGCGCAGAAAGTATTCTACATTGCTGCTTATCTTTCAGGATTTCTATTTATTTATACGCTTGCCTCACCATCTAACCGCATGCGGATGAATAGATATATACTTCTGTTATTCTCAGCGCTGTTCATTATGGGGGCGCTGCGTTTTGGTTGGGCGGTTTATATCAATGACAATTATGCTAATTTTACTACGCCAACCAATAATATCCTGAATAATTACAGGCTGGGTGGTAAACGACTGATGTTAGCTGCCTTTGTTGTTGCTGTGATTGCTATGTACAATAATGATATTTCTGAGCGTACTCTTTATTTAAGCAAAATGCTGCTGTGGCTTGGTGCAGCAGGCGCGCTGATATTCGGCATACATGAACATTTACGGACTGGAGTCCGCATTAAACTCACTGCCGATGCCGCATCAAGTTCATCTTATATGGTGATGTTTCTTTATTGCACTTATCTTTGGTTATCAGTCAAAGACGCAAATCGTAAATGGATTTTTGCGGATGCCTCATTTGCACTTATCGTATTAGCTATAGTGGTGTTGAGCGGAACACGCGTGTCACTGTTGGCTTTTATGTTCATCACGCTGTGTCAAATTAGTCGGTTTTACGGCCTATTAGAAATCCTGCGACCCAAGCGAAACCGGCTATATGCACTTATTCTCTTTGCATTATTAGCCGGGTTGACAGGGCAGCGTTGGATGCAGGCTTATAATAATATTGAAAATTACAATAATAATAGCTCAACATCGGTTGGAGCACGCGTTGCTATTTGGGATAGTGGAATTCACTTTATACCGCAACATCCTGGTTTTTCTTCACCAGATGTCCGTACGGTTACGGCAAGGCAATATATTTCACGCGTTCATCCAGGCAATAAAATTGGCTATACTAATGTTAAATATAATATGCATAACGAATTCCTCGAAGTTGCCACTTTGCAAGGTATCGCAGGGTTGGCGTCGCTCATCTTCTTATATGCTGCGGTACTTATAATCTGGTTCAAGCGCGATGCATTAATGGGTATTTCCATGCCGGTAGCCGCATTGTTCATTATGGGAATGACCGATTCTGTGTTGATCTATTCACCAACATCAATGCTGTTTACTATCGCCGTGGCGTTGTGCACTATTCAACCCAAGCAGCATAAAGCATAATCTTAAAGGCGCGTGTTATTGCTCCGCAATAATGCGCGCCACGCGTGAACTTCCCGCGCAGATCAATTGGTAATCCGCAATATTCAGCACCACCGATTTCTCCAGCACGCCCGCATTAAAGGCGATTTCGTCATAGCGCTCGAACAGCAGCGGATCGACCACCAGCTGCAAATCCGCATGAAAACTAAATGGCGGAATTGCACCAAACACGCAACCGGTGAGTGCATCGACTTCCGCAGGCGAAGCCAGAGAAGCGCGCCGACCGCCAACTGCAGCTGCTACTTTACTGAGATCGGCCTGCTGATCGGCCGGTAGCACCGCCAGCACATGCTGTTTAACGCCATTACCTTTCACATGACACACCAGCGCCTTCGCGCCTTGCCCCACTTCGGTGCCACGAATCGCTGCCACCGCTTCACACTTGCCAGTCGCTTCATGCTCCATCACGCGATAGCGCGCCTGATGTTGCTCGAGCAGCGCGAGCAGTTTTTCATGCGTGGTCATGGCTTTCTCCGTGTTGAGTGAGTTGAGTAAGCAGTGCCTGCATCATATGTGTTTGGCGTGGCAGTAAACCGAGTTTTAAACCTAATGGCTTAAAAGCGCGATTCAGCATGGTTAAGGTAACGCTCTCTTTGTCCCGCTCAATATCGGATAGCGTACGGCGGCTAATCCCTGCCAGCGTTGCATAGCGCTCCTGTGATAAACCCAGCACCTTTTTGCGCAGTTGCATTAGCAACACACCTTGGGTGAATTTGTCTTCAATAAACTGCTGAAGCAGCTCCAATAACAAGGCTTCGCGTTCAAATGGCGACATGTTTTTTATCATAACTGCCATCCCGCGATGCGTTTATCCAAATAGTTAAAGCCGATACCCGGCATCTCCAGTAGAGCGGATAGCTCATGGTAAAAATGGTATTCCGCTCGCAGGATGTCGCAATCAATTGGCGTGCGTGCGCCGCGAGGATATTTGACCAGATAAGGTGTGTCTTGATTCAGCTGATCATCTTGCCAGGTATCGATCCACACTTCGCTGTTGCTATTACGACGCAACAGTAATTTTGGTGCTTCACCGCCTGCGCCCGTTGCACCACCGCTTGCCGCGCCCATTTGCTGCGCGTACTCAAGAAAGTCGGTATCCCGTTCAATCGCCCATTCGGCGGGAAAACGCCGGCTTTTCAGTCGGCTGTCTGGCGGCAGTTGCGGCAATGACTCTTTTATTCTCAGGTTGCCCACAGGCGCGATGGTTCCAGCCTTCAACAGCGTGTAATCTTGCTCGTTCGCAGGTTTACCTTGCAGACCCAGCTGCGTAATCCAGTAACGTCTGCTGGCACCGGCGGGAATGATGTCATCAAGAAAACCAAACCAGGGTTTAGCAAAATGGCTGCCAATCAGCATGACCGGATAGTTGATGCTGCAGCTGGCCATATCGTTGCGGTCTAAATGTTCAACGGCATAGTTGAAGTCGTATGCAAGCAGGGCTTCGCCGTCGCGGCCTTTGAGCGGCGCTTTAAAATCAAGCACCGCGGCATCATGCCAGCATCCATCCAGGTAGATCTTCAGAGTGAGCATGGGAAACCCAAGTTGAGCAGTATATTGCTCAATTCAAGTTTATTTTGCTTTTTTTGAGAAGCATGCTGCTCAATTTTGGCTTCATCAGCCAATTTTGAGCAGCATATTGCACAATCAGTTATTTATGACGCATGCGCAGATTATTGATGATGGTACTCAAATCCAGATCCTGATCCTGCAGCAGCACCAGCAGGTGATAAAGCAGGTCCGACGCTTCATTGGTCAGCTCGTGACGATCGTTAACCGTAGCCGCCAGCGCGGTTTCCACGCCTTCTTCACCCACTTTCTGGGCGATGCGCTTGGTGCCGCTAGCGTAAAGTTTCGCAGTATACGAGCTCTCGGGATCGGCGGTTTTGCGCGACGCCAGCAGTTGCTCCAGCTGGTAGAGGAAAGTCCAGTCGGGCGCAGCCGGCGAGAAGCAGCTTGAGGTGCCGAGATGGCAGGTTGGGCCAATCGGATTGGCCAGCACCAGCAGCGTGTCGTTATCGCAATCCGGCGTGATGCTCGCCACTTGCAGGAAGTGGCCCGAGGTTTCGCCTTTGGTCCACAAGCGGTTTTTGGTGCGTGAGAAGAAAGTCACGTTGCCCTCGCTGAGGGTTTTTTGCAGCGCTTCCTCGTTCATATAACCGTGCATCAGCACTTCGCCGGAAACGTTGTGCTGGACGATAACAGGCATCATGCCCGCAGTTTTGACCCAATCCAGCTTGCTCAGTTGTTCTGCAGTTAACACGCGCGAATCTCCACACCGTTGTCGATCAGGAAGTTTTTCAACTCACCGATATTAATAATTTGTTTGTGAAACACTGAAGCGGCCAGCGCGCCATCGACGTTCGCTTGTTCAAAGGCTTCAAGGAAGTGCGGCATGGTGCCCGCGCCACCGGACGCGATCAGCGGCACTTTGCAGACATCGCGCACTTTCTTCAGCTGCACCAGATCATAGCCATTCCGCACGCCATCCTGGTTCATCATGTTGAGAACGATTTCACCCGCGCCAAGCTTCTGCACTTCCTGCACCCAATCAAGAGTTTCCCATGTGGTGACTTTGGTGCGCGCTTCGTCGCCGGTGTACTGATTGACGTGATATTTGCCGCTCGCTTCATCAAACCAGGTATCAATGCCCACCACGATGCACTGCACGCCAAAGCGATCGGCCAGGCGCGTAATCAGTGTTGGATCGGCCAATGCCGGTGAGTTGATAGAGATCTTGTCGGCACCGAACTGCAGAATGCGTGCCGCGTCCTCCTCACTTTTGATGCCGCCCGCCACGCAGAAAGGAATATCGATCACTTCCGCCACGCGCGAGACCCAGCTTTTGTCCACTACGCGGCCATCTGAAGAGGCGGTGATATCGTAGAACACCAGCTCGTCCGCGCCTTCCTGCGCATAACGCTGCGCCAGCGGCACGATGTCGCCGATGATTTCGTGGTTACGAAACTGAACGCCTTTCACCACTTGCCCGTCACGTACATCAAGACAAGGAATTATCCGTTTTGCCAGCATGCAATCGCCTCCGCCACCGTGAATTTATCTTCCAGTAAAGCGCGACCGACGATCACGCCCTGCGCGCCGCTGCCGCGTAACGCCGCGATGTCATCCAGCGAACCGATGCCGCCAGAAGACTGAAAGGCGATGTCCGGGAAGGCCGCAGACACTTCTTTATACAGTTCAACGTTAGAGCCGCTCAGCGTGCCGTCGCGCGAAATATCGGTACACAACACATGCTTGAGGCCCACCGGCTGATACCAGCCAATCACCTCTTCCAGCGTTACGCCGGCCGCTTCCTGCCAGCCGCTGATCGCCACTTCTTTGCGGTTGTTGCCATCAATGCGCACATCTAATGCCAGCACGATGGCGTCCGCGCCAAACTCGTTAAACCAGCTCTTCACCTCTTCCGGTTGCTTCACCGCGGTGGAACCCACCACCACGCGCGTAGCGCCAGCTGCCAGCAGCGCCGCTACGTCATCGCGATTGCGGATGCCGCCGCCAACCTGCACCGGCACGTTCACGCCGCGCAGTAAGCTGGTGAGCAGAGGAATCTGACGTTTGGCCGGATCTTTCGCGCCGGTCAAATCCACCAGATGCAGCACTTCGGCGCCCTGGCGTTCGTAATCCTGTAAGCGCGGCAGCGGATCGCTGCCGTAATCGCGCTGCTGGCCGTAATCGCCCTGATGCAGGCGCACCACTTTGCCGTCGATTAAATCTAATGCGGGGATAATCATTACATCTCCAGGAAATTTTTCAGCAGCTGCGCGCCGGCTTTGCCTGAACGCTCGGGGTGGAACTGCACGCCGAAGAAGTTATCTTTTTGCAGGGCGGCGGTGAACGGATGGCCGTAATCGCATTGGGCGATGGTGGCGGCATTCACCGGCATGGCGTAGCTGTGCACGAAGTAGAAGTAGCTGCCATCGGGAATATCGCGGAACAGATGGTGGCCCGCTTTGGCGGTGATCTGGTTCCAGCCCATGTGCGGCAGCGGTAAATCCTGCGTGTCCATCAGCGTGACCGGCTCATCAACCAGGCCCAGTGTAGCGATGCCACCGTTCTCATCGCTGCCGCGACCAAGCAGTTGCATACCGAGGCAGATGCCGAGCACCGGCTGGGTACAGGCTTTGATTAGATCAATCAGATCGCGCTCCTGCAGCTGATTCATTGCCGCCTGCGCGGTACCCACGCCCGGCAGCAACAGCTTGTCGGCATGCAATACCACGTCGGGATCGCGGCTGACCTGCGGCGTGTAGCCGAGGCGCTCAATTGCCCACTTCACCGACGACAGGTTGGCGCAGCCGGTATCGAGGATCACCACGTTCATCACAGCACTCCTTTCGAGCTCGGCAAGGTGTTGCCTTCCACGCGAATCGCCTGGCGCAGCGTGCGGCCAAAGGCTTTGAACAGGCTCTCCACACGATGGTGATCGTTGCGGCCTTTGGTTTTCAGGTGCAGCGTGCTCATCATGGCGTAGGAGAGCGAGCTGAAGAAGTGCTCAACCATCTCGGTGCTGAGATCGCCGACGCGCTGATAGCTGAACTCGGCTTTGAATTCGATGTGCGGGCGGCCGGAGATATCCAGCGCGCAGCGCGCCAGGCACTCATCCATTGGCAGCACGAAGCCAAAACGGCCGATGCCACGTTTGTCGCCCAGCGCTTTCAGCAAGGCTTCGCCAAGTGCTAAACCGGTATCTTCCACGGTGTGGTGATCGTCGATGTAGAGATCGCCTTTCACATCGATGTTCATGCGGAAGCCGCCATGCACCGCAATCTGATCGAGCATGTGGTCAAAGAAGCCGACGCCGGTATTGATTTTGCTGCCGCCTTCGCGGTCCAGCCACACTTCGACTTTAATCTGCGTCTCTTTGGTGTTGCGCTGCACCAGCGCGTAGCGGTCACGTTTGGTCAGGCGCGCCTGAATGGCATCCCAATCTTCGCCTTCCGCGCCATAGCGCAGGCCCTGAATGCCCATGTTCTGCGCCAGCTGAATGTCGGTGAGACGATCGCCAATCACATAGCTGTTGGCGGTATCCAGCGCGCCAGCGGCCAGCCAGGCTTCCACCATTTTGGTTTTCGGCTTGCGGCAATCGCAGTTCTCTTCCGGCAGGTGCGGGCAGATCAGGATGTCGCTGAAGTTCACGCCTTGCGAGCTGAGGATCTGCATCATCAGGTTGTGCGGACCATCAAAATCAGCCTGCGGGAAGCTATCGGTGCCGAGGCCATCCTGATTGGTGATCATCACCAGCTGATAACCCGCTTCCTGCAACGCCAGCAGCGCTGGAATGGCGTTCTTCTCAAACGCCAGCTTCTCCATGCGATCCACCTGATAATCGGTAGGTGGCTCAGAGATGATGGTGCCGTCGCGGTCGATAAAAAGGATCTTCTGACTCATGCTTGCTCCACTGATAAGGCTTGCAGCGCGGCGATCAGGCGCTCGCACTCTTTACGGGTGCCGATGGAGATGCGCAGGCATCCCGCAAGGCCGGGGTTTTTATTTTGGTCGCGCAGAATAATGCCTTGATCCCACAGCGTTTTAAACACTTTTGGTGAATCAGTGAAGCGCGCCAGAATGTAGTTGGTTTCGCTTGGGAAAACCTGCTGCACCACCTTAATCTGTGGCAACTGTTCAAACAGCCAGCTGCGATTGGCGTTCAGCTCGGCGACATGCTGGCGCATCAGCGTAATGCCTTGATCGCTCAGCGCTTGCCCGGCCACATCGGCGACTGGCGTGGCGAGTGGATAGGGCGCAATCACCTTCATCAGCAGATCGATCACCGGCTTATTCGCCAGGGTGAAACCGCAGCGCAATCCGGCCAGCGCAAAGGCTTTGGACAGCGTGCGCAGAATCACCAGATGCGGATAATCCTGCAGCCAGCCCGCGAGCGTCGCTTCCGGGCAGAACTCGATGTAGGCTTCATCAGCCACCACCAGCGCTTTACCGGCGGTCATCGCCAGCAGCTCGCGGATGTCATCCTGATTGATCAGGTTGCCGGTGGGATTGTTCGGGCTGCACATATAGACAACTTTTACGCCGTCGAGCTGCTCGGCAATCGCTGGCAGATTCAGCTGCCAATCGTCGAGCGCGGCCACGGTGCGATATTCAATGCCGATGGTTTCGGCGCTGACGCTGTACATGCCGTAGGTTGGCGGGCAGAACAGAATCGCATCTTTGCCCGGCTCGCAGAAGGCGCGCATTAGCAGTTCGATGCCTTCATCCGCGCCGCGGCTGACCAGAACCTGCTCCGGCGTTAAACCGGCGTAGGCGGCGTAGCGCTCAATCACCATCTTCGGCTGGCATTCCGGATAGCGGTTCAGCGTCTGCTGCGACAGCTCAAACGGCACCGGCAGCGGGAATTCGTTGGCGTTCAGCCACACATCACCATTGCCACCCAGACGACGCGCCGATTGATACGGCGTCAGTGCACGCACGTTAGCGCGCGCTAATTCTTCAATATTCAGGCTCATGCTTGCTCCTTCAGCGCGGTAACACGCAGGGTAACGGCATTTTTGTGGGCTTCCAGCTGCTCGGCGGCGGCTAGCGTTTCAATCGTCGCGGCAAGATTGAGGAAGCCTTGCGGCGTCAGCTCTTGCACCGTCATGCGTTTCTGGAAATCAGCCAGGCCGAGGCTGGAACAGGTCGCGGTGTAACCGTAAGTCGGCAGCACGTGGTTGGTGCCAGAAGCGTAATCGCCCGCCGATTCCGGTGACCAGTCGCCAAGAAATACCGAACCGGCGCTGGTGATGCTATCGACCAAATCGCGCGGCTGGCGCGTCTGAATAATCAGGTGCTCCGGGCCGTACAGGTTGGAGATCTCGATGCACTGTTCCAGGTCGCGCAGCACAATCAAACGGCTGCTCTCTAACGCCTGGCGCGCGGTAGCGGCACGCGGCAGCTGCGCCAGTTGTTCCTCAACCGCTTGCGCCACGTCTTCAGCCAGCTGCAGCGACGGCGTTAACAGAATCACCTGTGAATCCGGACCGTGTTCCGCCTGCGACAGCAAATCGGATGCCACGAACGCCGGCGTGGCGCCTTCATCGGCAATCACCAGCACTTCCGATGGACCGGCAGGCATATCAATTGCCGCGCCATCTAAACGCTGGCTGACCTGACGTTTCGCTTCAGTCACGTAGGCATTGCCCGGGCCAAAAATCTTGTCCACTTTCGGCACGGTTTCGGTGCCGAAGGCGAGGGCGGCGATGGCTTGTGAACCGCCAACCTGAAACACCTCTTTCACACCGCACAGCTGCGCGGCGTAAAGAATCTCATCGGCAATCGGCGGTGGCGAGCACAACACCACGCGACCGCAACCGGCGATGCGCGCAGGCGTCGCCAGCATCAATACGGTCGAGAACAGCGGAGCGGAACCGCCAGGAATGTATAAACCCACCGATTTCACCGGTCGGGTAATCTGCTGGCAGCGCACGCCGGGCTGGGTTTCTACATCCACTTCGGCAAGGATCTGGGCGTTATGGAAGGTTTCGATATTTCCAACCGCCACCGCCATCGCCTGCTTGAGCGTGTCGCTAAGACGATCGCTGGCCGCCTGCATCTCTGCAGCGCTGACGCGCAGATTATCCACCTGTACATTGTCGAAGCGCGCACTGAATTCACGCAGCGCCGTATCGCCTTCTTCTTTTACTTTCACCAGCACGTCGCGCACGATTTGGCTGATGCTTTCTGAAGCTGAAATTGCCGGACGCATTAGCAGCGCTTGCTGCTGCTCTGCGTTGCACTGCTGCCAATCAATCGGTGTCATCAGGTTGCTCATCGTGTTACTCCAACATTTTTTCGATTGGCAGTACGAGGATCGAGCTGGCGCCCAGCGCTTTCAGTTTTTCCATGGTTTCCCAGAATAGGGTTTCGGTGCTCACCATGTGCATCGCCACGCGGCTCACGTCACCAGCCAGCGGCAGCACGGTTGGACGCTCAGCGCCCGGCAGCAGGGCAATCACTTCTTCCAGACGCTCGCTTGGCGCGTGCAGCATGATGTACTTAGACTCGCGCGCTTTGATCACGCCCTGAATACGCGTCATCATTTTATCAATCAGCTCTTGCTTGGCGGCGGGCAGTTCGCCATCGCGCTGAATCAGCACCGCTTTCGAGCGGTAGATCACTTCCACTTCGCGCAGACCGTTGGCTTCCAGCGTCGCGCCGGTAGACACCAGGTCACAAATCGCATCGGCCAGGCCAGCGCGTGGCGCGACTTCGACAGAACCGTTCAGCAGGCAGGATTTGAAGGTGACGCCTTGTTTATCGAGGTATTTTTTCAGCAGGTGCGGATAAGAGGTAGCAACGCGGGCATTATTCAGGCACTGCGGACCGGTGTACTCGGCATCCACCGGCATCGCCAGCGATAGGCGACAACCGCCGAAATCCAGACGACGCAGCGTGAAGTAGCGCGGGTCTTCACCTTGGGCACGGCGGTTCAACAGTTCTTCTTCCAGTACGTTTTCACCGACGATACCGAGATCCACCACGCCATCCATCACCAGGCCAGGAATATCGTCATCACGCACGCGCAGGATGTCGATGGGCATGTTCTCCGCAAACGCAATCAGACGCTGCTGCTGAAGGTTGATTTTGATACCGCAGCGGGCCAGCAGTTCGCGTGATTCATCGCTTAAACGGCCAGATTTCTGCATAGCTATGCGAATACGGGTGTTATCTAACATGGTTCCTATCCTCTTATTCAATCCTGTCTGAGCTTGTTGGGTTGCGTTCGCCCATAAAAAAACCCCCGGAAGATGATCTTCCGGGGGCTCTCTTTGCGTTCGCACCACTGGAAGATCCTAATCGTCTCCCAGCACACATCGCCTGAAAGACTAGTCAGGGTGATGGTGATGATGGTGGTTGAACTGAACGCGTGTCATAGTAAATTCCGTTGCTGAATGAGTATTCATTTGCGTGCTGATTAACCTAACGAAGATGATGACAATTGGCAACCCTTTTTTAACTGTCAATTTCCGGAATCTCCCGAAACAGTTTGCGCTGGTTTGCTACATCTACCGGCACTAAGATGAAGTGTGAGCCCATAGCAGGAGTCGATATGAAAAAGGTCGCGATTGTAGGTCTGGGATGGCTGGGTATGCCGCTGGCGATGGCGCTAACGGCACGCGGCTGGCAGGTAACCGGCAGTAAAACGTCGCCGGATGGCGTGGACGCTGCACGACGCTGCGGCATTGCCGCCTTCCAGTTGGTGCTGACGCCCGAGCTGGAGTGCGAAGCCGAAGATTTAGCGATGCTGATGGCGGTGGATGCGCTGGTGGTGACCTTGCCCGCCAGCCGCACGGTCAAAGGCGGTGAAGATTACATGCAGGCGGTACAGAACGTGGTGGATACCGCGTTAGCGAATAAAGTACCGCGCATCATTTTCACCAGCTCGACGTCGGTTTACGGCAGCGGCGCAGGTGTGATGAAAGAGAGCAGCCCGCTGCAGCCGGAAACCGTCGCCGGTAAAACGCTGGTGGAGCTGGAGAACTGGCTGCACGATCTGCCGGGCACCAGCGTGGATATTGTACGCCTCGCGGGATTAGTCGGGCCGAATCGTCACCCCGGCCGTTTTCTGGCGGGCAAAACCGGCCTGGAAAACGGCGGCCATGCGGTCAATTTGGTACATCTCGACGACGTGGTAGACGCGATTGTGCTGCTGCTGCAAACGCCAAAGGGCGGGCACGTTTACAATCTTTGTGCCTCGAAACATCCGTCGCGCGACAGTTTTTATCCGAGCGTGTCAAAGCAGTTAGGGCTTGAGCCACCAACGTTTGTCGCTGAATCAGAGCGTTCTAACGGGAAGGTGATTGATGGCTCGAAGATCGCTAATGAGTTGGGGTTTGAGTACAACTATGATGATCCGATGAAAATGCCGTTGGAGTGATTTCCCCCTCACCCTAACCCTCTCACGCAGGCGGGCGAGGGAATCTTTTGCTCCCTCTCCCGTGGGAGAGGGCCGGGGTGAGGGCATCAGCGCGCAGTTGATTAAACCCCCAACCGATCCCTCAGCGCATACCAAACCGCCCCCATCGCCGTGAGCGGCACTTTAAACCGTCTCCCACCTGGGAACGGCAGATGCGGCAATTTCGCGAACGCATCAAACCGTTCCGCATGCCCGCGCATAACCTCAGCAATCAATTTCCCCGAAAGATGGGTACAGGTGACGCCGTGGCCGCTGTCGCCCTGCATAAAGAACGCGTTCTTCTCGATTTGCCCGAACTGCGGCATGCGCGACAAGGTGAGCAGGAAATTGCCACTCCAGCGGTGGCTGATTTTGATATCACGCAGCTGCGGAAAGGTGCGCAGCAGCTTGGGACGAATCAGCGCTTCGATATCATCCGGCTCGCGCGCGCCGTACACCACGCCGCCGCCATACAGCAGCCGGTTATCCGCGGTGAGGCGGAAGTAATCAAGCAGATAATTACAATCCTCCACGCAATGATTGTTTGGCAACAAACCCAGCGCCTGGTCACGCGTTAAAGGCTCGGTGGTGACGATCTGCGAGCCGCACGGCATGCTTTTGCGCGTCAGGCGCGGTTCAAGTTGTGACGGTAAATAGGCGTTGCCGGCAAAAATCACGAAGGTAGCGCTTACTTCACCTTTGACAGTTTTCACCCGATGCGGTGCGCCGTATTTCACTTCGAGCGCTGCCGACTGCTCATAAATGCGCCCGCCATGCCGACGAATCGCTTCCGCTTCACCAAGCGCCAGATTAAGCGGATGCAGATGTCCACCACGTTTATCAAGTAAGCCACCGACATAACGATCGGTCGCCACTTCGCGACGAATACCGCGTTCATCCAGCAGTTCCAAATCGTGATTGCCGTAGCGCGCCCAGCTGGCTTGCTGGCTGCGTAGATGGCCCATTTGCCGTTGATTGAGCGCGGCGAAAATGCCGCCGGGGCGATAGTCGCAGGCGATGGCGTATCGGTCGATACGGTCGCGGATAATGTCTGCGCCTTCAAACATCATGCTGCCGAGCATCTGTGCAGTTTGTTTGCCGTAGCGCTGCTCAATCACATCCACGTCGCGGCTATACGAGTTGACCACCTGGCCGCCGTTGCGGCCGCTGGCACCAAATCCGATTTTTGCCGCTTCAAGCAGCACCACGTCGTAACCGGCTTCGGTCAGAAATAGCGCGGATGAAAGCCCGGTAAAGCCGCCGCCAATAATGCAGACATCGCACTGTACCGACTCCTGCAGCTCCGGCCAGGGCGCATGGGCGTTGGCGGTAGCAGCGTAATAACTTCCCACATGTTGCATTCAATCCTCCTTAAGCGCGAAACCTTAAAAATTGGCGGGCGTATGCGCGCTAACAATGCGACACGGCTGATCTGAGGTATTGGTAAAACTGTGCGGCAGGCCGGTGTCAATCACATAGCTTTCACCGCGGTATAAGTGATAACTCTGGCCGTTCACCACCAGCGTGATCTCGCCTTCCAGCACCGTGCCAGTCTCCTCGCCGGGATGCCGCAATTTTTCCCCGGTACTGGCGCCGGGTTCATAACGCTCCAGCAGCATCGCCAGCGCGCGTCGCGCGGCACCGTTATCTATCAGCAGCAGCGATACGCCCAGGCTGCCGATCTCCACGCACTCTTCCGGGCGCACAATCACCCGCGGCGTGGCATGGGTTTTGGGTTCGGAGAAAAACTCCGACAGCGATAACCCGTAAACCTTCAGCAGCTTCTGTAAGGTGCTAACCGCCGGGCTCACTTTGTCCTGTTCGATGGTGCTAATCGCGCTGTGCGTTAAACCTGACAATTCAGCGACGCGACGCTGAGACAATCCCAACTCTTGCCGGATCTGCGATAAGCGCCGTCCGGGGGCCAGAGTGGCATCATTCATGGCTGTTTTTCCTTGTGATAACCGGCAGCGGCGTGGATAAAGGCCTCAAATAAACGGCGCGAAACCGGATCGCGCTCAGAATGCCATTCCGGATGCCATTGCACCGCGAGGGCGAAAGGGTGCTGGCGCAGGCTAACCGCTTCAATCAGTCCGTCGGGCGCGCGCGCTTCCACGCGCAGCTGCGGACCGGTTTCACGAATGCCCTGACCGTGTAACGAATTGACGGCGAAGGCCTCAGTGCTGCCGAGCAGTTGGCTCAGCATGCCGTCGGCATCTGGCTGCACCTCATGCACCGGCGCATATTGCTCATCCAGCGAGAGCGTGTCGTTTTCCCGGTGTTCCTGAAAAAGATGCGTCATATGTAACTGACGATGCAACGCGCCGCCGTTGGCGACCACCAGCTCCTGCAGGCCACGACAAATGCCAAACATCGGCATCTTTTTACCAGCCGCATGTGTGATCACGCCGAAGGCAAGGCGATCGCGCGCCGGATCGGCATGCGCCTCTTTGCCGTCTTCGCCATAGTGCCAGGGTTCAATGTTACTTGGGCTGCCGGTCAGCAAAATGCCATCCAGCACGGTCATACTGTTTTCTAATAGATGAGGCGCCTGTATTAGCTGATGCGGCAAGGGCAGCGGTACGCCACCGGCGAGTACGATAGCGTCGAGATATTTATTGTGAACCGTTTGACTGGCATGGCTGCCGATAACGTTCTGGCACATCACTACACCAATCAAAGGCTTGTCAAAAATAATGCCCATAACGTCTCCACGCTGCTGTTCAATATTTTCGCCGAAATGGCACGGCTGGCGTTAAAAGTGTGCAATATTTTGTCAATCTAGCAATCAGTCGTTCATTCCTCCAGCAGAATTGTTACATTTGCACACTTTTTGCGTTAGCGCTATGTTAGAGCAGTGGCTGTTATTTTGAGCATTGCGCGCACCAATTCTAAACGGTAAAGGGCGGGTGGGATCATGACGAACCTCGTAGAAGTAGAAGACTTCACGCGACACAGTGAAGAGAAACGAACAAGCGCGTTCCAGCTGGAGGTCAAAACCTGGCTGGAACGCCATCCTGAAACGCAGTATGTCGATATTCTTCTGAATGATTTAAATGGGGTATTTCGCGGTAAACGCATTCCCGTCTCAGCGCTGGCTAAACTGGAAAAAGGGTGTTACTTCCCAGCCTCTGTTTTCGCCATGGATATTCTCGGCAACACCGTCGAAGAAGCCGGACTTGGACAGTCACTGGGCGAACCCGACCACCTCTGCATTCCGGTTCCCGGAACCTTAATTCCCTCTGCCGCCGATCCCACACACATCGCCCAGCTGCTGCTGACTATGTGTAACCAAGATGGCACTCCCTTTGACGTTGAACCCCGTAATGTCCTCAACCGGTTGTGGCAACAGCTGCGCAATCGCGGATTATTCCCGGTGGTAGCGGTAGAGCTGGAGTTCTATCTGGTGGATAAAAAGCGCGATGCGGAGGGGTTTATCCAGCCGCCGTGCTCGCCGGGCAGCGACGATCGCAATATGCAGAGCCAGGTTTACTCGGTCGATAATCTTGACCATTTTGCCGACGTGCTGCGTGATATCGATCGTCTAGCCAAACAGCAGGGCATTCCGGCGGATGGCGCGCTGGCGGAAGCGTCGCCTGGTCAGTTCGAGATCAATCTGCATCACGCGCGCGACGTGCTGAAGGCGTGCGACCATGCCATCCAGCTGAAACGGCTGGTGCGTCAGGTGGCAGAAAATCACGGTATGACCGCCACTTTTATGGCTAAGCCGTATGAAGAGTACGCGGGCAGCGGCATGCATGTGCACATCAGCATGCTGGATGCCGCCGACCATAATGCCTTCGCCCTCGATGACGGCAGCGATTCTCCACTGATGAAACGCGCGCTGGCGGGCATGATCGACCTGATGCCGGCCTCGATGGCGCTACTGGCCCCCAACGTGAACGCCTATCGCCGCTTCCTGCCGGAAGCCTACGTGCCGCTGCAGGCATCGTGGGGCCACAACAACCGTACGGTTGCCCTGCGCGTGCCTTGCGGCGATGCCGATAACCACCGCATCGAGTATCGCGTGGCCGGTGCGGATGCAAATCCCTATCTGGTGGTGTCAACAATTCTTGCCGGAATATTGCACGGTCTGGATAATCAGCTACCTTTACCGCCTGCGGTGCAGGGCAACGGACACGAAGCTGAAGGGCTCGCATTGCCGATTCGCCAGAGCGATGCGCTGTATGAATTCGAGAATAGCTATCCGCTACAGAAGCTATTGGGCGAGCGATTTAGCGGGGTGTGGCACAGCTGCAAACAGTACGAGTTAATGCAGTTTGAACGGCTGATCACCTCGACGGAAATCGACTGGATGTTGAAGAACGCCTGAGCCTGAGAAGAATTGATCTAACGTCTTGTGCCGGTGGCATAAGTTGGGGCAAAATACGCGCCCTGCAAAAAGAGAACTAACCGACGTTAACCGCGTCGGTTATTTTTTTGCATGATGTACTCACTGAAATTTAAACGAGGCCGGACACGCATCCGGATAGATAGATACCGACAAACACGCTTGAGCGTGAGATTTGAGGAAAACAAAGATGGGACTGTTTAACATTGCACCAGCTCAGGCTGGTTCTCGCTTCCGTGATGACTACGGCGCCGCGACAATCGTAAACACTTATATCACTTCTCACTGCAGCAAATTGCGCAGTATCCCGGTAGCTCAGCCGATCGCGGTTGTCGCTTGCGGGGGCCTGAACAATGTCGCTTAACACCTCTGCCGCACCTCAGCGTGCACACCTGAAAAAATCCCTGACCTTGATCCCGGTTGTCATGATGGGCCTGGCGTATATGCAGCCAATGACCCTGTTTGATACCTTCGGTATCGTGTCTGGATTGACCGACGGCCACGTCGCCACCGCTTATGCTTTCGCCCTGATCGCGATTCTGTTTACTGCCGTGAGCTACGGCAAGCTGGTACGCCGCTTCCCATCTGCGGGCTCCGCTTACACCTATGCTCAGAAGGCAATCAGTCCGCACGTCGGCTTTATGGTTGGCTGGTCATCACTGCTGGACTACCTGTTCATGCCGATGATCAACATCCTGCTGGCGAAAAGCTACTTTGAAACGCTGGTGCCGGGCATTCCGTCGTGGATCTTCGTGGTGCTGCTGGTGGCCTTTATGACCATCTCCAACCTGCGTGGAATCAAAACCGTTGCCAACTTCAACAGCGTGATTGTCGTGCTGCAAGTGGTGGTGATGGTGGTGATTACCGGCATGGTGGTTTACGGTGTGGCGCACGGTGTTGGCGAAGGAACGTTAACCAGCAGCAAGCCGTTCTGGTCTGAGAATGCGCATGTGGTGCCGATGATTACTGGCGCGACCATTCTGTGCTTCTCGTTCCTCGGTTTTGACGGCATCAGTTCGCTGTCGGAAGAGACCAAAGATGCAGAACGCACCATCCCGCGCGCGATTTTCCTCACCGCGCTGAT
This sequence comes from Pantoea sp. GM01, assembly GCF_000282675.1. Lineage (NCBI taxonomy): Bacteria > Pseudomonadati > Pseudomonadota > Gammaproteobacteria > Enterobacterales > Erwiniaceae > Pantoea > Pantoea sp. GM01. The sequence goes on along the minus strand of NZ_AKIU01000033.1, from coordinate 14,263 downwards.
TGGTGGTGTGATCTTTATTGGTGTCTCTTACTTCCTGCAGCTGTACTTCCCGGACATCTCGCGTTTCCAGAATCCGGACTCTTCACAGCCAGAAATCATGCTGTTCGTAGCGGGTAAAGCGCTGCAGATTGGCATTCTGATTTTCTCGGTGGTGACGGTGCTGGCTTCCGGTATGGCCGCACACGCCGGTGTTTCACGTCTGATGTACGTGATGGGCCGCGATGGCGTGTTCCCGCAGCGTTTCTTTGGTTTCGTGCATCCGAAATACCGCACGCCGTCACTGAACGTGCTGCTGGTGGGTGCCGTGGCGCTGATGGCGATCAACTTCGACCTGGTCACGGCAACCGCGCTGATTAACTTCGGTGCGCTGGTCGCGTTCACCTTTGTGAACCTGTCGGTGATTGCCCAGTTCTGGATCCGTGAGAAGCGTAACAAGACGCTGAAAGATCACCTCAACTATCTGGTGCTGCCGGTAATGGGCGCCCTGACAGTCGGTGCGTTGTGGATTAACCTGGAAGAGACCTCGATGGTGCTCGGCCTGGTGTGGGCGGCGATTGGTATTATCTACCTGGCGTTTGTCACCCGCACGTTCCGCAATCCGGTACCGCAGTTCAGCGAAGAAGTGTGATTTGATTGAAGTCGCTGTCCCCCATCCCGGCCTTCCCCCGCAAGCGGGGGAAGGAGACGCTGCCACATGCAGCTTCAGCACTGACATATGGCAGCATCTTCCTCCCCCATTTATGGGGGAGGACCGAGGAGGGGGACAGCGAGCACGGACCGAGGAGGGGGACAGCGAGCACAATTTAAAAAACTCATCCCGCAATCACCAATTCCCAACTCCCCGCACTTAACGCCTCGCGTCCAGCTTTACTCAACTCCGCATCCGTAACCAGGATATCAAATCGCTCCAGCGGCAACGCCAGATGCGTAGCTATCTTGTTGTACTTTGAGCTGTCGCTCAGCAACACGCGCTTACTGCTAACATCGCTCGCCGCCTGCTTCACCGGCACTTTATCCTCATCCGGCGTATACAGCCCGCGTGGGCCCCAACAGGAAGCGGAAATAAAGGCGATATCAATCGCCAACTGACGCAAACTGCGCGCCGCCGCTTCACCCACGCTGGAACGGTTCTCACGACATACCGTACCGCCCGTGTGAATCAGCTTGCAGTCGCTACTCTCCATCAGCAGCCGCGCAATCACGAAATCATTGGTCACCACCAGCAGATCGTCACGCTCAACCAGTTCACGCGCCAGCGCTAACGTGGTGGTGCCGGCGTCCAGATAAATGCAGCTGTTGCGTGGAATGTGACGCGCAGCATACTGACCAATCGCCATCTTCTCGCCGCTGTACATGTTGGTTTTCGCCAGATGCGACGGTTCTGCCGCCAGCCGATCGGCCGAACGCACACCGCCCGATACCGACAGTACCGCGCCTTGCTCTTCCAGCTTCTGCACATCGCGACGAATCGTCATATGCGATACGCCCAACCGCTCAGTCAGCTCGGCAATGCTCACCACGCCGCGTTCAGCAACCAGCGTTAGAATTTGTTGATGACGTTCAACCGGAATCACCATGCTCTCCCTGAATTATCATTTTTTCACATTGTAGATCATCGATTCACAGCCCGCAGCACAATTTATGTTGCCGAAATCTAACAAGAAAGCCGGGCTACCAGGGAATTTCGCGTCAGGGCGGTACTGTGAATTGATGTTAATCATTACACATCTAAGTTAATTTTTGTGATGCTACGCACGTTTATTGCCCAGTATCTGCGGCAGACTTAACACCAATGAACAAATTATCACTTAAATTAACAATGGAGGTTTGCTGTGTCAGCAACCGTGAATAACATCGGCGTGATTGGTTTAGGTTCTATGGGCATGGGTGCCGCGCAGTCTTGTATCCGTGCAGGATTGAATACCTGGGGAGTTGATCTGAATCCACAGGCGCTGGAATCCCTACGTCAGGCCGGTGCACGTGATGCACAGACCTCCGCTGCCAGCTTTGCTGCAGAACTGGATGCGGTGCTGCTGCTGGTGGTTAACGCCGCGCAGGTGAAGGCCATTCTGTTCGGTGAAAACGGTGTGGCGGCGCAGCTCAAGCCGGGCACGGTGGTGATGGTGTCGTCCACCATCTCTTCACAGGATGCGCAGGCGATAGAACAGCAGCTGGCTCAGCATCAGCTGCTGATGCTGGATGCGCCCGTTTCCGGTGGCGCGGCCAAAGCGGCGGTTGGCGAGATGACCGTGATGGCGTCCGGCAGCGATGAGGCTTTTGCGCTGCTCAAGCCGGTGCTGGATGCGGTGGCGGCGAAAGTCTATCGCGTGGGCAGCGAAATCGGTCTGGGCTCCACCGTCAAAATCATTCACCAGCTGCTGGCGGGTGTGCACATTGCCGTGGGCGCCGAAGCGATGGCGCTGGCCGCGCGTGCCGGTATTCCGCTCGACACCATGTACGACGTGGTGACCAACGCCGCCGGTAACTCATGGATGTTTGAAAACCGCATGCGTCACGTGGTCGATGGCGATTACTCGCCGAAATCTGCAGTCGATATCTTCGTCAAAGATCTCAACCTGGTGGCGGATACCGCCAAGTCGCTGCACTTCCCGCTGCCGCTGGCGTCCACCGCGCTCAACATGTTTACCGAAGCCAGCAATGCCGGTCACGGTCGTGAAGATGACAGCGCGGTAATCAAAATTTTCAGCGGCATTACGCTGCCGCAGGCGAAGGAGCAGTAATCATGCGTTTAGGCGTAATCGCGGACGACTTTACTGGTGCCACCGACATTGCCAGCTTCCTGGTACAGAACGGTCTGCCGACCATTCAGTTCAACGGCGTGCCAGAAGGTCACGATGAATTAAGCGCGCAGGCGATTGTTATCAGCCTCAAGTCGCGCTCGTGCCCGGCCCAGCAGGCCATCGACCAGTCGCTGGCGGCGCTGCAGTGGCTGCAACAGCAGGGCTGCGATCGCTTCTATTTCAAATATTGCTCCACTTTCGACAGCACCGAGCATGGCAACATCGGTCCGGTGACCGATGCGCTGTTGCAGGCGCTAGGCGAAACGCAAACGGTGATCTCGCCGTCGCTGCCGGTCAACGGTCGGACGGTGTATCAGGGCTATCTGTTTGTCGCCGACCAGCTGCTGTCCGAATCGGGCATGCGCCATCATCCGGTGACGCCAATGACTGACAGCAATCTGGTGCGCCTGATGACGCGTCAGGCCAAAGGTCAGGCAGCGGTAATCAATGCAGCACAGCTGGATCAAGGTGCCGATGCGGTGCGTACGCAGCTCGATGCGCTGAAAGCGCAGGGCATCAACTATGTGGTGCTGGACGCGTTGCACGAGCAGCATCTGCTGACGCAGGGCGAGGCGCTGAAAGAGATGCGTCTGGTGACCGGTGGTTCAGGACTGGCGATTGGGATTGCCCGCGCCTGGGCGACGCAGCAACAGAACCGCGATGCCGAACAGGCTGGTCGTCCACAGGGCGAGCGCGCGGTGGTGATTTCTGGATCCTGCTCGCAGATGACCAACCGTCAGGTAGAGGCCTATCGCCAGCACGCGCCATCGCATGAAGTGCGGGTTGAACGCTGCCTCGACGATGTTGCTGGCTATGCGCAGGAGCTATGCGATTGGGTTGCCGCCCATCATCAGCCCGATCTGGCACCGTTGCTGTTTGCCACTGCCGATGCGCAGCAGCTACAGGCTATTCAGCAGCAGTACGGTGCGGCACGCAGCAGTGAAGCGGTTGAGCAGCTGTTTGCCGCCGTCACGCGCGAACTGAAAGCGCGCGGCTGGCAGCGCTTTATCGTCGCCGGCGGCGAAACCTCGGGCGTGGTAGCGCAAAGCCTGGGCGTCACCGCGTTCCATATTGGACCGATGATTTCACCGGGCGTGCCGTGGGTGCGTGACATCCAGCAGCCGCTGTCGCTGGCGCTGAAATCAGGCAACTTTGGCGACGAACAGTTCTTTGCCCGCGCACAAACGGAGTTTTCACGATGACCGAACAACAAGCACGCGAAGAGATGGTCCAGCTCGGCGCGTCCTTCTTCCAGCGCGGTTACGCCACCGGTTCGGCAGGTAACCTGTCGCTGCTGCTGGAGGATGGCCATCTGTTAGCTACGCCTACCGGCTCCTGCCTCGGCGAGCTGCAGGCCGATCGCCTGTCGAAAGTGACACTACAGGGCGAATGGCTTTCCGGCGACAAGCCCTCAAAAGAGGTGGCATTTCATCGCGCACTCTATCTCAACAATCCAAACTGCAAAGCGGTGGTGCATCTGCACAGCCACTATTTGACGGCGCTCTCCTGCCTGAGCGATCTCGACAGCGAAAACTGCATTCGCCCCTTCACGCCGTACGTGGTAATGCGCGTCGGTGATGTACCGGTGGTGCCATATTACAAACCCGGCGATCAGCGGCTAGCGGACGATTTGGCCAATCTGGCCTCGCGTTATAACGCTTTCCTGCTGGCCAATCACGGCCCGGTGGTGGTGGGAAAATCCTTGCGCGAAGCCGCTAATAACACTGAAGAACTGGAAGAGACCGCGCGTTTGATGTTCACGCTCGGCGACCGCCCGATTCGTTATCTGACCGATAGCGAAGTGGCGGAATTGAGGAACTACTGATGCCTAAGTTTGCAGCCAACTTATCGACCCAATTCGGCGAACTGCCGTTTATCGAACGCTTTGCCGCCGCGGCAAACGCCGGTTTTCGCGCCGTCGAATTCCTGTTCCCGTATGACTTTCCCGCCGAGGTGATTAAAGCCGAGCTGGAGAAACATCAGTTGGAGCTGGTGCTGTTCAACACCGCGGCAGGCAATGTGCAGGCGGGCGAATGGGGCGTTTCGGCGATCCCAGGACGTGAAGATGAGGCGCGCGCCGATATCGATCGGGCGCTGGAGTATGCGCTGGAGCTCAATTGTCAGCAGGTACATATCATGGCGGCAACGGTGCCAAACGGTGCCGATCGCGCCGCTTATGAAACCACTTTTGTGCAGAACATGCATTACGCCGCTGAACGTTTCGCGCCGCACGGTATTCGCCTGCTGCTGGAAGCGCTGAATCCCGTCACCAAGCCGAACTATCTCTACTCCAGCCAGTATCAAACGCTGGCGATGATGGCGCGTATCGATCGTCCGAACGTCTTCACCCAGCTCGATCTGTTTCATGCGCAGCTGGTGGACGGCAATCTGACCCATCTGATTCGCGAATATGCCGGGCGGTATCGTCATATCCAGATCGCCTCGGCACCGCATCGTCACGAACCGGATGAAGGCGAGATTAACTACACCTATCTGTTCAATCTGCTGGATGAGGTGGGCTACGACGGTTGGGTGGGATGTGAATATATCCCGCGCGGCCGCACCGAAGCCGGTCTTGGCTGGTTCGCGCCATACGCTAAATAACCCTTGTTTTACCCCCAGCACAGCGCTTTAACGCGCTGTGCCAATGACGTCTTACTCCAATACCTTAAAAAAACAAATTCCAACCCTACCGTAAATACTTCGAGCTGCAGGAAGGCGGCAAGTGGGTGAGTCCCCAGGAGCTTACTGAAGTCAGTGACAGGAGCGAGCACATGCAGCCAACGCACCTGCAGCTTGAAGTATTCAGGGTAGTTAAATTAGAGGGATACCATGTCTACCGCGTTGTTATTAGCTATCGCTACCGCCAGCATCGTGATCTTGCTGCTGCTGGTGATTAAAACCAAAGTGCACCCTTTCGTGGCGCTGCTGATTGTCAGCCTGCTGGTGGCGATTGCTACCGGCATTCCGGCGGACAAAATCATGGAAACCATCTTTAGCGGGATGGGCAATTTGCTGGGGCATATCACTATCATCATCGTGCTGGGGGCGATGCTGGGCGCGGTGATTGAAGCCTCGGGCGGAGCGGAGTCACTGGCGCAGCGCTTCAGTAAATCGCTGGGTATCAAACGTACCGTGGCGGCGTTGACCATGGCGGCCTTTATCCTCGGCATTCCGGTGTTCTTCGAGGTCGGCTTTATCATCGTGATTCCGCTGATTTATGGCTTCACCAAGGTGGCGCGCGTCTCGCCACTGAAGTTTGGTTTGCCGATGGCGGGCGTGATGCTGACGGTGCACGTGGCGCTTCCAACCCATCCGGGTGCGGCGGCAGCGGCGGGTATTCTGCATACCGATATGGGCTGGTTGATGATGCTGGGCATCCTGATCTCGATTCCGGTGGGCATCGTGGGCTACTACGTGGCGAAAGCGATGAACCTGCGTCAGTACCACCTTTCGGTCGATGTGCTGGAGCAGTTGCAGCTGGCGAAGCCGGAAGGGCAGGCGAAAAATGACGCGCCACCGCCGGGTGCGCTGACCATTACCGGCCTGATTGTGGTACCGATCCTGTTAATCGTGATGGGGACTCTGGCACACACCACGCTGGCAGAAGGCAGCATGCTGCGCTCAGTAATGACGGTAATTGGTACGCCAGCGATTGCGTTGCTGATTGCCCTTGGGCTGGCGGCATGGCTGCTGGGCGTGCGTCGCGGCTGGAGTAAAGAGAAGCTGGAAGATTTGACTGGCCGCGCAATTCCCAGTTCCGCCAGCGTGATTCTGGTGGCGGGTGCGGGCGGTGCATTTGGTAAGGTGTTGGTGGAGTCTGGCGTGGGTAAAGCGTTGGCGTTGACGCTGGAAACCCTGCATCTGCCGCTGGTACCGGCTGCGTTTATTCTGTCGCTGGCGCTGCGTGCCTCGCAGGGATCGGCAACGGTAGCGATTCTCACCACCAGCGGTTTGCTAAGCCAGGCGGTCGGTGATGTGACGGATATGCAGCGCGTATTGGTGACGCTGGCGGCCTGTTTCGGCGGGTTAGGCTTGTCTCACGTCAATGATGCGGGCTTCTGGGTAGTGACGCGCTATCTGGGCTTATCGGTAGCGGATGGACTGAAAACCTGGACGGTGCTGACTACCGTGATGGGCCTGAGCGGTTTTGCGCTGACGTGGCTGGTGTGGGGAATGATTTAAGTTCTCAGGTCGCCATGAATGGCGACCCTAAAAACGGGCATTGCGTAGGGTCGCCATTCATGGCGACCTCTCACCAGACCGCAGAGGACTAAGACACCAGCTCCTGCGCATACAAATACAGCGCCTTCAGCTGCGCCATCTTCTCGCTGTTATCCTCATGCAAACTCGCCAGCGACTCCAGCTCCTGCAGGAACGCCTGCACACGATCGGCATTAAGCACTTCGCGGCGATGTTGCAGCCAGCGCTGCTGCTCTGCGTCATCCAGCGTGCCGGGGAAATTACGTGCACGATAGCGGAACAGCAGTTTGCCAATGCGCTTATCTTCGAAGGTCAAATCCAGGGCCGGTAAGTTCTGCGGCGGCGTCTGGCGCAGAATATTCATGCCCGCGCGATCGGCATCGCTAAAGAATCCGTCATACAGCTGCGCATCCACGTCATCTGTAGGTTTAAACGGCTCCGCTTCGGCAAACAGCGCCACCACTTTTTCCCGTACTTCCGCATGCTCGCGCAGCACCTTGAGGTTCGCCAGGCAGCGTTGGCGATCGATACCTAAGCGCGCAGCATCTTCCGGACGCAGCGTGCTCGCCGGCGCCAGCACCGGACATTTATTGATATGCACCAGCTTAATCGGCACCGCTGCCAGATCGCCTAAATCACTGTGGCGCGTATACAGGCGCTCACGCAGTTCCTCTGATTCCAGCTCAAGCAGCGGCGACATATCACCGGCCAAATCAGCGACAATCAGCGCATTACGGTTATCCGGATGCCACGCCAGCGGCACAATCCAGCTGGTGTTGCCGCGCGCCGCGCCGAACATGCCGGAAACGTGCACCAGCGGCTTCATCTGCGGGATATCAATCAGCGTCATCAATTTCTGCTTGTTGCGATGGGTAAACAGAAACTCAAACAGCTTCGGCTGCTTCTCTTTCACCAGTTTCGCCATCGCCAGCGTGGCGTAAACGTCGGACATCGCATCGTGCGCCTGTTCGTGCGCCACGCTGTTGGCCTTAGTGAGATGCTCCAGCTTAAAGCTCGGGAAGCCATCATCATTCTCTGGCCACACGATCCCTTCCGGACGCAGCGCGTAGCAGGCGCGCATCACGTCCAGTAGATCCCAGCGCGAATTGCCGTTCTGCCAGCTCCAGCCGTAAGGATCGAAGAAGTTGCGGTAGAAAATATTGCGCGTCACTTCATCATCAAAACGCACATTGTTGTAACCAATCACACAGGTTTGCGGTTCGCTAAACAGGCCATGAATGCGTTCAGCAAACGCCGCTTCTGTAACGCCGCGCGCTTTGGCGGTTTGCGGCGTAATGCCGGTGATCATCACCGCTTCTGGCTGTGGCAGATAATCGTCGGCGGGCTGGCAATAAAAGACCTGCGGTTCACCTACTGCATTGAATTCTTTATCGGTACGCAGGCCGGCAAACTGCGCCGGACGGTCCAGCGACGGACTTTTACCGAAGGTCTCATAATCGTGGAACAAGAAGGTGAACTCAGAGGCGGGCACGGCGTTATCCTGGCTAGATAGAATCAACGCACAGGATAGTCGTCCCTGGTTAGCAGTACAACCTTCATCCTGTTCGCTGCGAGCGGGCGCGCAGCATTTATGCGCAGTTCATACTTTTTTTCAATTTATTCAGATCTGTAAGCGCTATTTGCCGTAAAACGTGCGGCGGTAAATTCATTTTTTGATTTCGAGGAAGAAGTGTTGAAAAGGCGTCTGCTGGTTACTGTATCTGGAATGATTGTTTGGGCATCGTTGGCGCAGGCTGACGACAGCATGCCGTTTCCCCTGACGCCGCCGCCGATTGATGCGGCTTCGTGGGTGTTGATGGACGCCACTACCGGTCAAATTTTGACAGCCGGTAACCCGGACGAAGAGCGCAACCCGGCGAGCCTGACGAAATTGATGACCGGCTACGTTGTTGATCGCGCCATCGATCAGAATAAAGTCAGCCGCGATGACAAAGTCACCATCGGCAAAGATGCATGGGGCGCGGGCAATCCGGTGTTCAAAGGCTCTTCACTGATGTTCCTCAAACCGGGCGATCAGGTCACGGTGCGCGATCTGATGCGCGGCGTGATCATCGATTCCGGTAACGATGCATGCGTGGCGCTGGCGGATCACGTGGCCGGCAGTGAAGGCAGCTTTGTCACCATGATGAACAACTACGTGCAGAAGCTCGGTCTGACGCACACCCATTTTGAAACCGTGCACGGCCTTGATGCGCCGGGTCAACACACCACGGCACGCGATTTGGCGGTGCTGTCGCGCGCGATTATCAGCGGCGAGCCCGATTTCTACGCCATGTACGGCGAGAAAACCCTCACGTGGAACGGCATCACCCAGAACAACCGTAACGGTTTGCTGTGGGATCAAAATCTGCACGTCGATGGCCTGAAAACTGGTCACACCGAAAGCGCGGGCTTTAACATCATCGCTTCCAGCGTGGTGGGACGTCATCGCCTGATTGCGGTGATCATGGGCGGCAAGAGCCCGAAAGGCCGTGAAGATCAGGCGCGTAAGCTGCTGGTGTGGGGCCAAAACACCTTTGATACCGTGCAACTGTTCCACGCCGGCAAAAAAATCGGCACGGAAAACGTCTGGTACGGCAATCCGCATAAAGTCGATGTTGGCACCACGCAGGATATCTACCTGTCGCTGCCGCGCACCGAAGTCTCTAATGTGATGGCGAAGTACGTGATCGATCGCAAAGACCTGGAAGCGCCGCTCAAAGCGGGTGAGCAGATTGGTGAAATTCAGGTGATGGACAAAGATAAGCAGCTGGCCAGCTATCCACTCTATACCCTGCAAGCGGTTGAACAGGCTGGCATCATTACGCGCATCAGCGATTACGTGAAACAGAAACTGTAATCCATCGCGTATTTCAGCGCCGTCACGCGTGCCGTGGCGCGCTGGTGGTGGCACAATCGTGCTTTCGGCGGCTGAATTGAGGCGAGGTATGAAAGCATCGATTGTTGAACGTAATCCGCAAAGCTGGCTGGGCTACTCTCTGCAAGGCCCGTGGCAGGAAACCGTGCCGCGCGGCTTTAACCGGCTGAAACGCTGGGTGAGCGAGCACCAGGCAGCAGGCGAATGGCTGGCGATTTATTACGGCAATCCGCAGGAGTTGCCGCCTGAAGCGCTGCGCGTCGAGACGGTGATTACCGCAGCGGAGGACGCAATCCCTGCGGTGGGCGACGATATCGAAAAAGGATTATTGCCCGGCGGACGCTATTTCCATGCGCGCATCGAAGTACTCGAGAATGATTTTTTCAGCGCGTGGCACAGTTTGTTCGACAGCTTAAAAGCGCAGGGCGGCTGGCAAGTGGACAATCGTCCCTGTTTCGAACACTACCTTACTGATGGATCTGACAGCGGCACCTGGCTGGTGGATATGTACATTCCGGTGCGCGCGGCTGAATAAAATACGCGGTCACCATAAATGGCGACCGATTCAATCACCGCACAAAACCCGATGCGTTACATCAATGTTTCTATTGAGGAAATTAGATGTAACGCGCATGTTGAATTTCAGCCAAAGACAAAAATAATTGCGTTCAACCCTGATGGTTCGCGCATCGCCAGGGTAACATAGCGCGCAAATTTGTATCGTTCCCGGACAACCATGTTACGCGCTGACAAGCCCATCTCGCAGATTGAGTTCTGGTTCTACCGCCACTATCGCGCCGTACACGGCGTGCGCATCGCCATCGCCTTTGTACTGTGCTTCCTGTTTGTACGCCTCACCGACATTCCTGAAGGCACCTGGCCGCTGATTACGCTGGTGGTGGTGATGGGGCCGATTTCAACCTGGGGCAATGTGCTGCCGCGCGTGGTGCAGCGCATTAGCGGCACCTTTGCCGGTCTGATCTCCGGTTTGATTGCGCTGAAGCTGGAACTGTTTTCGCTGCCGGTGATGCTGGTGTGGTGCGCCATCGTTATGGTGGTGTGCGGCTATCTGACGCTGGGAAAACATCCCTATATGGCGTTGCTGATTGGCATTACGCTCGGTGTGGTGGTCGGCGCGCCGGCGGGCGATTTCACAATCGCTATGTGGCGCGGCGGCGATGTGATTCTGGGTTCGCTGATGGCGCTGCTGTTTAGCGCTATCTGGGCACAGCGGGCTTACACCCATTGGCGCATCCAGCTGTCGGACGCGTTTATCGCCATGGCCAAGCTGCATCACACCGGTTTCTCTGCCAACCTGCTGGAAAAACCGCGGCTGAATAAGCCCTTTCAGAAGCTGCTAAGTAGCGTGATTAAAATGCGCTCGCTGCTTGATCCCTCCAGCAAGGAGACGCGTATTCCGAAATCGGTGTTTGAGGCCATTCAGACCATCAACCGGAACATGGTCAACACCATGCAGATGCAGATTGATGCGTGGTGGTCATCGCGCGAGAGTCATCTGATTATGCTCAACGCGCCGACGCTGCGCCGCACCCAGCAGATGACGGAAGACACGCTCAATGCGCTGGCGACGCTGATGGTAAAAGGCGAAACCGAGGAGATCACCGCTAACAGTCACGCGCTGGAAGAGATCACCCAGGAACTGGAGCAGCTGATTGCCAATCGCAGCGGACGCTCTGAAACCACGGCGATCTACGGCTATGTCTGGCTGAGCCTTGAACAGGCGCGTCAGCTGGAGCGTATGACGGATTTAGTGCGTCTGGCGCTGCGTAAATAGTTTTCTCAGGCAATGACTTAATGTGAATCACGCTTTCTTTGCGCTAAGATAAGCGCCAGTCCGAATTTAGCTGTGAGAATTGCAACCCTTGCGGCCAACCCGCTAAGCTAAACGTTATGACTATTCCGCCTGCCGATGCAGGCCTTAAGAAAGGTGCCAACATGGAAAATGCCAAGCAATCATTTCAGGACGTACTGGAGTTTGTGCGTATGTTCCGTCGTAAAAACAAACTGCAGCGCGAAATCGTGGATAACGAGAAGAAAGTCCGTGATAACCAGAAACGTGTGTTGCTGCTGGACAACCTGAGTGAATACATCAAGCCCGGCATGAGCATTGAGGCGGTTCAGGAAATCATCGCCAGCATGCGTGTGGACTATGAAGACCGCGTGGATGAGTACATCATCAAAAACGCTGACCTCTCTAAAGAGCGTCGCGAGCTGTCGAAGAAATTGAAAGCGATGGGCGAGCCTAAACCGCAGTAATTCTCGTTTTAGCTTCCACACTGAGGTCGTCATTTATGACGACCTTTTTTATTTCTGCATCCCGCTCAACGTAACAGCTGACGCGCCAGCGCCTGCAGCTGCTGTGCAATCTCCGTCACATTCACCCGATCCTGCTGCGGTGCCGCCGTGGTCTCACGCAGCACCAGCTCGGTCTCCAGCGTTTTCTCAGCGGCATCGCCGCCTTCCAACTGCGCCAGTAATCGCTCGACGCTGACCGCGCCTAACTGCTGCAAATCCTGACGCACGGTGGTTAACGGGGGCTGATACCACGCGCTTTCTGCCGTGTCGTCGTAGCCAATCAGCGAAATCTCTGCGGGGATCTTCACGCCGTGCTGATGCAGGGCACGCATCGCGCCGAGCGCCATCTGATCGTTAGCAACCAGCAGCGCCTGTGGCAGCCGATCGGGCAACTGCGTCAGCAGTGCCTGATAACCGGATGCCGCGCTCCAGTCGCCGCTCAGCACGCAGCAGGGCGCCAGCTGGTGTGCGGCCAGCGCCTGCTGCCACGCCGCATAGCGCGCGCGGGCTGAAGCGGAACTGGCGGGGCCATTCAACACGCCTATCTGCCGATGGCCGAGCGCTACCAGATGATCCACCGCCTGCTGCGCGCCAGATTCGCTCTGATATTGGCACTGCGCGACTGCGGCGTGGCGCTCAACATCAAGAAATAGCACCGGTTTGCGATCGCACTGCAGCTGAATCTGCGCCGCTTGCTCCGCATCCAGCGGCAGATTAATCAGCAGCGCATCAACCCGCTGCGCCAGCAGCTCGTTGACCGTATCCTGCGGCGCGCTGCCCGCATTCGCCATGGCGATCACCAGATGATAGCCCTGCGCCGCGGCACGTTGCTGAATTGCCGAAGCAATTTGCGCCGGTGCCATCAACGCCAAATCGCTGGTGGCGAGACCCAAAGTGCGGGTGTTTTTCCCCGCCAGCTGCTGCGCTACGCGATTTGGCACATAGTTGAGCTGCTGCATCGCCGCTTCCACTTTGGCGCGGGTACGCGGCGAAACCTGCTCAGAATGGTTAAGTACGCGGGAAACGGTTTGATAGGAAACCCCAGCCAGATGAGCGACATCGTCAAGGGTTACGGAACGCGCAGTCATTGATCTCTCCTGAAGATTGAGCGGCGAGTGTAGCAAATTTTTCCCTGCTGCCGCGCGCTTAAGCCGCTACACTGCCAGAGGAAACGTGAGGAGAATGGGATGCAGCTCAACAACGATCAGATTCAGGATATCAACACCCTGGCGGCCTGGCTGGCACTGGATCACATGCCTGCCGACGGCACGCTCGATATCGATTTAGCGATTTTAGCTGGTCACGCGGTACTGCCGAATGTGGAAGCGGTGATTGCCGTAGCGAAAAAGTATCAGCTGCCGCTGCTAATCAGCGGGGGTATCGGCCACTCAACGCCGCTGTTGACGGAGATGCTGGCGGCACATCCGCTGTATCGGCAAATCGACAGCAACGATAAAAGCGAAGCCGCCTTGCTGGCAGACGTAGCACGCGTATTCGCCGCGCTGCCGGACGATCAGCTGCTGCTGGAAACCGCATCGCGTAACTGTGGCGAAAACGCCGCCTTCAGCCAGACATTACTGGATGAGCACAACTGGCAGCCGCAGCGCGTGCTGCTGGTGCAGGATCCGCTGATGCAGCGTCGCACCTGGGAAACCTTCCGCTACCAATGGCGCGATCGCGCAGATGCACCGGAATTTATCAGCTGGCCGGTGTTTAAGCCCCAGGTGATGATGGATGCGGGCATGCTGCGTATTATCGGCGCGCCGCCGCAGGGCTTGTGGTCGATGGAGCGTTTTCTGTCGCTGCTGATGGGGGAAATCCAGCGCCTGCGTGACGACGAAAGTGGTTACGGGCCGCGCGGCAAAGGTTTCCTCGGTCACGTTGAGGTGCCAGAGGAAGTCGAAGCCGGCTGGCAGCGGTTGAAACAGCTGCCGGGCGTGCAGTCACGCTTGTGATGTTTCGGTCGCCATAAATGGCGTAATGCTCGTCAGTTAAGCAGCGTACTGGCATCGCAGGGGTTCCGCCCGCTAAGCGTATGGCAGTTTCAGAATGTGTGAAGCCGGCG
>NZ_AKIU01000032.1:0-17491 GCF_000282675.1 Pantoea sp. GM01 | reverse complement strand
GGCAGTTTCATCTATGCCGTGCGGCGACCGAGCAGAGGACGCCTGGCCGCCTGCTTCACACATTCTGAAACTGCCATATGCTTAGCGGGCGGAACCCCCGCGGAGCCAGTACGCTACTTAACTGGCGAGCATTACGCCATGAATGGCGACCCTACCGATTACAGTGCCTGGCCGCCTGAGGCTTCAATGCGTTGTGCGGTAATCCAGCCGGTTTCATCGCTGAGAATCGCGCTAATCGCATCACCGATATCATCCGGCAAGCCGACGCGGCCCAGCGCGGTAACCGAGGCGATATGATCGTTGAGATCTTTGGTATCACGCACGCGACCGCCGCCAAAGTCAGTTTCAATCGCGCCAGGTGCCAGAATGTTGACGCGAATATGACGCTCGCCCAGCTCCTTCGCCTGATAACGGGTTAACACCTCCATCGCCCCTTTGATTGCGGCGTAAGTGCCCGAACCTGGCAGCGTCAATCGGGTTAAGCCGCTGGAGATATTCAGGATGCGTCCACCATCGATGATTAGCGGCAACAGTTTTTGCGTCAGGAAGAACGGCCCTTTGAAGTGCACATTCACCAGCGCATCAAACTCATCCTCTGTGGTCTCAGCGAAGAGCTTGTAGTGACCGTGGCCGGCGTTGTTCACTAAATAATCAAAGTTGTCGCGTTGCCAGGTTTTTTGCAGCGCCTCTTTCACCTGCGCCACGAAGCCGTCGAACTGACCGGTGTCGCCAACATCCAGCTGCAGCGCCACCGCACGCGCGCCCAGCGCTTCAATCTCTTGCACCACCGCCTGTGCTTCATCCGCATGACCGCGATAGGTAAACAGGATATCGGTGCCTTTGGCGGCCAGTTTCAGCGCCCCATTCTTACCTAAACCGCGATTTCCGCCGGTAATCAATGCAATTTTATGACTCATGTTTCGCTCCAGTTGGAAAATTGAACACCGGATAAGGATATTCGCGAATAATTGATCTATAAACGCAGAGGAATACGCAGCACTGTTTCACTAACAACAACAATCGGTGCACAACATGGATAAAATTCACGCAATGCAGGTGTTTGTGCGGGTGGCCGAAATGGGCAGTTTTACCCGCGCGGCAGAAAGTCTGGGGTTACCGAAAGGCAGCGTATCGCGCCAGCTTCAGGCGCTGGAAAATCAAATGGGTACGCGCTTGCTGCATCGCACCACGCGCCGCGTGCATCTGACGCAGGATGGTTTGGTCTATTACGATCGCTGCCTCGATTTGTTGTCGATGCTCGACGACATGGACAGCCTGTTCCAGCACGATCCCGGCACCTTAAGCGGCAAGCTGCGGGTGGATATGTCGGTGGCGATGGCGACCGGCTTTGTGTTGCCGCGTCTGCCGGAGTTTTTGCAGCACTATCCTGGGCTCGAAATTGAGCTGAGCAGCAGCGACCGCCAGGTGGATGTGATACGTGAAGGCTTTGACTGCGTGGTACGCGTGGGTGAGCTGAAAGATTCCGGCCTGATTGCGCGAAAAATTGGCTCGCACGCCTTGATTAACTGCGCCAGCGCCGACTACCTTTCCCGTTTCGGCATGCCGGTGCGGCTGGAAGATCTGTCGCAACACGCGATGGTGCATTACAGCCAGCAGCTTGGGCAGCCTTCGCAAGGTTTTGAGTATTTCGATGGCAAACAGTGTCATTACATTCAAACCGGTGGCGTGGTGACGGTAAACAGTACTGAAACCTATCGCGCCGCGTGTATGGCCGGGCTCGGCATTATTCAGGTGCCGGCGATTGGCGTACAGCCGCTGCTGGAATCAG
The DNA here is from genome assembly GCF_000282675.1 of Pantoea sp. GM01. Classification (NCBI taxonomy): domain Bacteria; kingdom Pseudomonadati; phylum Pseudomonadota; class Gammaproteobacteria; order Enterobacterales; family Erwiniaceae; genus Pantoea; species Pantoea sp. GM01. The sequence continues at coordinate 15,702 of NZ_AKIU01000032.1, read as the reverse complement.
GAAAGCTGGTTGAAGTGCTGCATCACTTCCCTGCTAAACCGATGCCGATCTCGCTGCTTTATCCGCATCGCCGTAACGTGGCGCGCCGCGTGCGGGTGTTTATGGAGTGGCTCAGCCAAGTCCTACAAGAGTATGTGACATAAGACGCTATAATTGTATTTTCGCAGTGAACAGGATAACTATCGTCTATGACGGACAAAACCCCTAAAGAGACAGCGGCTGAGGCAGAAACCAAGCCGCTGATTGATATTAAAACCGGCAATAAAACCGTGGATGGCTCAATCCAAAATGTGTCGCGCTTCGCCGCCTGGTTTCAGGCGATTCCGGCGGTGGCGCACTTTATGCGCGCGCTGGAACGCTTTAACGATCGCCTCGGCAGCCAGTTTGGTGCAGCCATCACCTACTTCTCCTTTCTCTCCCTGATACCGATTTTGATGGTCTCCTTTGCGGCGGTCGGCTTTGTGCTGGCGTCGAATCAGGATTTGCTCACCGAGTTGATCAACAAAATCGTTAACAGCATCAGCGATCCGACGCTGGCAACTACGCTGAAGAACACGGTGAATACCGCGATTCAGCAGCGTGCCACGGTGGGAATAACCGGTTTGCTGCTGGCGCTTTACTCCGGCATCAACTGGATGGGCAATCTGCGTGAAGCGGTGCGTGCCCAGTCGCGCGACGTCTGGGAACGTAAGCCAGACGATCAGGAGAAGTTTTGGAAGAAGTACGCGCGCGATCTGCTGTCGCTGCTCGGTTTGATGTTTGCGCTGGTGATTACGCTGTCGCTGACCTCGATTGCCGGTGCGGCGCAGGCGGCCATCGTTAATGCGCTGGGGCTGGAGGATATTGAGTGGCTGCGTCCGGCGATGACGGTGATTGCGCTGTCGATCTCCATCTTCGCTAACTATCTGCTGTTCCTGTGGATCTTCTGGATTTTGCCGCGCCACAAGCCACGTAAAAAAGCGCTGTTCCGCGGCACGCTGCTGGCGGCGATTGGCTTTGAGGTGATCAAGTTTGTTATGACGCTGACGCTGCCGAAGCTGGCAACCTCGCCGTCTGGCGCGGCTTTTGGTTCGGTGCTTGGCTTGATGGCGTTTTTCTACTTCTTTGCGCGTTTGACACTGTTCTGCGCGGCGTGGATCGCTACGGCGAAATACAAAGATGATAAAGAGATGCCGCAGCCGCATCAGGCAAAATAAGCTGACGGGATTGTTACAAATGCCGTACTAGCTAAAAATGTTTCCTGCTGGCTATTTTTTCCGCAAAAACCAGCAGGAAACGCTGAAGGGTCACTTTAATTTGGCCCTTTTGCAGAGATTCCCGCCAAAAAAGTGACACTTCCCGTTCCCATCCGCCATTGATCGCTGCAACTCAGAAATTATCCACTTATTCGACGAAAAAGCCCGGTCTGACGCGGTTTTTCGCCATTGAATGCCGCAAACCAGGTGCGTAAGATTCTCTGTCTACATTTACAATTAAGAAACACTTATGCAAGCCTCCATCACAGAAACACTCGACAAAAAACACGACGAAACGCCGGTTAATTCACGTGGCAAAGTGGTTGTGGCATCGCTGGTCGGCACTGCCATTGAGTTCTTCGATTTCTATATCTATGCCACCGCCGCGGTGATTATTTTCCCGCACATCTTCTTCCCGCAGGGCGATCCTACCGTCGCCACGCTACAGTCGCTGGCGACCTTCGCTATCGCCTTTGTTGCGCGTCCAATTGGTTCTGCCGTATTTGGCCACTTTGGCGACCGCGTCGGTCGTAAAGCCACACTGGTCGCATCGCTGCTGACTATGGGCGTTTCGACGGTGCTGATTGGTTTGCTGCCGAGCTATCAAACGATTGGTGTGGCTGCTCCGCTGCTGCTGGCGCTGGCACGTTTTGGTCAGGGTCTTGGCCTAGGCGGAGAATGGGGCGGTGCAGCCCTGCTGGCTACCGAGAATGCGCCGGCGAAGAAACGCGCGCTTTATGGTTCGTTCCCACAGCTTGGCGCGCCGATTGGCTTCTTCTTCGCTAACGGTACTTTCCTGCTGCTTTCATGGCTGCTGACCGATGAGCAGTTCATGAACTGGGGCTGGCGCGTGCCGTTTATTCTCTCTGCGGTGCTGGTGTTGATTGGCCTGTATGTACGCGTTTCGCTGCATGAAAGCCCCGTGTTCGCCAAAGTGCAGAAAGAGAATAAGCAGGTAAAAATGCCGATTGGCACGCTGCTGAGCAAGCATATGACGGCGACGATTCTTGGCACTTTCATCATGCTGGCCACCTATACGCTGTTCTATATTATGACCGTCTACTCAATGAGCTACGGTACCGCGCCCGCGCCGGCCGGCCTTGGCTATTCGCGTAACAGCTTCCTGTGGATGCTGATGGTGGCGGTGATTGGTTTTGGTGTGATGGTACCGATTGCCGGTCTGCTGGCCGATCGCTTTGGCCGTCGTAAAACCATGATCACCATTACGCTGATGATTATCGCCTTCGCACTGATGTTCCCAATGCTGCTGGGTTCCGGTTCTCAGGTGCTGGTAATGGGCTTCCTGATCCTGGGCTTAAGCATTATGGGGCTAACCTTTGGTCCAATGGGCGCGCTGCTGCCGGAGTTGTTCCCGACCGAAGTGCGCTATACCGGCGCGTCTTTCTCTTACAACTTGTCGTCGATTCTTGGTGCATCCGTGGCGCCGTATATCGCCACCTGGTTGAATGCGAACTACGGTTTGCAGGCGGTGGGTTTCTATTTGGCTTCAATGGCGGTGCTGACGCTGATCGCGCTGATTGCCTGTAAAGAGACGCGCAATCAGACGCTGTATGAAGCGGTGTGATTGAGCGGTGCTGTACTCTGGTTCGTATGTGCTTGCTGTCCCCCTCCTCGGTCCTCCCCCATGAATGGGGGAGGAAGATGCTGCCATATGTTAGTTCTGAAGCTGCATGTGGCAGCGTCTCCTTCCCCCGCTTGCGGGGGAAGGCCGGGATGGGGGACAGCGAGTACATACATAGAGCAACAGCGAGCACTAATTAAAAAAAACCCCGGCAAGCCGGGGTTTTTTATTGTGCTGAAAACTGTGTCGCGCGTGGCTTAGCCAGCGACAGCGATACGTTTCATATCGGTCATGTAGCCACGCAGTTTGCGGCCTACTGATTCGATTGGATGCTGGCGTACCGCTTCGTTGACGTCGCGCAGCTGTGCGTTATCAACCTGCGTGCCTTCAATCGCTTTGCCCAGATCGCCCGGCTGCAGCGTGGTCATGAACTCTTTCAGCAATGGAACCGCGGCGAAGGAGAACAGGTAGTTACCGTATTCTGCGGTATCAGAGATAACCACGTTCATTTCATACAGACGCTTACGGGCGATGGTGTTGGCAATCAGCGGCAGCTCGTGCAGTGATTCGTAGTAAGCCGACTCTTCAATGATGCCCGCATCAACCATGGTTTCGAAGGCCAGCTCAACGCCTGCTTTCACCATCGCAACCATCACCACACCTTTGTCGTAGTACTCTTGCTCTTCGATTTTGCCCTCAAACTGCGGCGCGTTTTCGAATGCCGTTGCGCCGGTCTCTTCACGCCAGGTCAGCAGGTTTTTGTCGTCGTTAGCCCAGTCAGCCATCATGCCTGAGGAGAATTCGCCAGAGATGATGTCATCCATGTGCTTCTGGAACAGCGGCGCCATGATGGTTTTCAGCTGCTCAGACAGCGCGTAAGCGCGGATTTTCGCCGGGTTAGACAGGCGATCCATCATCAGCGTGATGCCGCCGAACTTCAGTGATTCGGTGATGGTTTCCCAGCCGAACTGAATCAGTTTTTCGGTGTAAGCCGCGTCGTGACCTTCAGCCACCAGCTTGTCGAAGCACAGCAGAGAACCGGCCTGCAGCATACCGCACAGGATAGTCTGCTCACCCATCAGGTCAGATTTCACTTCTGCAACGAAAGAAGATTCCAGCACGCCAGCACGGTCGCCGCCGGTGGCTGCAGCCCAGGCTTTCGCAATCGCCATGCCTTCGCCTTTTGGATCGTTCTCCGGGTGAACCGCGATCAGCGTCGGCACACCGAAACCGCGTTTGTACTCTTCACGCACTTCCGTACCTGGGCACTTCGGCGCCACCATCACTACGGTGATGTCTTTACGAATGGTTTCGCCCACTTCAACGATGTTGAAACCGTGCGAGTAACCCAGCGCAGCGCCATCTTTCATCAACGGCTGAACGGCCTGAACTACCGCTGAGTGCTGTTTGTCTGGCGTCAGGTTTACTACCAGATCGGCCTGCGGGATCAGATCTTCGTAAGTGCCGACTTTGAAACCGTTATCGGTTGCTTTGCGGAAAGAGGCACGCTTCTCAGCAATCGCTTCAGCACGCAGGGCATAGGCCACGTCGAGGCCAGAATCACGCATGTTCAGGCCCTGGTTCAGACCCTGAGCACCACAGCCAACGATGACCACTTTCTTGCCTTTCAGGAAGCTAGCGCCATCAGCGAATTCGTCGCGTGACATGAAACGACATTTTCCCAGCTGCGCTAACTGGTTGCGCAAATTCAGTGTGTTGAAGTAATTAGCCATGGGTACTCCGGTTAGATGTTGTGTTTGTTTTTGTTCAGTAACGGCGATGTGAACTACGCCGCGAATGACCCCATCATATGACAGGAAATCCGTTGCTTAAATTGATATATTAGCAAGGTCACATTGCAAAATTTGCAACACAACGTTGAGGCGATACGCGCATGGATTTACGAGACCTGAAGCTCTTCCTTCATCTGGCTGAAAGCTGCCACTTTGGCCGCACCGCACGCGCCATGCACGTCAGCCCATCGACCCTTTCACGCCAGATTCAGCGCCTGGAAGAGGATGTCGGTCACGCGCTGTTCCTGCGTGATAACCGCACCGTCACGCTGACCGAAGCCGGTGAGCGCCTGCGCCAGTTTGCGCAGCAGACGTTGCTGCAATATCAGCAGCTGCGCCATGTGATGGATCTAAACGGCCCGTCACTGAGCGGCGAGCTGCGCCTGTTCTGCTCGGTGACGGCCGCATACAGCCATCTGCCGCCGATTCTCGACCGCTTCCGCGCCGAACATCCGCAGGTAGAGATCAAACTCACCACCGGTGACGCCGCCGATGCGATTGAGATGGTGCAGTCCGGTGATGCCGATCTCGCCATTGCCGGTCGTCCCGAATCGCTGCCCGCCAGCATAGATTTTACGCCACTGGGGTTGATCCCGCTGGTGCTGATTGCCCCGGCGCTGCCTTGTCCGGTGCGCAGCCAGGCAACGCAGGACGAGCCTGATTGGGCGCAAATCCCGTTTATCCTGCCGGAACAAGGGCCTGCGCGCCGCGGTATTGATTTATGGTTCCGCCGCCAGCGCATCCCCAATCCACAGATTTACGCCACGGTTTCGGGACACGAGGCGATTGTTTCAATGGTGGCGCTGGGTTGTGGCATTGCGCTGCTGCCGGATGTGGTGCTGGAGAACAGTCCGGAACCGGTGCGCAATCGCGTGTTAACGCTGGAGAATGTGGAATCTGTCGCGCCGCTGGAGCTTGGCGTGTGCGTACAAAAAAAGCGGCTCGGGGAGCCGCTTATCAATGCGTTCTGGCACCAGCTATGATTATTGCCCGGCGAGGAAGAAACGAAACGCCGGGTTGTTCGCTTCGTCGTGCCATTCGTAACCCAACGCGGTGAGATGGGTTTCGAAATCCGGCTCTTGCTCGTTAGCTTCAAAGGCCGCCAGTACCCGGCCGTAATCGGTGCCGTGACTGCGATAGTGGAACAGCGAGATATTCCAGTGTGCGCCGAGCGTCTGCAGGAACTTCAGCAGCGCGCCCGGTGCTTCCGGGAATTCAAAGCTAAACAGGCGTTCGCGCAGCGGCTTCGATGGACGTCCGCCTACCATGTAGCGCACGTGCAGCTTGGCCATCTCATCATCCGAGAGATCCACCACACGATAACCGGCTTCATTCAGCTGGCTGATGATCTCACTGCGCTCCTCCAGCCCGCGCGTTAAGCGCACGCCGACGAAAATGCAGGCGTTATCCGCATCCGCGTAGCGATAGTTGAACTCGGTGATCGAACGTCCGCCGATGGTTTGGCAAAACTTGAGGAAACTGCCCTGCTGCTCTGGAATCGTCACCGCCAGCAGCGCTTCACGCTGCTCACCCAGTTCGCAACGCTCAGAGACATAGCGCAAGCCGTGGAAGTTGACGTTAGCACCTGACAGTACGTGTGCCAGGCGCTCGCCTTTGATGTCATGCTGCTGGATATACTTCTTCATACCCGCCAGCGCCAGCGCACCCGAAGGTTCCGCTACCGCGCGCACATCTTCGAACAGGTCTTTTACTGCCGCACAAATCGCATCGCTATCCACCGTGATGATGTCGTCGAGATATTCACGACACAGGCGGAAGGTTTCATCACCAATGCGTTTGACCGCCACGCCCTCGGCAAACAAGCCGACGCGCGGCAAATCTACCGGCTCACCGGCTTCCAGCGCCGCCTTTAGGCAGGCTGAATCTTCCGACTCCACGGCGATCACTTTGATTTGTGGCATCAGCTGCTTGATCAACACGGCAACGCCCGCCGCCAAACCGCCGCCGCCAACCGGCACGAAGACGCGATCGAGATGCGCATCCTGTTGCAGCAGTTCCATCGCCAACGTGCCCTGTCCAGCGATGACCGCCGGATGGTCAAACGGCGGTACGAAGGTGTAACCCTGCTGTTCAGACAGCTCAATCGCCTTGGCTTTTGCCTCGTCGAAATTGGCCCCAAAAAGATAAGCCTCACCGCCAAATGCGCGTACTGCATCAACCTTGATGTCTGCCGTGGCCAACGGCATCACAATCAGTGATTTGATGCCAAGCGTGCTGGCCGAGAGCGCCACGCCCTGCGCATGGTTACCGGCCGAAGCCGTCACCACGCCGCGCGCTTTTTGCTCTTCATTCAGCCCAGCTATCATCGCGTACGCCCCGCGCAGCTTGAAGCTGTGCACCGGCTGACGATCTTCACGCTTCACCAGAATGGTGTTGCCAAGACGCGATGATATTTTTTCCATTTTCTGCAGCGGCGTCACCTGGGCAATTTCATACACCGGTGAGCGCAGCACGGCGCGCAAATATTCCGCGCCGTTTGGCGACGCGGGTAGCGGTTGAGACTCAGCCATCGGTTAGCCTCCCAGCTTGGACTTATCGCGCACCGCGCCTTTGTCAGCGCTGGTCGCGAGTGATGCATAGGCGCGCAGGGCAAAGGAGACTTCACGCACACGGCCGTGCGGCGTATAGGCCGCTTCGCCACGCGCCTGCTCTTCTTCACGACGGGCATGCAGTTCGTTATCCGGCACCGCCAGTTTGATGCCACGGTTCGGGATATCGATTTCAATCATGTCGCCATCTTTCACCAGCGCAATGGTGCCGCCGCTCGCCGCTTCCGGAGAGGCGTGACCAATCGACAAACCGGAGGTGCCACCAGAGAAACGACCATCGGTGATCAATGCACAGCTTTTGCCGAGGCCCATCGATTTGAGATAGGTGGTTGGATAGAGCATTTCCTGCATGCCCGGCCCGCCTTTCGGCCCTTCGTAGCGGATAACCACCACGTCACCGGCCACCACTTTGCCACCAAGAATCGCTTCAACCGCATCGTCCTGGCTTTCGTACACTTTGGCCGGGCCTGTGAAGGTGAGGATCTCTTTGTCTACGCCGGCGGTTTTTACGATACAGCCATCTTCTGCAATATTGCCGTAAAGGACTGCCAGGCCGCCATCTTGTGAGTAAGCGTGCTCGCGCGTACGAATACAGCCTTCGCTGCGATCGTCATCCAACGTGTCCCAACGGCAATTCTGCGAAAATGCCTTGGTGGTACGAATACCGGCAGGTCCGGCGCGGAACATATCCTTCACGGCCTGATCTTTGGTCAGCATGATGTCGTACTGATCGAGGGTCTCACGCATGCTCTGCTGCAGAATGTTGCGCGCGCTGGTGTCGATCAGACCGGCACGATCCAGCTCACCGAGAATGGCGATAACGCCACCCGCGCGGTGCACATCTTCCATATGATATTTCGGCGTACTTGGCGCCACTTTACACAGCTGAGGCACTTTACGAGACAAGCGATCGATATCAGAGATATTGAAGTCGATTTCGCCTTCCAGCGCCGCTGCCAGCAGGTGCAGAACGGTATTAGTGGAACCGCCCATGGCGATATCCAGCGTCATCGCATTCTCGAACGCCGCCTTGGTGGCGATGTTACGCGGCAGCATGTTGTCGTCATCCTGCTCGTAATAGCGTTTGGTCAGGCTAACGATGCGCTTACCGGCATTAATGAACAGCTCTTTACGATCGGCGTGCGTTGCCAACAGTGAACCGTTACCCGGCTGCGACAAGCCCAGCGCTTCAGTCAGACAGTTCATGGAGTTGGCGGTGAACATCCCGGAACAGGAACCGCAGGTTGGACAAGCGGAACGTTCGATCTGATCGCTGTCGGCATCGCTGACGTTCGGGTTGGCACCCTGAATCATTGCGTCCACCAGATCCAGCTTGATGATTTGATCGGACAGTTTGGTTTTACCGGCTTCCATCGGGCCGCCAGAGACAAAGATCACCGGAATGTTGAGGCGCAGTGCCGCCATCAGCATGCCCGGGGTGATTTTGTCGCAGTTGGAGATACAGACCATGGCGTCGGCGCAGTGCGCGTTAACCATGTACTCCACTGAATCGGCAATTAGCTCACGTGAAGGCAGTGAATACAGCATGCCGCCATGACCCATGGCGATACCATCATCCACCGCAATGGTGTTGAACTCTTTAGCCACACCGCCTGCTGCTTCGATCTCCTCGGCAACCAGTTTGCCTAGATCGCGCAGGTGCACGTGGCCCGGTACGAATTGGGTGAATGAGTTGACCACGGCGATAATCGGCTTGCCGAAATCGTCGTCGGTCATTCCTGTCGCGCGCCACAGGGCACGGGCACCGGCCATGTTACGTCCATGGGTGGTGGTGGCGGAACGGTACTTAGGCATGCTCTATTTACTCCAGTAATAATAAGGTTGCGGGCGTCATCTGACACCCGCAAAAAAGCGCGTTATGCGTTAACCGGATCCAACCAGCCCCACTTGTCTTCCGTCTCGCCAGTAAACAGGCCAAAGAATGCCTTCTGGATACGGCCGGTGACCGGACCACGTTTACCTTCGCCGACCTGAATGCCGTCGACGCTGCGCACCGGAGTGATCTCCGCTGCAGTACCAGACATGAACACTTCGTCTGCCAGATACAGGGATTCGCGCGACAGCACCTGCTCACGCACTTCGATACCCATGTCTTGCGCCAGCTTGATGATGGCGTCACGCGTGATGCCCGGCAGCGCTGAAGAGGTGAACGGTGGCGTGAACAGAATGCCATCTTTCACTTCGAACAAGTTTTCGCCAGCACCTTCTGAAATATAGCCATTGGTGTCGAGGGCGATACCTTCCTGATAGCCGTGGCGACGTGCTTCGCTACCCACCAGCAGCGAGGAGAGATAGTTACCACCCGCTTTTGCGGCGGTCGGCAAGGTGTTTGGTGCCACGCGGTTCCACGAAGAAACCATCGCGTCGATGCCGTTTTCCAGCGCTTCAGCGCCCAGGTAAGCACCCCATGGGAAGGCGGCGATGATTACATCGGTGGTGTAGCCATCTGGCGGGTTTACACCCAGACCCACGTCACCCACAAAGGCCAGCGGACGGATATAAGCGCTTTTCAGTTTGTTCACGCGGATCACTTCGCGGCACGCTTCCATCAGTTCATCAACGCTGGCTTTAATCGGGAAACGATAAATTTTGGCGGATTCATGCAGACGCTTCATGTGCTCACGGTGACGGAACACCACTGGGCCTTTGTGTGAGTCGTAGCAACGCACGCCTTCAAACACAGAAGTACCGTAATGCAGTGCATGAGACATCACGCTAACCTTGGCGTCCTCCCACTTAACCATCTCCCCATTGAACCAAATAAAGTCTGCTTTCTTCGTACTCATTGCTTTTTTCCTTTGGCGACTAAGCGCGGATTTGTTGTGTTGTCTGTTGTTGGATCTCGACGCAAGCGACATCCATAAGTTTGCTTAACTGCGAAGACAGTAAATCGACAGAGCGTTGGCTGGCAACGGTCATTTCGATATTAATGTTCCCGGCATTGACCGCGGAGGCCATATTCATCGCACACACCTGGAAGCCGCGGTGACGCACGACACGCAAAATGCGCTCCAATATTTCAGGACGAAAGCGGGCTTCGATAGACAATTGATGCTGATTCATGCGGTTCTCTCCATCATGTTTGCGTTGCTGGCACCCGGTGGTACCAATGGCCAGACGTTTTCATGCTCATCTATAGAAACATGCAGGAAGTAAGGACCTTCACTGTTCAGCAGAGCATCGAGGGCGGCGTCGACCTGATCTTTACGGCTAATGCGCTGGCCCGGAATATCAAAGGCGCTGGCCAGCGTGAGGAAATCGGGATTATCGGTAAGAATGGTTTCGCTATAGCGACCATCAAAGAACAGTTGCTGCCACTGGCGCACCATGCCCAGACGTTGGTTATCCAACAGCAGGATTTTCACCGGTAACTTGCCGCGCTTGATGGTGCCCAGCTCCTGAATGTTCATCATGATTGAGCCATCGCCGGACACGCAGATTACCGTATCTTTAGGACGCGCCACTTGCGCACCGATCGCCGCCGGCAGACCAAAGCCCATGGTGCCGAGGCCGCTAGAGGTAATGAAGTTTTCGGGAGCGGTGAAGCTCATGTGCTGAGCGGCCCACATCTGGTGCTGGCCCACATCGGTGGTCACCACGGCGCTATCTGCTTTACGATCGGACAACTGCTTCAGCAGCAACGGCGCGTAAATCGCTTCGCCTGGATGATCATAACGCCAGTCGAATTCGCTTTTCATCGCGCTCACTTCTTTGCGCCAGCCATCAATCTGCAGCGGCATGCTGAGCGCAGGCAACACCTGATTCATATCGCCCTGCAACGAGACATGTGCACGACGCAGTTTGTTCAGCTCGGCAGGATCGATATCGATGTGAATGACGCTGGCATGAGGTGCAAAAGTATCCAGCTTGCCGGTGACGCGGTCGTCAAAGCGCGCGCCCACTGCAATCAGCAAATCACAGGATTGCACGGCGAGGTTGGCGGCTTTGGTGCCGTGCATGCCCAGCATACCCAGATAAAGATCGCTGCTGGCATCCGCGCTGCCGAGACCTTTCAAAGTGGAAACCATCGGAATACCGGTTTCCTGCGCCATGGCGCGCAGTGCTGGAACCGCCTGCGCCATTCCTACGCCACCACCGATATACAACATCGGTTTGTGGGACTGCGCCATTAAGGCTCGCGCCTCCGCGATATGTTGCGCGGAATGGCTCACTTCTTCTTCCACTGGCAGCAGGTGCGGCGTCAGTTCGCCATTGGCGACCTGAATGTCTTTCGGGATATCGACCAGCACCGGGCCAGGGCGACCCGCCTGGGCAATGGCGAAGGCTTCGGCCATGACAGAAGGTAAATCATCAAGGGATTCAACGAGGAAACTGTGCTTGGTGCAGGCTAATGACAAACCGAGAACATCGATTTCCTGGAAGGCGTCGGTACCGATGAAGGCGGAAGAGACCTGACCGGTGATCGCCACAACGGGGATTGAATCCATCATCGCATCCGCCAGCCCTGTAATCAGGTTGGTGGCACCAGGGCCCGAAGTCGCAATACATACCCCAGTCTTCCCGGTTGCGCGGGCATAACCAATTGCCGCCATCACCGCACCTTGCTCATGACGGCACAGTAGGTGTTCCACGCCGCCATCGTAGAGCGCGTCGTACACTGGCATGATTGCGCCGCCAGGATAGCCAAACACTGTATCGACACCCTGCGCGCGTAAAGCCTGAACTACCCACTGTGCACCTGTCATGGTTATTCTCCTGTATTCCTTGGGGAACAACAGAATTTTATGCTACTGCTCATAATCTGTTCCTCGCTGATTCGCTGATATTTCATCTGGTTAAAAAAAAACCCCCGGACCTTTCGGTGCGGGGGTTTTTGGAATTCCAGACTTGATTTTTAAGCCTTTCTTTCTCCAAGCGATGCCCCGCACGGTGGGATAATAATCACCACCACGCTAATCACGACTAGGCTAATCACTTGTAGAAGGGCTTTCATGTGTAATTTGTTTTTTCGATTGTTCGAAGTAATACCTACAGAGTTACCATAGTTAGCATGATGTTGACAATAATTTTCATGGGATTTTTTTATAGCGACTTTGGCGCCTGTCCGTTATCACATTGTAAGTAAAAGGTTATTTACATTTGTGATAAATATTCATTACGCACGCGGCGTAATTTTCATTTGTGGTTTGAGAGGCGGTTCCGAATTACAGCGAAACAACTGCAACTATTGCTGAACGTAAGGAGTCGAGGTCTGGAAATGTCGCGTTGGTATTTGATCGACCACATTAGGGCACAGATGATAAAGGCAACAAGGAGCTGTTATGTCTTTATCAAAAGTATTAACGCGGGCAGCGCTGGGTGTGCAGGCTCCGCTGGTGACGGTGGAAGTACATATCAGTAATGGCTTACCCGCCCTAACATTGGTTGGCCTGCCCGAAACCACGGTTAAAGAAGCCAGAGAACGGGTGCGCAGTGCGATTATCAACAGTGGATTCACCTTCCCGGCGAAACGCGTCACCATTAATCTTGCACCTGCCGATCTCCCTAAAGAAGGCGGACGCTATGACCTACCAATCGCTATCGCGATTCTGGCGGCCTCTGAGCAGCTTCCTGACGCAAAACTGGCGCAATATGAATTCCTGGGGGAGTTAGCCCTCAACGGCGCGCTCTGTGGCGTTCAGGCAGCTATTCCGGCAGCCATGGCAGCATTGCAAGCAGGCCGACAAATGGTGTTAGCTGAACAGAATCAACAGGATGTAGGATTGATTCAGCAAGGCGAGACGTTGGTTGGCAAACATCTGGTCGAAATCTGCGCCTTTCTACATAACCAAACAACATTGACTGTCGCCCACTATCAACCCGATACGATTGAGCAGGGGAAGCAAGACCTCAGCGATATCATTGGTCAGGATCAAGGCCGGCGGGCGCTCGAGATTACAGCTGCGGGTGGGCATAATCTATTACTCATTGGACCGCCGGGCACCGGTAAGACGATGCTGGCGACGCGTCTGCCGGGAATCATGCCGCCGTTAGACGACCAGGAAGCGCTGGAGTGCGCCGCTATCGCCAGTCTGGTCAGCAGTGGCAATCTGCATCAACAGTGGCGTAAACGGCCGTTCAGAGCGCCTCACCACAGTGCTTCATTGTATGCGCTAGTGGGTGGCGGTTCACTACCACGCCCGGGAGAAATCTCTTTGGCGCACAACGGCGTGTTGTTCCTTGATGAACTGCCGGAGTTTGAGCGCAAAACGCTGGATGCGTTACGCGAACCCATTGAGTCAGGTGAGATTGCCATTTCGCGTACCCGCGCTAAAGTGACCTATCCAGCGCGCTTTCAATTAATTGGTGCAATGAATCCTAGCCCCACCGGGCATTATCAGGGCAACCACAATCGCTCTTCTCCACAACAAGTCTTGCGCTATCTCAATCGCCTTTCAGGACCTTTTCTTGACCGCTTTGATCTCTCGCTGGAAGTCCCTCTTCTCCCGAGCGGATCGTTAAGTAAGAAACATCAGGTCAGCGAAAGCAGCGCTGAGGTTTTGAGTCGCGTCCTTGTGGCCCGTGAGATCCAAACAGCGCGTAGTGGCAAGGTGAATGCCCACCTCTCTAACCCAGAGATTTTACGCTGGTGCCCGTTAAAGCAGCAGGATGCTGAATGGCTGGAAGGGGTATTGAATTCGTTGGGACTTTCAGTGCGTGCATGGCAGCGGATTCTAAAAGTGGCGAGAACAATTGCTGACTTAGCAGGTGAAGAGTCGATTCAGCGGGATCATTTGCAGGAAGCGGTGGGTTATCGCAGCATTGACCGTTTAATGATCTATCTACATAAAAATCTGGAATAAAAAACGGGGCTTATTTAAGCCCCGCTATTCTTAATCATCGCTATCGCTGAAATCTTCCACGGTGTCCATCTGCGGCTTCCCGCCAGACAACGTGTGGAAACGCTTAGGACGCTTGATACGTGCGGTATATTTCGACCATACGCGTTCAGCTTCCGTTTGCGGCTCACGAAGACCACGACATACTTCTAAAAATGAACGCTCTTCTTCTGTAGTGGGTTCACGCTTAGCGAGATCCAGTTCATTAAAGGCGTAACCGTGGCGCTCCAGAAGCTGAGCTTCTTTAATGGTGAAATCACCATGACGCGAAAAACCACGTGGGTAATGTTTGTTATCAAAGAAACGATTCGTTGTTGCGAAGCTATCCGCCATTTTACACGCTCCTGACTCTCATATGGCCGTGCTATTTATGGCGCGGAGTATTAGATAGGCTTGACAGAGTGTAAAACAAAACATTTAAATCAGTACGACAAACAATTTTTGGGAGAATGCAGTGGATACGGAATTACTGAAAACTTTCCTCGAAGTGAGCAGAACGCGTCATTTCGGGCGTGCTGCTGAAGCGCTTTACCTCACGCAATCTGCCGTTAGTTTTCGCATTCGTCAGCTGGAGAATCAGCTGGGCGTTAATCTTTTTACTCGTCACCGTAATAACATCCGGCTGACTTCGGCAGGTGAGCGTTTATTACCCTATGCCGAAAGCTTGATGAGTACGTGGTTGATGGCTAAAAAGGAAGTTTCGCACACACAGCAGCATCACGAGCTTTCAATAGGAGGCAGCGCATCCCTTTGGGAAGCCTATTTAACTCCTTGGTTACAAACACTTTATGAGAACAGAGAGAGCCTTCACCTTGAAGCACGGATTGCCCAACGACATCTATTGGTTAAGCAATTACATGAACGTCAGTTGGACTTGTTGATTACCACCGAAGCACCAAAGATGGATGAGTTAACCAGTCAGCAGATTGGCCATATCTCACTCGCATTATTCCGAGCGCGGAAAACTGAGAAGCGTGAAAAGTATGATTACATTAAGCTGGAATGGGGCGCGGATTTTCATCAACATGAAAGTTATCTATCCAGCGACGATGTTCCAGTATTAACCACCACATCAGCACATGTTACGCGTGAATTACTGCATACCACGGGTGCGTGTGCATTTTTACCTGATTTCTGGCACGGAATTTATAGTGATTTGATGGTTATTCCAGATACACCAGTCGCTGTGCGACCGTTATATGCGGTGTGGCTGCAGAATAGCGATCAGCAGAGTCACATCCGCCAGCTGCTTAAATATCCTGTATTGGCACCATAAGATAATAAATGAGGAGAGTTTGAGTGGATCACAGTGAAACTCAAACTCATTTCACTGCTGAATTTTGGACAAAAAAAATCCTTTGCCGAAGCAAAGGATTATTTTCTGGCAGGGGCGGAGGGACTCGAACCCCCAACACCCGGTTTTGGAGACCGGTGCTCTACCAATTGAACTACGCCCCTAATTAGGGTGGCGGAACGGACGGGGCTCGAACCCGCGACCCCCTGCGTGACAGGCAGGTATTCTAACCAACTGAACTACCGCTCCACCGATTCTGTACTGACATCAGAAAATCGTTCTGATTTCAGGTGTTTCGCCCTTTCCGCGTCACCGGGAAGGTCACGATCCGATAACGGATCTTAAATTGATGCCTGGCAGTTCCCTAC